>CAZKPC010000017.1:0-34581 GCA_964554565.1 uncultured Halobacteriales archaeon
ACTCGGCGCAGCGGACGCGATTTACGCCCGCCGTTAACCACGGGACTCTCTCGCTGAAGAGGCTAGGTCCTTCGATCAGAGGCCGGTCTCAGTGAGAAACGACCGGACGGCGTCGTTGAAGGCGGCCGGCTGTTCGAGCATGGAGAGATGGGCGGCGTCGGGGATGGTGGTCCACTCCCCCGCCGGGAGCTGCTCGGCGAGGTATTCGTGATAGGCCGGCGGGGTCAGCTCGTCCCGTTCTCCGGTCACCGCGAGTGCGGGGACACGGATCTCGCCGAGCCGATCGCGGACATCGAAGGTGTCGCAGGTACGGAAGTCGCGCTCGGTGACGGTCCGGCCTGCGGACCGCATCGCCTCCTCGACGGCCGACAGGTAGCGGTCGTCCGCATTCGTCAAAAGGCGGTTCGGGCCCAGCAGGAACTCGAGGGCCCGATCGAAATCGCTACCCAACCAGCCCAACAGGTCCGACCGCACCCCCAGCTTCGCGCCGGTCCCGACCAGGAGCAGCGCGGCAGGGTCGAGATCGGCCTCCAGGGCGAGCTGGAGGACCACGGCGCCGCCCAGCGAGTTCCCACACAGTACGGCCGCGTTCGTTTCTCTGGCCACCGCGACCACGTCCTCGACATACGCTCCGAGCGTCTCGGGGCCGGGCGGCGTATCGACGTCCGCCGAGTCGCCGTGGCCGCTGAGATCGAGCGCGACGAACGGCCACTCGTCCGCCAACCGATGCTGGGCCCGCCACACCCCGTGATCGCTGCCGCTGCCGTGAACGGCGAGGATCGGCGGACCGTCGCCACCCCGGTCGCTCATCCGGTAAGCGGTCCGGCGGCCGTGGTGGCGGACGTCCTGCATAGTTCGATGATTGATCCGCGCCATGAAAGACGTTCTGACACAACGATCCGCTGGTGCTGGCTACTGTGGACCGCTATCAGGGCTGATTATACTAACCCTTCGCCCTCTTCGAATATGCCGTAGATAGATTTATATATAGGAAGGACTTACCACGAGTTAGGAAACTCCGATGAGTCTCAAACAAATCGTCGACGACGGCATCGCTCGCAAATACGAATACGGTGACCACACCGTGTTCGCCGCGGACTTCGGTTCCGGCGAGGATCCAACGATCGATGTGATCGGCGAGACCGTCATCATCGTGACTGATGACGGCCGCCACCGGGAGATCGAAATCCCCGCCGGTGACGTACGAGCCTTTAATCGCAACGGCGTCGTTACGGTCGAGGTAGCACAATGAAACTCACGGTCAAGCCGCTGAAACAGAAGGACGCCGGCCGGGGATTGGCCGCCCTGGATCCGCGCGCCGCCGACTCGCTCGAGGTTGAGAGCGGCGACTACATCGTCATCGAGGGACACGACGGCGGCCGGGCGGTCGCCCGTGTTTGGCCGGGCTACCCGCAGGACGAGGGGCGGGGCGTCATCCGTATCGACGGACGACTCCGCCAGGAGGCCGATGTCGGCATCGACGACAAGGTCGAGGTCGAGCCCGCGGACGTCAAGCCGGCCGAAGAGGTCACCGTCGCGCTCCCCCAGAACCTCCGGATCCAGGGGGACGTCCGTCCCCTGGTTCGCGAGAGCCTTTCCGGGCGGGCGGTCACCCAAGGCCAAGACATCCGCGTGAACGTCGGCCTGATCGGATTCGGCTCCCAGCAGGGCCTTCCGATGCGGATCGCGGAGACCACGCCGTCCGGAACCGTGGTCGTCAACGAGGGCACTCAGATCACCATCTCCGAGCGGCCGGCCGAGGAAGTCGGCGGCCAGGCCGCCGGCGCCCCGCAGGCGACGCCGGACGTGACCTACGAGGACATCGGCGGGCTCGAGGAGGAGCTCGAGCAGGTCCGCGAGATGATCGAGCTGCCGATGCGACACCCGGAGCTCTTCCAGCGCCTGGGCATCGAGCCCCCGAAGGGCGTCCTCCTGCACGGCCCGCCGGGCACGGGCAAGACGCTCATCGCGAAGGCGGTCGCCAACGAGGTCGACGCGTCCTTCCAGACCATCTCAGGCCCGGAGATCATGTCGAAGTACTACGGCGAATCCGAGGAGCAGCTCCGGGAGGTCTTCGAGGAGGCCGAGGAGAACGCCCCCGCCATCATCTTCATCGACGAGCTCGACTCCATCGCGCCGGAGCGTGGCGAAGCCAGCGGCGACGTCGAACGCCGCGTGGTCGCACAGCTGCTCTCGCTGATGGACGGCCTCGACGAACGGGGCGAGGTCGTCGTCATCGCCGCGACCAACCGGGTCGACGCGATCGATCCGGCGCTGCGCCGCGGCGGTCGGTTCGACCGCGAGATCGAGATCGGCGTGCCGGACCGCGACGGTCGCCTGGAGATCCTCCAGGTGCACACCCGCGGCATGCCGCTCGCCGAAGGGGTCGAACTCGAACAGTACGCCGATAACACCCACGGCTTCGTTGGTGCCGACCTCGAACAGCTGGCGAAGGAGGGGGCGATGACCGCCCTCCGCCGGGTTCGCCCGCAGCTCGACCTGGAATCCGACGAGATCCCGGCGGACGTCCTGGAGTCCATCCAGGTCACCGAGGCGGATTTCAAGGACGCCCTCAAGGGCGTCGAGCCCTCGGCCCTCCGGGAGGTCTTCGCGGAGGTGCCGGACATCTCCTGGTCGGACGTCGGCGGCCTCGAGAAGACCAAAGAGCGGCTCCGGGAGACGATCCAATGGCCGCTCGAATACCCACAGGTGTTCGAGACCCTCGACATGCAGGCCGCGAAGGGCGTGCTGCTCTACGGCCCGCCCGGCACCGGCAAGACGCTGCTCGCGAAGGCCGTGGCCAACGAGGCCGAGTCGAACTTCATCTCGGTCAAGGGCCCGGAGCTCCTGAACAAATACGTCGGCGAGTCCGAGAAGGGCGTCCGGGAAATCTTCAAGAAGGCCCGCGAGAACGCCCCCACGGTGGTGTTCTTCGACGAGATCGATTCGATCGCCAGCGAGCGGGGCAGCCATCAGGGCGACTCAGGCGTGGGCGAACGGGTCGTCTCGCAGCTCCTCACGGAGCTCGACGGCCTCGAGGAGCTCGAGGACGTCGTGGTCGTGGCCACGACCAACCGGCCCGACCTGATCGACGCCGCCCTCCTGCGGCCCGGTCGCCTGGATCGGCAGGTCCATGTGCCGGTACCGGACGAGGCCGCACGGCGCGCCATCTTCGAGGTCCACACCAGGGACAAGCCCCTGGCCGACGACGTCGACCTCGACGAGTTGGCCGCCAAGACCGAGCACTACGTCGGCGCGGACATCGAGGCCGTCTGTCGGGAGGCCGCGATGGCCGCCAGCCGAGAGTTCGTCACCTCGGTCGAGCCCGAGGACATCCCGGACACGGTCGGCAACGTCCGGATCGCCAACGAACACTTCGAACGAGCGCTGGACGACGTCGGTCCGAGCGTCACCGAAGAGGTCCGGGAACGCTATCAGGAACTCCAGGAAAGCTTGTCGCACCGCGAGAGCGACCAGGTCGAGGAGCGGAAGGTCGGCCGGACGTTCCAGTAAGGCCACCGACTCCGGACTCGCTTCCTTTCGGCCGAGGATAACCGGTCAGTCGATCCGTTGGGCCGCCCCGCGGTCGAGCAATGGCTGGGCGTTCGGCGCGGGCAAGGTTACGACGTCCTCGGCTTCGAGCGTGTAGACGCGGTCGTCGACGCCGTAGATTTCGCCGACGGGATCGGTGATCCGCACCGTGAGCCGGTCCGTCCGGTCGGTCTCCGGCGGCGACTCGACGGGCGTACTGGCCCCGTCATCCGGCACCGGATCGGCCTCTATACCACGGTCCGGGGCCTCAGGGGCTTCAGGCGTTCCGGCCTCCGGGTCTTCAGCGGCCAGGTCGGGCGAGGTAGTTTCGTCGGCGGTTTCGGGTGGTCCGGCGTCCCGGTCCACCGCGTCCGGCGAGTCCTCCACCACTCCCGGCTCCGCCTCCAGGGCGTCGAGAACCGCCGACCGGTTGGCCTCGATCCGTTCGACCAGATCACCGAAGAGGGCCTGCTCCTCCTCGGTGAGGCCCTCCTCGTCGACGGCCATGCCCGCGGCCGCCAGGCTGGCCCGTTTGACCAGCTTGCCGACCCGGCGTTCGTAGAGCGCCTCGACGACCTCCTCCGCGGTTTCCAGTTCGTCGTTCAACTGGCGGACCTCCTCGGAGTCGAATGGGTCATCGAGCCGGGCGGCGAGGTCGTTCCGGCGGTCCCGTAGCTCAGCGAGATACGCCGCCGCCTCCTCGTAAAACGTCGGGCGGAGGGGCTGGAGGCTGTCGGTCCCGCGCTCCTCGACCTGGGCCGATCTGAGGTCCTCCAGGTTCATTCTTTGGCTTTCTCGGCGCGGCCCCGCGCCATCAGGAAATTGGCCGCGTACTCCGGTACTCGAGTCTCGCCGGCAGGGACGGTAAACGTTTCCCCGCCGAGTTCGAGCGGCGGGCCGCCGTCCCCCTCGATCGCTACGTCGTGCCCGGTGAACGGCTCCGGGATCGCATCGACCAGCGGGTCGAACGCGTGGAGCTCCGAGCGGGCCACCGGCGTGACCTTCAGCGCCGTCCCGCCGTGCAGACTTCCGGGCAGCCGGATCAAGCGGTGGGTGTCGGTCGTGACGGGTTCATCGATCGCCGCGCTGTCCGCCTCGGTCGCGTGTTCGAACAGCCGTTCCGCGAGGAGCCGGATCGCCTGTCCGCCGCGCTCGATATCGCCCGTGCGGAGCGCCTCGCGGTCTTGATGAATCACCTCGAGGACGGTTTCCGCCCGCGTGGCGCCGATCCCGTCGAACGCCTGGAGGCGCTCGAGCGCGGCCGCGTCGTCCAGGGCGGCGAGGTCGTCGACGTACTCGAGCAGGCGCCGGTGGGCCCGTCGCCCCCAGCCACCGTCGGTTTTGAGGACCCGCGCGTTCACGCCACGGCGTCGCTGGGTGGTCTCGACGACGTCCTCGAATTCTACGCCCACCCCGCGCACGTAGTCGACGATCTCCCGCCGGGCCTCCCGATCGAGCTCCTGCACCGCGGGATCGCGCACGTGGACGTGGTAGCCACGCCCGCCGGAGAAGACGACCTGCAGGTCCTCGAAGCCGAAGTCCTCCTCGAGGAAGGCCAGCAGCCGTTCCAGGGACGTCTTGCAGGCCGCCAGCATCTCGCTGTAGGCGTCCTCGTCAGGGTCGACGGCGGGTAGGTGGTCGGCATCCAGGTCGAACACGAGGTCCGACCCCGCCCACCCCTTCTCACCCATCGTCGGCGCCCCGGGATCGCGATACCGGCCGGCCGAGAAGTAGACGTGCTGGGGCCGCTGTCTGGCCAGGAACTCCCCGAGCTCGCCGAGATCAAGCAGGGACCGGTGGCGCACCATCGTCGTGCCCGAGCGCTCGGTCCACGGGATGTACCCCCACTCCCGACGGTCGGCGGCCGGAGGCGTGGGGGGCGGGGCCTTCCGATAGAAGTCACGGAACCGCCCTCGGAGATAGGCCCGCGTCCGCTCGTCCATCGATCGACCCACCGCGCGCGTGGCGGTAAAGCGTTCGGCCTTTCGGCTCAAGCGGCCGCCGGTCTCCGTCGAGGGCTACTGCCGATCCCCGAGGAAGGTCTCGATCCGGGCCAACGCCTCCCGGAGGTCGGCCATCCCGGTCGCGTAGGACACCCGGAGGTGTCCGGTCCCGGCGGCCCCGAATACACGCCCCGGCACGGCGGCGACGGATTCCTCCTCGAGCAGCGCCTCGGCGAACCGCTGGTCGTCGCCGTCGGGAACAGCCGGGAACGCGTAGAACGCGCCGCCCGGGCGCACACAGTCCAGCCCCATCTCCTCGAACCGAGCGTGAACGTACCGGCGGCGGCGATCGTACTGCTCGCGCATGTCCTCGACGTCATCGGCACAGGTCCGGAGGGCTTCCAGGCCGGCGTGCTGGGCGGTCGTGGGGGCCGACAGCATGGTGTACTGGTGGATCCGGTTCATCGCGTCGATGGCCGGCGCGGGCGCCAGCACGTAGCCGAGCCGCAAGCCCGTCATGGCGTAGGCTTTCGAGAAGCCGTTGAACACCACCGTCCGGTCGCGCATGCCGGGGAGGGTCGCGATGGAGGTGTGCTCGCCGTCGTAGGTGAGGGCCGCGTAGACCTCGTCGGAGAAGACGGTGAGATCGTGCTCGGTGGCGAAATCGGCAACCGCCTGGAGACCCTCGGCGGACATGACCGCCCCGGTCGGGTTGTTGGGATAGCAGAGGACGAGCGCGTCGGCTGCTCCGGCGCCAGCCGCCTCGAGGGCGGCCGGGGTCAGCCGAAAGCCGTCATCCATGGCGGTCGGGACCGGTAACGGCTCGGCGCCGGCGAAGCGGACCGCGGGCTCGTAGGAGACGTAGGCCGGCTGGGCGATCGCGACCACGTCACCCGGATCGACGAGCGCCCGGATGGCCACGTCGAACCCCTCGCTGACCCCGGTCGTGACGAGGACTTCGTCGTCCGGGTCGTAGTCGAGGTCGTATCGCTGGACGTGGTCGGCGATGGCCTCGCGCAGCTCGCGGGTGCCACGGTTCGTCGTATAGGACGTCTCGCCCCGTTCGAGGGACTGCAAACCGGCCTGCCGGGCCCGCCAGGGGGCCGAGAAGTCCGGTTCCCCGACGCCCAACGAAATGACGTCGTCGTGTTCGGTCGCGAGCTCGAAGAACCGGCGGATGCCCGACGGCTCGACAGCCCGCACCCGCTCCGACGCGGCCAGCGGCGCCCGGTGTTCGGACCGCGTCATGGAGAGACGGCGAGCCGATCGTCGCCGTCGTCCGTCTCGAACTCGATGCCGCGTTCCTTGTACGTGTCCATGATGAAGTGCGTCACCGTCTGCGTGATCTCGGGAATGGGGGCGATCTCCTCGGAGACGAAGTCCGACAGCCCGTGCATCGAGTCCCCCTCGAGGTCGGCCACGAAGTCGTACTCGCCGCTGACGAGCCGGAGCGAGTCGACCTGGGGGTACGGCACGATGCGACGAGCGATGTCCTGGTAGCTGGTCTCGCGGTCGAGTTCGACGTTGAGCTCCACCATGGCCCGGACGTGCCCGTCGTCCAGCGTCGTCCAATCGACGACGGCCTGATACCCCCGAACGATCCCGTCGGCCTCGAGGTCCGCGATGACGTCGTGGACCTCCTCCTCGGGCAACCCCGTCTGGCGAGCGATGTCCGCGGTCGTGTGTCGAGCGTTCTCGAGCAGCAGGTCGAGGACGGCCCGTTCCTGATCCATGCGCGTAGCCAACGGGCGTCCGGCTTAAGATTGGTTACTGCGGGCCGCAGCGACCGAGACGCCGATCTCGACGCGGGCTCACGACAGTTCTCGACGCCCTCAGGCGTGCTGTGTGGGGGAGTGGATCTTACCGCCGGAAGAGATCGGTGAGCCGATCGGTCAGGCCGCCCTCCCCCAACCGGAGATAATAGGCCGCGCCGCCGTCCTCGTAATAGTTGTCGATGCGGCGGACCCGCTCGAAGCCCAGCGCCTCGTAGAACCCGAGCGCGTCCTCGTTGGTCGTCCGGGCGTGGCAGGTCACCCGCCGGTGTGCTTCGGCCACGGTCGCTACGAGTCGCTGGCCGAACCCTTCGCCCCGGTGCTCGGGGGCCACGGCCAGAAACAGGATGTAGCCGTCGCGGCGGACCGACGCGAAGCCGATGAGACTGTCGCCCTCGCGGTCGATATAGGCATAGGTCGTGGCGCGGCGGTAGGCCCGCGTGAAGAACCCCCGCTTCTGGCGCAGCACGCCTTGCTCCTGCCGGATCCGCTCCTTCAGGTCCCACGCGGCCTCGAGCAGTTCGTCGTCGCCGGACTCGACGACGACCTGTTCGACGTTGACGCTCACTGCCGGCTGGTAGTGTTCGGCCGACTATAATTCCACCGTCGGGCGAGCTGTCGGAGCCAACCTCACGGCCACCCGACCACGAACGCTAACATCCACGGGGGCGAAGCTCCCGGTATGCGCGCCGAAGAGAGGGCCCCGACCAGTACGGACGGATCACGGCGGCTCGGGGCCGAACGCGGGTCAGTCGCGGCCACGCTCCCGTTCCCGGGTTCCGTTCCAGAAAGTCCTCCCAATCAGGGCTGGTTCGGTCGATGAGCTTCGAGCTCCGTGATCACACGGCGGACGTGGCGGTCGAAGCCACCGCGGACACCATGGCGAACGTCTTCGCCGCGGTCGCCGATGGCCTCGCCGCCGCCCATATCGAGACCGTCCCCGAGACGGGGGATCGGTTCCGGTTCGAGCTGGAGGCTGAATCCCCCGAAGCGCTCCTCTTCGACTACCTCGATCGGCTGATCTACGAGCGGGACGTCCGGGACGTGCTCCCGGTGGAGAACGCGGTCGAGATCGACGCCGGAAGCCCGGACTGGCAGCTGACTGCCTCGGCCCGCGGCGTTCCGGTCTCGGAGATCGAGGCCCGGGAAGTCAAGGCCGTGACTTACTCGGAAATGGCGCTGGAACGGATCGATGACGGCTGGCGGGCCTACGTCGTCTTCGACGTCTGAGGCCGGGCGAAACCTATTCCGCCCGGACGCCCCAAGCGGCTGGTATGGCCACGACCTTCAGTGCCGACGGGATCACCCTGGAGAAGGTTCGGGACTACGTCTGGGAGATCCCGCGGGAGGGCGACATGCGGGTGCCGGCGCGGGTGCTCGCCAGCGAAGCGCTGCTGGAGGAGATCGCGGACGACCTCACGCTGACGCAGTTGAAGAACACCACGCACCTCCCGGGCATCCAGGAACCGGCCATCTGCATGCCGGATGGCCATCAGGGGTACGGCTTCCCGGTCGGCGGCGTCGCCGGGATCGATGCCAACGACGGGTGTATCTCGCCCGGAGCGGTGGGCTACGACATAAATTGTCACCCATATGATACGAATGTCCTGCTCGAGTTCGGTCGAAAATGTAGAATAGGTGACTTGAAAGAGAGATTCGAGGACGAGCAGGCGATCGTCTCAGCAAAAGAGCCTCTGCCATCAGATATCAGCCTGTTTACTGAATCCGAGGCCAAACAAATCTATGAAGTCGAAACCAAAACGGGTGACACGGTCAGAGCAACGGCTGACCACCCATTCCTCACCCCAAATGGGATGGTCGAACTGCGAGATCTTGCGCCGGGAGATACGGTCTTCGTCCGCCAGTTTGACGGTGTTCCGGATGAGGAACCGGAAGAATTCGTCGTCCTCTCTGAATCGGATTTCCAAGATGAAAATCAGCAGCTCGTTTCCTTCCTGAAATCTCGCGGTTTGTTGCCGCTGAAATCGACCGATGATGCGTTCAATCGGCTCCTAAAAATCGTGGGGTTCCACACGGGTGATGGGTCGTTCAGAGGAAAGCAATCGTGGTTCTATGGCGAGCCGGAGGACTTAGAGCAAATTCGACACGACATCGAAGAGATTGGATTTACGCCATCGCGCATCTATTCACGAGATAGAGAGCACGATATTGATGATAACCAATTCGAAACTACTGAACACAGTTTCAAGGTAGGAGCTCACGGTTTTAAGCAACTCATCACCCGGCTAGGTGCTCCTGACGGGAAGAAAGTGGAATCAGACTTCACTACCCCAGATTATCTCGATAACCTGACTGATTGGCAACGTGCACTTTACCTATCAAGTTTCTTTGGTGCCGAGATGAGTGCACCGTCAGCACAGTACAAAATGAATCTCCACTGTCCTAAGATTTCGCAAAATCGCGTTTCGGAAATGGCTGATCATGGTGAAAGGTTTATGCGAGAGATTGCGGAGTATTTGGAGGACCTGGGTATTGCGACTAATAATGTCGAACGGTTCGATACCGGACCGGAATCAAGCGAAATGGAAAGACTCCGTCTTGGAATTAAAAACGATTCAGCGACTCTGATTCAGTTCCTGACTACCGTCGGGTATCGGTATAATCGGAGAAAACAGAGAAAAGCCGCCTTGGCGGCACATTATCTGAAATACAAAGAGCGAACAATCGAGGGACGGGAAGAAGCCGCCCAGCAAGCAGCAGTCCTTGCGGATGGCGGAATGTCTATCGGAGAGATTATGGATGAAATCAACCTTCCCGAACATTTTGTCAGACGTAGTATTCGGGGTGAAGTCGAGACTCGACACCGACCTCCGCGGGACTTCCCTGGATTCGACGAATTCTGCGAGGAGGTCCACGTCAACGATGATCTGACAATCGAGACGGAAATCGAATCGATCAACGAGGTAGGGGTGGAACCCGTCTACGACATCGGCGTCGAACACGACGCCCACAACTTCGTCGCGAACGGCTTCGTGGTCTCGAACTGTGGCGTCAGAATGATGCGGACGAGCCTCAGCTACGAGGACGTCCGAGGTCGGGAGGAGGAGCTCGTCGACGAGCTGTTCGCTTCCATCCCGTCGGGGCTCGGCAAGGGCGGCGTCGTTGAGTCCACCGTGGAGACGGTCGAGGCCATTCTTGACCGCGGCATGGATTGGGCGCTCGAGCAGGGTTACGCGGTCCGGGAGGACCTCGAGCACTGCGAGGACGAGGGCGTCCGCGAGGAGTCCGACCCGGCGAAGGTCAGCCACGAGGCCAAGCAGCGCGGGAAGAACCAGATCGGCTCGCTGGGGTCGGGGAACCACTTCCTCGAGATCCAGCGTGTCACCGACGTGTTCCTCGATGACGTCGCGGCGGATTTCGGCTTGGAGGAGGACCAGATCGTGGTCCTGATCCACTGTGGCTCCCGCGGGCTGGGGCATCAGACCTGCAACGACT
The DNA here is from genome assembly GCA_964554565.1 of uncultured Halobacteriales archaeon. Taxonomy (GTDB): domain Archaea; phylum Halobacteriota; class Halobacteria; order Halobacteriales; family Hikarchaeaceae; genus CAZKPC01. Next base: position 10,703 of record CAZKPC010000017.1, read on the forward strand.
ACCTTCGGCGGATCGAGCAGACCCATGCCGGGCTGCTGGCCCAGCTCCCGGACAAGGAGCTCGCCGCGGCGCCCGCCGGCTCCCAGCTCGCCGAGGACTACTACCAGGCGATGGGTGCGGCCATCAACTTCGCGTGGGTGAACCGGCAGCTCGTGATGCACGGGGTCCGGCAGGTCTTCGAGGACGTCTTCGACCGGGACTGGCGGGACATGGGCCTGCACCTGCTGTACGACGTCGCCCACAACATCGCCAAGAAGGAGGTCCATACCGTCGACGGCGAGGAGCGCGAGCTGTTCGTCCACCGGAAGGGCGCCACCCGGGCCTTCCCGGCCGGGCATCCCGAGATCCCGCGGGCGTACGCCGACGTTGGCCAGCCGATCATCATCCCGGGGTCGATGGGGGCCGGCAGCTACATCCTCCGGGGCGGCGCCGAATCGATGAACCTCACGTTCGGCTCGACGGCCCACGGGGCCGGTCGGCTGATGAGCCGCACGCAGGCCAAGAACACCTACTGGGGCGAGGACGTCCGCGACGAGCTCCAGACGGGTCAGCAGGTCTACGTGAAGGCCCAGAGCGGCGCCACGATCGCCGAGGAAGCGCCGGGCGTCTACAAGGACGTCGACGAGGTCGTCCGGGTCTCTGACGAGCTCGGGATCGGGGACAAGGTGGCCCGGACGTTCCCGGTCGTGAACGTGAAGGGTTGAGCGGCGGGCGGTGTCAGAAGAGTTTTCAGGGCCGACAGTGAGTATTGTATTATATGTACACGATTAACAAGACAGTCGATGCGCCGTTCGACGAGACCGTCGACCGCGTCGTGGATGCGCTCGAGGACGAAGGGTTCGGCGTGCTCTCGGACATCGACGTCCAGGCCACGATCGCCGAGAAGCTCGACGTGGAGTTCCGTCAGTACCGCATCCTCGGGGCCTGCAACCCGTCCTTCGCGCACGAGGCGCTCGAGGAAGAGATCGAGCTCGGCGCCCTCCTGCCCTGTAACGTCATCGTGTACGAGACCGACGGCGGATCGCTGGGGATCAGCGCGGTCGACCCGGAAAGGCTGCTCGGGCTGGTCGGGAACCCGGCGCTCGAGCCGGTCGCCGAGGCGGTCGCCGATCGGCTCGAACGGGCCCTCGACACCGCCGTGACCCCGGCGACCGCCTGACGACCGGCACACTATTTGGCGGGGGGCCCGAGGTCGCGGCTGATGATCGACGAGACCGTCGCGGAGATCCGCGAGATGCGGACCCACAGCTCCTCGGTGGTCGCCACGAAGGCCGCCCGCGCCCTCGAACGCTTGCTGGAACGGGAGTTCGCCACCGTCGAGGAGTTCGAGCGGGCCCTCACCCGCAACAGCGATGCACTGCGGCGGGCCTCCCCGTCGCACGCGTCGCTCTGGTCGACCCAGCGGACGATCCGTGAATCCCTCGCGGGCCCTGAGACCGTCGAGGAGGCCAAAGGCCAGCTCCGGGATGCGATCGATGAAGTGATCGAGCGGGTCGAAGCCGCGAAGGCGGAAGCCGCGGCGAACGCCGCCGCCACGCTCGAGGACGGGGAGACGCTGTTCACCCACGACTACTCCACGACCGTGCTGGCGGCTTTGGAGGAAGCGACCGCCGACGGCAAGTCCTTCGAGGTGTTCATCTCGGAGGCGCGACCGCGATACCTCGGCCGCAAGATGGCTCGCGAGCTGGGCGGGCAGGCTGGCGTCGAGCCGACTCTGCTCGTGGACAGCGCCATGGGCATCCACCTGGAGGATTGCGATCGCGTGCTCGTCGGGATGGACTGTATCGTCGAGGACCGCCTCTACAACCGCGTGGGCACCTACCCTCTCGCGGCGACGGCCCACGACCTCGGCGTGCCGATGTGGGTCGTCGGCTCGGACGCCAAACGCCTCGACAGCGGGTTCGACTTCGAGAACGAGTACCGGGCCGCCAGCGAAGTCGTCCGGGAACCGCCGGCCGGGTTCGCGGTGAGCAACCCGGCGTACGATGCGACCCCCGTGCGGCTCCTGGAGGGCGTCATCACCGACGCCGGCACCGAGCGGTTCTGAGCCCGGGGCCCCTGACCCAACCGTTTTGGCCGCGCCCGCTATCCGTCTGGCTATGACGCCGACCGGGATCGTGGTCCAGCTCGGGCTGCCGGAGGTGCTCTCAGGGCTCACGCTCGAGCACCGCGCCGTCCGCGCCGCCGGCGCGATCACGGTGTTGGTCCTTGGGTATTACCTGGCCCGCTTGGTGGGGCAGTTTCTGGGCCGCCCGGCGGCCCAACGGTTCAAGCGGCCCTCGGTGACGCGGGCCGTTCTCCGGAGCGCCCGGCTCGCGGTAGGGTTGGTCGCGGTCATGACGGCGTTGTGGATCCTCGGCCTCCGCCTTGGCGATATCGTTCTCTCGGTCACCGTGTTCTCGGCGGTCCTCGGGATCGTGCTCGCGCCGATCATCGGGAGCATCATCTCGGGGCTGTTCGTGCTCGCCGACCAGCCCTACGAGATCGGCGACCTCGTCGAGATCCAGAACATCGAACGGCAGGGCTTCATCGAGGACATCACCCTCCGCTATACGAAGCTGTTCACCCTCGACAACACCTTCCTGATCATCCCGAACTCCACGATCCGGGAGCGGGACGTGACGAACTTCTCCGCCGAGGACGAACGGACCCGCCAGTCCCTGTCCGTGACGATCACCTACGAGTCAGACATCGACGCGGCCAGGGGCGTCATCGAGGAGGCGGCTCGGGACACCCCGCAGGTCATCAGCGGCGGTCCGGACATCCGTATCGGATCCGCCCGGTACCCGGCCGCTCCGACCTGCTATATCGAGGAGTATGCCGATCACGGCGTGCTGTTGACGCTGCGGTTCTGGTTGAAGGATCCGTACAACATCCTCCGATCCCGATCCGCGATCAACGAACGGATCTGGGCGGAGTTGGGCGACATCGACGCGGAGATCGCGTACCCCCATCGCCACCACGTGTTCGACGAGACCTCGGGTGAACTCCCCGTCGAGCTCCGCGATCAGCGGAACCCGTAGTCAACCCGCGGTCACGATCTCGGCGCTGAGTTCCTCTCGGAGGTACGCTTCGATGTCCGGATCGCCGACGAGCCGGCGGATCGTCGCTCGCCACGGACCGACCTGTTTCTCGCCGATGACCACCACGTCCGCCCCTTCGGCCGCGACCTCCTCGAGGATCGTCTCCTCCACCAGGAACCCCGAGCGCACGACGTACCGGGCGTTCTTGAGGGGCCCGAACACGCGTTCGACGGCCGCCTTGAGTTCGCTCCGGGTCACGTTTCGGCCCTGGTGGTAGAGGTCGACGTGAAGGATCGTCAAGGCGGCCTTGCGGTCCTTAGCCACCTCGATGGCCCGGCGGAGCGTTGCCCGCGAGTGCTTGGATAACGGATACCTGACCGGAACGACGACCCGACTCATGCGAGCGGCTCCGGTCGCGGGAGCGGCCGAAGACCCGATCGCTGAAACCTCTTGCATAGACAGTCTCGGTGGACAGCGGAGAAGGTTCCGTCGATTGGTCCGCCAGCTTGGAGGCTGACGGCCGCCCTCGCAAGACGGTACATCAGAGATCCTCACCGCGGGGCGGACGCTCTGGATCAGGCCGACTCACGGCCCACTGGTTGAGGGACATCGGATGCCTTTACTCGTGTGCCGCGTCCCAGTCCTCGGGTTTCCGCGTGTTCCCACAGTCGTTACAGGTGATGCGCGCCATCGGATCCATCGCGGTGTTGAGCGAGTCACAGCTCGAACAGAAGTATCCCCACCGGACCGCCCGGTCCTCGGACTTGTACACCACGTAGAACGGGCCTTTCGAGCCGATTTCGGCCTCGTCCGTCGCGACGAAGACCTCGTCGCCGTCCTTAGTCGATTGGGAGGGCATACCCGCGATTGACTCCCCGCGGGGTTATAGGTCTCGGTAAGGATAGCGTCGGGGGCAACGGATGACCAAAAAAACCGGGGTGAAAAGGGTAAAACCGCCGAATCGGTCGATGAGGGTGAAGTCAGGAAGCCGGATGGATCACAACGTGTCAACCAGGAGCTGACTCGGATTACGGGAGCGCCGCTCTGGCGGCCGCCAACCCGGCCGCCGCGTCGATATCGGCCCCCAGGGTGTCGAAGGCATCCGCGAGCGCCGCGACGACCAGCGTGACATTCTCCGCACGGGCCCCGTGCCCCATACAGCCGACTCGCAGGACCTCCCCGGCGAGGTCACCGAGGCCCCCGGCGATCTCCAGATCGTACTTCTCCAGAACGTGTTCGATCACCGGACCGTCCTCGACCCCGTCAGGCAGCCGAACAGCGTTCAGGCTCGGGAGCCAATACTCGTCTGACGGGTTCAGCCCGAGGCCCATCGCTTCCACGCCGGCCTTCAGCGCGCCGGCCATCGTTCGATGCCGCTTCCAGCGGGCCTCCAAACCCTCCTCCGCGACCAGCCGCAGCGCCTCTCGGAGGGCGTAGACATTGGACACCGGGGCCGTGTGGTGGTAGGCGCGGGCCTCGCCCCAGTAGTCGGCCAGCAGAGAGAGGTCGAGGTACCACGATCGCACCGGGTCGTTCCGTTCCTGGATCCGGGTCATGGCCGCGTCCGACAGCGTCAGCGGGCTGGCGCCCGGCGGACAGGAGAGACACTTCTGGGGCCCGGCGTAGGCGACATCGATCCCCCAGTCGTCGACCCGGAGCTCCACGCCGCCCAAACTCGTGACGGTATCGGCGATGACGATGGCCCCGTGGTCGTGGGCAGCTTCTGTCAATGCCGGGACGTCCGGCTGGCGAACGCCGGTTGAGGTCTCCGCGTGCACGAAGCCGAAGACGTCCGGCTCGTGGTTCTCGAGCGCCGTTTGTACCGCCGCGGGCTCGAGCGGTTCCCCCCACGGGGCGTCGACCCTGGCGACCTCGCCGCCGGCCCGTCGGGCCATCGACGCCATCCGGTCCCCGAAATATCCGTTGGTCGGCGCGAGGAACGTATCGTCCGGGGCCACCAGGTTGCCGATCGCGGCTTCCATCGCCGCCGAGCCCGTCCCCGAGACCGGGATGGTCCACTCGTTGTCGGTCTGGAACGCGTAGCGGAGCAGTTCCTGGGTCTCGTCCATCAGCTCAAGGAAGGAGGGATCGAGATGGCCCACGAGCGGGGTGGCCATCGCCCGCAGAACGCGGGGATGGACGGGGCTCGGGCCGGGTCCCATGAGCGTCCGGACGGGTGGATCCAGCTCTCCGGTGGCGGGCGGCGTGCGCATGCGCACGTCTCCGTTCGCCCGTCGCTTATGGGTTCTGACGTCCGGACGCGCGATTTAACCGGCCTCCAGGCCTGGCTTGGCCATGGTCCTCCAGACCGGCCCGAGTGCCGTGATCGAGCAGACACTCAACGCGATCACCGCCGATGTCTTGGCCGCACTGCCGGCGATCGTCACCGCCATCGCGTTCCTGGTTGTCGCCGTGGTCGCGATCTCCTTGGTGATGCGCCTCGTCAGATTCGGGCTCCGTCGCGGGCTCCCGACCGCGAACCCGACGTACCGGCAGTTCGTCAGCCGGATCATCGCGGTGTTCCTGTGGTTCGGCACGGCCTTGACGTTCCTCTCCATCGTGGGGCTCGAACAGATCGCCGCGTCGCTCGGCACCGCGAGCGGCTTTCTGGCGTTGGGCGTGGCGTACGCTCTCTCCGGGATGATCGCGGATGCCGTGGCGGGGATCTACCTCCTCAGGGACCCCGATTTCAACCCGGGTGACGAGGTAGTGGTCGGTGACATGACGGGGGTGGTGGAGACCATCGAACTGCGCAAAACCCGGTTCGGCGTGGAGGATAATACCGTGGTGCGCGGGAACGCCGAAATCGAGAAACGGTGGACGAAGCGCGGCTCACCGGCGAACTGACGGGTTTAAGCCCGCGCGGCACCTACCGAGAGACGTGTTTGTCGGGCACGCGTTCATCGCATTCGCCCTCGGGGGGAGCCTCGCGGCCCGATACGGGTTGTCGCGGTATCGAGCGATCCAGTTCGGCGTGCTGGCCGGGCTGTTCGCGATCGTGCCGGACGTCGACATGATCTATGCCGTGGCTGGCGTCCTGCGGACGGATCCCAACGGGATCTGGACCGCGACGGCGGCCTTCTGGGACTCTTCACAGGCAGTTCATCGGGCGATGACCCATTCCGTCGTGCTGGCCGTCCCCGCCGCCATCGGGTTCGCGCTGGCGGCCGCCGGTAGACGGGTACGGTTGACCGCGGCGGTTCCCCTGCTCGGGCTCGTCGCCCTCGGCTGGTTCAGCAACGGGCTCCTCGCCGCGGCGATGCTGTTGTTGTTCGTGGGGGCCGGGGTCGTGGTCGCCCGGCTGGCTGCCCGCTGGGACGTCAACCCGACCGTGGTGCTCGCCGGCGCCCTGTTGGGCCTCGTGAGCCATCCGTTCGGGGACCTGTTCACCGGCTCGCCGCCCCCACTGTTCTTCCCGTTCGGCACAGAGGTGTTCGGGGACCGCGTCACGCTCCTGGCGGACCCGACGCTGAACCTTCTCGCGATCTTCGGGCTCGAACTGACAGCCATCTGGATCGGCGTGGCGGTCGGGGCCCGCCTGCTGGGCTGGTCACTGCTCCGAGCCGTGGATCGCCCCGCCGCAGGCGGAGTGCTCTACGGCGCGGCCGCGTTCGTCCTGATACCCCCGACGTTGGAAACCTCCTATCAGTTCGTCTTCAGCGTACTCGCGGTCGGATCGCTTGGAGCGGTCTCGATGGGACGTCGGTTCGAGCGCCGCCGGATGACCCGGGCGGCGGTGACCGGCCTGGCCGCCGTCACCCTGGCCGGAGCCGCCTATACGATCGTTTACCTCGCCCTATGAATCACGGCGCGATGCAGCAGCGGTGTTTTGTAGCCCCAGCGCCTTCCGAGGCCCATGCCTGACGGGAGACGGCTCGGCAGCCTCATCTCCCGGCGCCGGGGGAACGCCGCGCTCGCCTGGCTCCTGATCCTCTTCGTAAACTTCGTGGTCGTCGGCAGCGCCGTGACCGGCAACTGGCTGTGGGCGGGTTTCGCCGCCACGGTCGCGGTCTTAGCCCTCGCTCCGGCGCTCGCCTACCGGGATCCGCAGGTGATGCTGCCCTGGGAGGTCCTCCTGCTCGCTGCGCTGCCACTGATCGGCCGCACGTTCGCCACGGTGCCGCTGACCAGCCGGTTTGCCACCTACTTGGCCGTCGCGGCACTCGCCCTGATCATCGCGGTCGAGATACAGCTGTTCACGCCGGTCCTGATGACGCCCTCGTTCGCGGTACTCTTCGTCGTGGTCGGCACGATGGCGACCGCTGGGGTCTGGGCCGTGATGCGCTGGGGGCTCGACCTCCTGTTCGGGACGGGCTTCCTGCTCGATCCGGCGCTCAGCGACCACGCCATCGAAACCGGCCTCATGTGGGAGTTCGTGTTCTCGACCGCGGCTGGAATCGCCGGAGGGATCGTGTTCGAAGTGTATTTCCGCCGGCTGGCCCGCCTGAACGACCGGCTCCCGAAGGGTGTCGAGGTGAATCGGCCGTGAGGCTTCGGGATCGGGTCGGGATCACCGTCCGCCGGCAGCGACAACTGGTCCGGCTCATGGAGTTCGGCCTCGTCGGCCTGCTCTTCATCGGCTTGGAGCGTGGCAGCACCGGGATCGTGGTCAACGCCGCCGTGGCCTTGCTGGTCGCCCAACTGCCGCCGCTGCTCGAGCGCGACTACAACATCCCGATGGACGCCGGCCTGACGCTCTGGATTACCGCCGCCGTCTTCCTGCACGCGCTGGGGACGGTCGGCCTCCCGGGCAGCGAACTCTCCTTCTACCGCTCGCTCTGGTGGTGGGACCACCTGACCCACGCGCTCTCCTCCTCGGTCGTCGCCGGGGTCGGGTACGCGACCACGCGGGCGTTCGATGCCCATTCCGACCGGATCCACCTGCCGCCCCGGTTCATGTTCGTGTTCATCCTGCTGTTCGTGGTGGCCTTCGGCGTGTTCTGGGAGGTCATCGAGTTCGGCCTGGGCGGGGCCGCCTCGCTGCTCGGCAGCGGCTCGGTCCTCACCCAGTACGGCCTCCGGGACACGATGCTGGATCTCGTGTTCGATGTCATCGGCGGGGTTATCGTCGCGATCTGGGGGACCGCCTATCTCACCGACCTAGTCGGCGCCCTCCAACGACGGCTCCCCCAATAGGGGGTCGCGGGAGGTCGAGGAACGCCGCCCGAAAGTAAACCCGCCCGGAGCTCCAACGGTCGACCGGGCGGGCGGATCCCGACCCGATCACCCATGGTCTTCAAGAAAATCACGTTGATCGGCACCAGCGAAGCCGGCTTCGATGAAGCTGCTGACGAGGCCATCGATCGCGCGCAGGCGACCATCGACAACATCCACTGGATCGAGGTGGACGGCTTCGGCGTCGAGCTGGCCACGGCTGCCGACCGGGAGTATCAGGCCGAAGTCACGGTCGCGTTCGAGCTCGAGGAGGAGTAGTCAGGTCCGGAAGGACTCGCCACAGCCGCACTCGCTGACGACGTTGGGGTTGTTGACGTCGAACCCCGCGCCCTGGAGCCCGGCCTCGTAGTCCACTACGGACCCCTCGATGTACCGCATGCTCGACGGATCGACGAACACGCGCAGGCCGTGGTGTTCGTATATGGTGTCGTCTGGCTCCGGTTCGTCGTCGAACCGCATGCCGTAGGAGAGGCCAGCACAGCCACCCTGCTGGACGAAGAGGCGGAGGCCCGCCTCGTTGTCGTCGAGGTCCTGGCTCGCGAGGAGGTCGAGGGCCTCCTCGGCGGCGGTCTCAGTGACCTCGATCTCGGCCACCTGTCCCTCCGACGCGGCACTCATGCGCAGTGGTTGAGTGCCGACGATGTTAATCCTGACGCCCGGCCGGGGTCAGTCCTCGAACCGGCGCTCGACGCTCCGGGCGTGCGCCTCGAGCCCTTCCGTCCGCGCGAGCGTCGTGATCGCCCCCCTGAGTTCGGCCAACGCGTCCCGATCGAGCCGCTGAACCGTGGTCGAGCGGAGGAACGTGTCGACGGAGAGCCCGCCGGTGAGGCGGGCGCTCCCGCCGGTCGGGAGGACGTGGTTCGGGCCGGTGGCGTAGTCGCCGGCAGCTACCGGCGTCGTGGGGCCGAGGAACGCGCTGCCGGCGCTGGGAACCGCCGCCAGGTGGCGTTCATCCTCCGCAGCCAAGATAACGAGGTGCTCCGGGGCGTAGGCTTCCGCGAATTCAGTGGCGGTAGCCATCGATTCGGCGACCAGGATCCCGCTCGATCCACCCGCGAGCGCGGCCCTGACAGTCTCCTCGCGCGGGAGGCCGGCCGCCTGGGCGTCGACGGCCTCCGCCACTGCCTTGGCGAGGTCGGGATCATCAGTCACGGCCACGACCGAAGCGTCGGCGTCATGCTCGGCCTGCGCCACCAGTTCCGCCGCCACGTAGGTCGGATCCGCGTCCCCATCGGCGATGACACACACCTCGCTGGGCCCGGCCAAGAAGTCGATCCCCACGTCGCCCCGGACGGCGGCCTTCGCGGCCGTCACCCACCGGTTGCCCGGGCCGACCACTTTGTCAACCGGCGCTACCGTCTCCGTGCCGTACGCGAGCGCCGCGATCGCCTGGGCGCCGCCCATCGCGTACACCCGGTCCGCGCCGGCGGTCTGAATGGCCGCAGCCGTGGCCGGCTGGAGTTCATCAGCAGGGGGTGTGGCCACGGCGACCTGTTCGACCCCGGCGACCGTCGCCGGGATGACCCCCATCAGCGCGCTGGAGGGATAGCTCGCCGTGCCACCCGGAACGTACACGCCGGCGCTATCCACCGGACGGAACCGTCGGCCGACCGTCCGGCCGTCGAAGTCCTCCCGCCAGTCCGCCGGTACCTGCCGTTCGTGGAAGGTCCGGATGTTCTCGGCCGCGTGCTCGATGGCCCGCTCGACCACCGGATCGACCGCGGAGGCCGCCTCGGCCACTCGGTCCGTGATCTCGATCGAATCGATCTCGACGCCGTCGAACTCCGACGCATAGGCCCGGAGGGCCTCGTCGCCCTGCTCTCGGACCCGATCGACGATCGCCGCGACGTCCTCGCGGACAGCCGCAAGGCCCTGGTCGCGATCGAGCAGTGCCGCCCGCTCGGCGGCCGAGAGCGACTCGAGGCGGCGAGGCTGCATGGCCGTCTTTCAGACGGCGGGCGAAAAACCGTTACTACCGAACCGGCGGGGTTCCGAAGCGCACCGAACCTGCAGACCCGCCGCTTGTTTCGAGCTGGATGTCCCGGAGTGGACGTTTCGGTCACCGGGACGGCGTCATGTCTCACCGCGTGCAGCCCAGCCCCTCGGCAGCGGGAATGTCGCCCGGAACACTAACAGCCGGCGTCATCGCGGGGCGGTGCACCGCCTCAGCCGGGAAACCCTCGTGCCGGGCGTCTATCGCGTGCCGGGGTTCCGCGCGCGGTCATCGCGTCCTGGTGGACGAGCTCCGGCGGGGACTGCGACACGCAGCCAGTCGGTAGCGGACGGGCCCAATTAAGCGCTCGGTTCAGGCTGGTCGGGGCTGTCGGTCAGCGCGTAGACCTCTTCCTTGGCCTCACAGACGCCACAGACCGGTTCGGCGACGTCACGCTGTTCGAGCTCCTCGAGGCCCGTTCGGGCCTCCTCCGCCGAGATATAGGCTTCCTCCGCGATCTCGGACGGACAGAGCGGGCCGCAGTTCGCGAGCACGACGTGGACGAGCTTCGCCGCGCACGACAGCTCGTTCCCGTCGGGCTGATCCATTGAGCCCTCCTATCGGTCAAGACGGCAAAACCCTTGTCGTATCGGCGAATCCGGGCGGGAGCCCGTCGCTCGGGATACACCTAAATGGGCTCCAATCTTCAGGCCGGGCCATGAGCGACCCGGACGTCGTCGTACTGCGTCGAGACATCCACGGCATGCCCCTGCGGGGCTACGTCGAGGCCCTGCGCGAGCGGCTGCCGGATCGGGAGGTCGTCCACGCCCGGACGCCGACCGAGGAACGCGAGCTCGTGGCCGATGCCCCGGTGGTGACGGGCCTCGATCTCCGGAACGAGCTGCTCGACACCGCGAGCGAGCTCGAGCTGTTCCAGTGTCTGTACGCCGGGACCGATCACCTGCCGATGGACGAGCTCGCCGAACGCGGCGTGGCCGTGACGAACGCCTCGGGGGTCCACGGGCCGCCGGTCGCCGAGTGGGTCCTGGGCATGGTGCTGACCTTCGCCCGGCGCCTGCATGAGGGGACGCGCCGGCAGGACCGGCGCGAATGGCGCCACTACCGGGCCTACGAGCTCGCGGGATCGACCGTCACGGTCGTCGGGCTCGGCCACATCGGCCAGGCGATCGTCCAGCGGCTCTCCGGGTTCGATGTCGACACCATCGGGGTGCGATACACGCCCGACAAAGGCGGACCGACCGACGAAGTCGTCGGCTTCGACGACGAGGCGTTCCACGGAGCCCTCGCACGAACGGATTACCTCGTCCTCGCCTGTCCGCTCACCGACCGGACGGAAGGACTGGTCGACGAGGCGGCGCTCGAGACCCTCCCGCCGACGGCCGTCCTCGTGAACATCGCCCGCGGCCCGGTCGTCGATACGGACGCATTGCTCGACGAACTGCGGGGCGAAGGGATCGCGGGCGCGGCCCTCGACGTCACGGATCCGGAGCCGCTGCCCGAGGACCATCCCCTCTGGACCCTCGACAACGTCCGAATCACCTCGCACGTGGCCGGCCATACGCCGAAGTACTACGAGCGGGTCGCCGACATCCTCGCGGGCAACCTGGCCCAGGTCGACGACACGGGCTCCTACGAGGACCTCGAAAACCAGGTTCCCCAGTAGACCGTCCCGAGCCTGGAGGTAGGCCCGGATTGGACCGAGTGGCTGCGGGCCAACGACTCAGTCAGGCGTAACCGGACGGGGAAGGGACCAACCCCGGGGCTCGATCGCTCAGAAGACCCGCTCGGGGCGGATCCGCCACAGGACCCGCTCCGTCTCGATCTCGCCCGGATAGTCGCCGCCGGTATAGCGCTGCGAGAGCCGGTCGATGTGTTCGCGGGCCCCGTCGGTGGTCGCCTCCGTTACGACCCCCATTATCGAGAGACGGCGGTAGGGGTCGTCCGGGTCGGTCATGCTGATGCCGACCTGGGGGTTCCGCTCGACGTTCCGCGCCTTCTGGCGGCCCCGTTCGGTGTTGATCAGCACCTGCTCGGTCTCGGGATCGTAGTCGATCCAGACCGGAGTGACGTGTGGCGCCCCGTCCGGCATCACCGTGGCGACGTGCGCGAAGGTCTTCCGCTCGAAGAGGCCGTGGTAATCCTCCGGGATGACAGCCATGCTCGCGTTCGAGGACGGCCGCACTTAGCGGCTGGGGAGCGGTGGCGCCTCGAAAGCCGTAAACCCCGCCGTGACGAACTACGGGCGTGGCGCGGCCGCTTCGCTTCCGGCGTTCGAACCAGTCCTGGAGCACCGGCCGCGTGCGCTCGGAGCTGCTCGAGCCGCTCGATGCCAACCTCGGGGCCCGGATGGCCGGGCCGTGGTACAAGCCCCCGGACGGTTACGAGGCCGTCCGCTTCGAGATGGACAACGGCGACATCGCCTTGTTCGCCTGGGACGGCAACCGGGCGTTCTGGCTCGGGAACACGGAGACGCCGAGCAGCCTCTGGCAGACCGAGAAGTACACCTTCGAGGAGGTTCCCGACGGGATCGCCGGGTGGGCCGAAAAAGAGCTGCTCGCCCAACTCCACGAGGAGGCGCCGTGGCTGGCGGAGTATCCGACCCTCTCGTGGTTCTTCCTGCCGGTCCTGCTTTCGAAAGACGGGCGACACACGACCCGCGAATTCCTGAAAGACCATGCGGCGGGGTTCCCCGACGCCACGGCGGAGGAGGGCCTGGCCTTTTACGAGACGTTCCTGGCCACGGGGACCCTCGACGAGTACCGCTATACGATGGCCTCGAAGCTGGGCAGCTCGAAGCGCCTCGATCACACCCGAATGGCGGCCACGATGGCGGAGTTCAACGTCGCCTGGCTGCTCGACGAGGCCGGGTACGAGATCACGCCGGAGATCGACGTCACCACCGGCCATGCCATCGATTTCCGCGCCGAGAAACACGGCGACGGCACGCTCGTGGAGGTCACCAGGCCGCTCCCGCCGACCGACCGGGCGGCCAACTCGGGCGTCGCGGCGGTCCGTGAGACGGCCGCGACCAAGACGGACGGACAGCTGTCCGCCCACGGCGGCGGCGTCACGCTCTTCGTCGATTGTTCCTCCTTCCCGGATCAGGCCTGGCACCAGGTCCGGAGTGAGCAACCCGACGTCGGGCACCGTCCGGCCGTGGTGTTCCGCCTCCGGCCGGACGGCAGCGTCGACGGGTACGCCAAGGGCGCCGTGCCGCTCGAGCTGCCGTTCCTCTAACGGCCCTTGGCGACAATGATACATGCCGCATGTCCGCTCACCGAAAGGACAGCAGACTCCGCGAAACCAGTGTGAAACGTCCGAAACTGGCCGGTCAGGTCAGACCCAGCCCTCCTCGACGAGGAGTTCCCCGTTGAGCACGCTCGCGCCAGCCGCCCCGCGGATCGTGTTGTGCGCCAGGCAGTTGTACTTGAGCCCGCCGGACGGCACGGGTTCGATCCCGCCCGCCGAGACCCCCATCCCGCCGCCGAGCATGCGATCGAGCCGGGGTTGGGGCCGGTAGCGGTCGTCGAAGACCGTGATCAACGGGTCCGGCGAGGACGGGAGCTCGAGCGACGGATAGGACCGCATGGCGTCGGCAGCCGCCTCCGGCGTGACCTCCTTCTCGAGCTCGGCCCAGACGTTCTCCAAGTGCCCGTCCAGGGTCGGGATCCGGTTACAGGAGGCGGAGACGTCGGCGTCGTGCCAGTGCACCTCGGTGCCGTCGAAGCTGCCCAGGAGCTTGCGGCTCTCGGCGGCCATCTTGTCCGCCTCACCGCCGATATGGGGCAGCGCGTTGTCGATGATCTCCATCGACGTCACCCCGGAGTAGCCGGCCCCGGAGACGGCCTGCAGGGTGGCCACCCGGACGCGTTCGAGGCCGAACGGGTCGAGCGCAGCCAACGTAGGCACGAGCGTGATGGTCGAGCAATTCGGGTTCTTGACCAGGGCCCCATCCCAGTCCCGGCGGTCCCGCTGGACGTCCAGCAGCCCGAGGTGATCCGCATTGATCTCGGGAATGATCAGCGGGACGTCGTCGGCCTGGCGCTCGTTCGAAGCGTTCGAGCAGACCATGTAGCCCGCCTCGGCGAAGGCCGGCTCGACGTCCGCCGCGACGCCGGACGGCAGCGCCGAGAAGACGAGGGCCACGTCATCCGAGACCGCGTCGGGCGACGTCTCGATAACCGGTGCCTCGCGGATCGCTTCCGGGATCGGGCTGTCCACTCGCCATTTGGCGGCCTCGTGATACGGGCGGCCCGCGCTCGCGTCGCTCGCGGTCAGGGCTCCGATCTCGAAGGCCGGGCTGTTCTCTAAGAGCTGGACGAACCGCTGTCCCACGGCACCCGTGGCGCCGAGAACCCCGACAGTGGTAGGCATTAGCACGGGGTGGCCCCTCGTGCAGAAAACGGTTGTGATGCACCGCGCGGCCGTCCGCTTGGCCGGACGAGTCGGGCCGGCGGCACCGCTGGCGAGTCGGCGGCGCGTGAGAATCCGATGTTATGCGGAGACGGGGCCCGACAGCTTCCGGGTGACGTAGCCGGCGACGCGGTTCCGGACTTCCTTCGAATCGATGTTGGTCAAGGCCGCCACCTGTTCCTTGTTCTGCTCGAATTCGTCCGAGAACGCCTCTGGATACTGCTCGATGAGGCTGGTCGCGATGTTCTTGATGTACGCCGGCTTGATCGCCATGTACCCCGCCTTTGAGCATTGACGGGCATAAACCCATCTAACCCGGCTGCGGAACAGCCCGGTGAGACCCCGTTATTCGCCACCCAGGCGGCTCAGTTGACCCGGCGGGCGAACGCCAGCGTTCCGCTGACGCTCTCGATCTCGGCCGTGACGGTTTGGCCCTCCCCGGAGCCGGGCACGAAGACCGTGAACTCGCCCCGCTTAGCGACGCCGTCGCCCTTCCGGCCCGTGCCGGTGATCTCGAACTCGTAGCTCTCGCCCTCCTCGATCCGGGCTTTGGATCGCTGTGACGGTGCCGTCCGGCGTTTCGTCACCGGCCGGAAGGCCCCACAGGCCGTACACCGGAGCATCTGGTTCCGGTCCTCCGTGACCAACCGGGTGTCGGGACGGCCACACTCCGAACAGGTGACGTACTCCTCGATATACCCCGCGATCGCCGCGTCGAAATCGGGGACCGCGAACTCTCCGTTGTACCGGGCCTGTGACCCGTTCCATTGCCCGTTGGTGCCGAGGTCACGCTGGATCGCCCGGTGGACGTGGTCCGGGTCTCTGGCAAGGGCCTCCGCGATGGCCGGCAGGTTGACCAGCCGGGTGAACGCGCCGTCACGCTGGACGCTCGGGTCAGGCACGGAGAGACGATCCTCCTCGGTCGCGAAATCCGGGACCGCCTCGAGAGCCCGATCGAGCTGTTGGTCGTAGTTCATAGGTCCGGGACACCCGGACGACGGATAGGCATTCCGTGGGATCCGTCCACACGTGCGCGAAGACCGCGAAACACACTCAGTCGCCGATCAGCTCGTCGAGCCGCGCCATCGCCGCCCGATCCCGGGGGCTGCCACACCGGTCCACGATGGCTCGGTACCGGGCCAAACGGTCCCGGAGCGCCGCCTCATCGTACCCGGGAACGTCCAGCCGGGAGGCCGCCACGGTCGCTTCCACCACGGCGTTGAAGCCCCGTTCGATCGTCGGGACGGCTTCGGACCGGACCGAGACCGACTCCGGCTGCAGCCGCCAGTCCACCCACTCGGTTCCGCCGTCCTGGCCGGCGGCTGCGCGCTCGACCGCCACCTCGACCCGGGCATCGGCGTCATCCAGATCCGGGTGATCCAGCGTTTTGACGGCCAGTGCCGCCTCGACGAAGACTACCGGATCACGGGTGAACTGGACCACACCCCGTCCGGCCCGCTCGAAGTTGCGTCGGGTGCGGGTCCGGCCCCAGGTTCGGGCCGTGACGGGATCCCCGGGCTGGAGTCCCAGCGCCGCGAGCGACCAACCGCCGTCGGGGTCCGGCGTCGTCACGACCGACTCGGTGAGGCCCTTCAGCGCCACCGGCCACTCGTCGGTCATGCGTCGATCACCGCCCCGACGCCGATCATACGGGCGCCCCGCGTTCCAGAGCGATAAAGAGCCCACCGGCCAGGAGATCGGCCGTCGTTCCGGGATTGTGGCCCGCGGACTGCAGCGAGCCCGCCAGGTCATCCGGCTCCCGCTCCCCGGCGAGGACCGCCGCGGCGCCCTTGGAGGCCTGCCGAGCGGCCGCCTCGCCGTGGCGTTTCGCGATGAAGGGGTCGGGCTCGGCCGCGAGCAGTTCCAGGAAAACCCTGGATCCCCGTTCCGTCAGGGGACCGGACAGCGCCTGCAGGCGTTCGGCGGCCCCGAAAGAGCGCTCGAACCCGTTCGTCCACTCCCGCGCGATCCCGTCGGTTTCGGCGGACATCGACATGAGTTCGTCCAGTGAAATGCCCCGGTCCTCGATCGTCTCCGCGGCCGCCGCCGGCTCGCGGAGGTCCAGGTCCGCCAATCCGTCGGGGGGCGGCCCCAACCCGACCGGCACCGCGTCGAACGCCCGACAGAAGGCTACGGCGTCCGCCACCGTGGTTCGCTCGACCACGGCTGTCACCGACTCGGGAGTGAGCTCGTCCGCAGCAGCGGCCCGGACCATCGGCACCACGAGCAACAGGGCGCCCAATTGGGTGTTCCCGCCTGATTGAACCGCGGCCATCCCCCGGACGGCCCGCTCGAACGCAGCGCCGATGGGCTCTGTCCCGGCGGCCGCTTCGATCCCGTCGGCCGCGCCCACCGTGCCGGCCAGGAAGTGTTCGAAGCGGAGATCGGCGTGGTCGCGCTCGCGATCCACGGCCCCCGGGGTCGGCGTGCTCGCCACCTCGAGGAGGAGGGCCAGCTGGGCGCGTGTCGCCGGCGTCACGGCGGCTCCATGCTGGGGGACTGGCGGCCGTCGGAGGCGCCGGCGAACCACGCCTCTACGGCCTCGTTGACCCGGGCCAGGACCGCCGGGTCGTCGCTGGGGCGGCCGACACTGACCGCATCCGCGCCGAACTCGAGGTATTCGAACGCCGTCGCGCGGTCCCGCACGCCGTTGTTCGCGATGACGAAGGCCTCGTCGCCGACCGCCTCGACCACCGCCCCGACGACGGGTTCGGAATCCATCGCGTCGACATGGAGGAGCGTCGCCCCCGCCCTGACCAGCCGCGGCGCCAG
Source organism: uncultured Halobacteriales archaeon (assembly GCA_964554565.1). Lineage (GTDB taxonomy): Archaea > Halobacteriota > Halobacteria > Halobacteriales > Hikarchaeaceae > CAZKPC01. The sequence continues at coordinate 28,040 of CAZKPC010000017.1, forward strand.
CGTCGGGAGATCCACCCCAGGGACCTCCGTCCGGACCTTCACGCTGACCGGCGCGCCGGGCTCCGTGGCCGCCGCGACCTGCTCACAGAGCCGTTCGGCGTCCTTGAGCAACGCCTCACCACAGCCGACGGCGCAGAGTTCGTCCTGCCGGCAGTGGGCGTTCACCTCGATGATGGCGTCGTGTTCCGCACAGACGGCGGCGGCGGCCCTGACCTGTTCCGGGGTCGTACTCCGCACGTTGTACCCCGCGAGCATATCGGTGCCCTCGAGCGCGGCCAGCTGCGAGCCGATGAACTCGAAGGGATCCGCCGGGAGGAACTCCTCGCGGTCCCGATCCGCGACCATCCGGCGGGCGGCGGCTCGGGAACGTTCGTCCACGGCGATGCCCCCGAGGAACGCAGCCCCGGCATAGGGCCGCGCAGCCTTCGCCCACGCCGCGTCCGATTGACCGCTGAGGCTCGCCAGCGCCACCCGCGGTTCGAACATCAGGCCCCCACCTCCGCGAGCGCCGCTTCACAGGCTGCCCAGACCCGTTCGGCATCCGCGGGCGAGTCCAGCGTCGTGTCGGTTCGAACCGTCGGCCGGTCCAGCGCCGTTTCGTCGGCGGTATCGAGCACGAACGCGTCGGCGAAGGGATAGGCCGCGGCGACGCCGGCGGTCGACGGCTCGCGGCCGGTGCCCGTCATCAGTTCCGCCGCCGGGCCCGAGAACACCTGCTCGCCGATGAACGGCGAAACGGCGACCGTCGGCGTCTCCGCGAGTGCTGCCCCGATGCCTTCCAGTGCGAGCAACGGGCCCAGGCTCGTGACGGGGTTCGAGGGGCCGATGACGACCGGGGCCTCGAGGGCTGCCCGGACCGCCGCCGTGGGTTCGGCACCCTCACTCCCGCGGAACTCGACCGATTCGACGGCCGGCTCGGCCCGGCGGGCCACCCAGTACTCCTGGAAATGCAGCGGGCCGTCGGCGGTGTGGATGATGCTCGCGACCGGATCGTCGCTCATCGGGAGCAGCCGCCAGTCCAGTCCGAACGCCTCGGCGAGCCGTTCAGTCACCGCCGTCAGCGAGTGGCCCTCGTCGATGAGGCTGGTCCGCGTGATGTGGACAGCCCGGTCCCGATCGCCGATCTCCATGAACTCGCCGACCCCCGAAAACCGACGCCAGCGAGCGATCGGCCGTCCATCGGTCTGTGCGCTGTCCGGGAGATATCTGGGGCCCGTCTCGAGGTCCGCCTCCGCAGCCAGCGATCGGAGCCGGTCGTGGGTCGCCGTCGTATCCTCCGCGATGCCCCACCAGGTCTCCCGGTCGAGGACGTCCCCGCCGAGGAAGAGGACCGTGTCGACGTCCGGGCAGATCAAGAGGCCGCCGAGCTCGATGTCGTCGCCGGTGTTCGCCACCACCGTGACGTCACGATCGGCCGGGACACCCCGGAGCAGCTTCGGCGTCCCGGTCCCCCCGGCGAGACAGGTGACCATTGCCGGCAGGTCCGCGGGCAGGGCCAAAAGCGTCTCGTTCTGTCTGATGGATCGCCAGCGTCGTCTGGCGACCGCGGGAAGTAGATCTGCGAGTAACCGCGATTGACGGCCGAATGCCGCTCCGTGCCGTTTTATGCGTTCACGGCGCGAGGCCCGACCATGAAACCGATCAAGGACAGCGTCCACGACCATATCCACGTCGAGGGTGCGGCCCGAGCGCTGCTCGACACACCGACGGTGCAACGCCTCCGGCACATCAAGCAGCTCGGGACCGTCTCCCTGGTGTATCCGTCCGCGAACCACACGCGGTTCGAACACAGCCTCGGGGTCTACCACCTCGCGAGCCGGACGCTCGAACATCTCAACGTCGGCGGGGACCGGGCTGAACACGTCCGGGCCGCGGCCCTGCTGCACGACATCGGCCATACGCCCTACAGTCACAACGTGGAGGGACTGCTCGAGCGACCCACCGGACTCTCCCATACCGATGTGGGGGACCTGCTTTCGAACGGCCCCGTTGCGGACGTGCTCGACGAACACGGGTTGGACCCGGACCGCATCGCGGCGCTGGTGGCCGGCGAGGGGAAGTTCGGCGGCCTCATCTCCGGGGAGCTGGACGTCGATCGGATGGACTACCTCGTTCGCGACGCCCACCACACCGGCGTCCCCTACGGAACGATCGACCACGGCCGGCTGGTCCGGGAGCTCAAAGTCGTCGAGGGGAACATCGTTCTCCGGGAGGGGAACGTTCAGTCCGCCGAATCCCTGCTGCTGGCGCGGGCGCTCATGTACCCCACCGTCTACAACCACCACGTCGCCCGGATCTCGAAATCGATGCTGCGGCGGGCCACCCAACGCTTGCTCGACACGGACCCGTACGAACCGTTGGATCTGCGCGGCATGGACGACCACGACCTCTTCGCTGCGCTCCGGGAAAATCCCGACAGCGCCGACCTGGCCCGCCGGATCAGCGACCGGGACCTGTTCAAACGGGCGGTCTGGGCCGAGCGGAAGCACGTCCCGAACGACCTGGTCGGTGGTGCCCGTCAGGAGATCCGCCGCGCGGAGCGGTCGGTGGCCGAGGCCGCCGGCGTCGACCCGGAGAGCGTCATCCTCGACGTACCCGAGGAACCCCGGATGCGCGAGACCACGACCCGGGTCGTGGTGAGCGGCGAGGTGCGCCGGCTCGAGGAACAGTCGGCCCTCGTCGAAGCCTTGCGGGACGCCCAGGCCGAGCAGTGGCGCTTCGGGATCTATACCCCGGCGAAGCAGGTCGAGGCCGTCGGGCACGCGGCCGAGCAGGCCCTCGGACTCGAAACGGGCGGGCGCCTCGTCTCCGAGCGAGCCGGGCGGTACGTCCCCCTGGACGAGTTCGGGGGGAACTGAGCGCGAGCGCCGGGGCGGGGATCGACGGCACAAGCTACGGGGCAACGGTCGTCGCCTGGTGCGCCGACGAACCCCTTGAGTGGTCGCGGCATCGTCGAGCCCGGCCGAGACACCGGCGTGATCGCGAACCGGCCCGTGCGGCGAACCTGCTCGTTCTGGACGGCGACTCCGAGTACCTCGCCGGCTCGCAGGATCGGGTCAGGAGCGTCGTTCATCGGGTAGAATCGGCGGCTGGGACGGCCGTTCTTTTCTGACCCGCGGCGGCCTGGGGGCCGCCGCCAAACAGTTATGTGAGCGCCGTCGGAACGTTTCACCCGGATGTACGACCGGATCCTGGTGCCGACCGATGGCTCCGCCGGGACCCGGCGCGCCATCGACCACGCGATCCAGCTGGCCGAGACCCACGACGCGACCTTGCACGGCATCTACGTGGTCAACACGGCCAGCTACGCCTCCTTCTCCATGGAGACCGCCTGGGAGGGCATCGGGGACATGCTCCGGGACGAAGGGGAGACCGCCGTGGCGGAACTGCGATCCCACGCCGCGGCGGCCGACATCGACATCGAAACCGAAATCCTCGAAGGCTCCCCGAGCCGGGAGATCGTCCGCTACGCCGAGGAGTCCGGCTGCGACCTCATCGTCATGGGCACCCATGGCCGGGGCGGCATCGACCGGCTCCTGCTGGGCAGCGTCGCGGAGCGCGTGGTCCGCGCGAGCGAGGTGCCGGTCCTCACTGTTCGGGTCGGATCGGCGGAGCCAGCCAGCCAGGAGGAATAGGCCTACACCGGCCGCAGGTGTTCGCACTCCCCCGCCCCGATCCGCCGGCGCCCGGACTCCGTCTCCACGAGGAGCCGCCCGGAGTCATCGACATCGGTCGCCTCGCCCACGAACTCCTCGTCGCCAGTCCGGAGCCAGACCTCCTGTCCGAGGGTCGTAGAGCGTCGGCGCCATGCCGGAACGATCCCGGCCTGGTCTCGGCGCCAGCGGTCGAACGTTTCCAAGTACGTCTGCGTGACCACTCGACGGTCGATCGGCGACCCGACGAGCGCGCCGAGGCTCGTCGCCTCGGGCGGTAGTTGAGCCGGATCGAGGTTCGCGTTGAGGCCGAGACCGATCACCAACCATTCGACCACTCCGTCCCGCGTCGCGCTCTCGGCCAGGATCCCGCCGAGTTTGTCGCCGCCGGGGCCGAGGACGTCGTTCGGCCACTTGCAGCCCGCCTCGACACCGACCTCGGCAGCCGCGTCAGCGGCGGCGAGCGCGGCGGCCAGGTTCAGCACCCCTAACTCCTCCGGCGGGAGGGTCGGCCGCAGCAGGACGCTGCAATAGATCCCGCCCGGGGGCGACGTCCAGACGCGGTCGTACCGCCCGCGGCCGGCGGTCTGCGTCTCGGCCAGCACGGCCACGTCCGTCTCGGTCGATTCGGCCAGCTCCCGGGCCCGCTCGTTCGTGCTGGACACCTCGGGCGTGTAGGCGATCACGAAGGGCGCCTCGAGGCCCGCCTGGACGCCATAGCCGTACTCGGGGACGCTCTGCAGTTCGAACCCCTCAGGGCCGCGTTCGGTCTCGAAGCCGTGGTCACGCAGCGTGTCGATATGCCCGGTGACGGCGGCGGCCGGGAGCTCCAGGCGGTCGCCGAGCTCCCCGGGTGCGACAGGACCCCGAACGAGCGCGTCGAGGACGGCTCGCTGGCGCGGCTTCAACATCCGGCTTCAGTCGATCACGACGAGCGTGTCGCCCATGTCGACGCTCTCGCCGGCGCTCACAAGGACCTCACTGACCGTACCGCCACGCCCGGCCACCACGTCGTTCTCCATCTTCATGGCCTCGAGCACACAGAGCACGCCCCCGGGCTCGACGCTGTCTCCGGGTTCAACGGCGACGTCGAGAATCGTCCCCTGCATGTCGGCGGTCACGGCCTCGCCCTCGCCGGCGGGGGTCGCCGACGAAGTGTCGGTATCGGTCCCGCGGCTCGAACCGGCCGAGCCGGACGACGCTCGGCCTCCTTCCCCAGCGGTCCCGGCGGCGTCGCCGGCCGACCCGCCGGCCGGTGCTGGCGCGGCGCCACCCCGGTCCTCGAGCGTGACGTCGAACCGCTTGCCGTTGACCTCGACCGTGAACTCGCGTTCGGTGGCTTCCGCGGCCTCGCCGCCGACTGATTCGGGGCCCCAGCGGTCGACGGCCTCGTCGATCCGCTCCGGGTCGAGCTCCTCGTCGAGATAGGCGGTCGTGTGTTCCCCGCTACGGAACGTCTCGTCCGCCAGCATCAACCGGTGGAACGGGATCGTCGTGTGGACGCCCTCCACCTCGAACTCGGCGAGCGCCCGGGCGGACCGGGTGAGACACTCCCCTCGGTCCTGGGCCCCGACGATCAGCTTCGCGATCATCGAGTCGTAATCGCCCCCGATCTCGTCGCCCTGGCGGACCGCGTCGTCGATCCGGACGCCGATACCGCCCGGCGGGTCGTAGGTCGTCAGCGGGCCCGGCGTCGGGGAGAACTCGTTCGCCGGGTTCTCGGCGTTGATCCGGTATTCGATGGCGTGGCCCTCGACTTCGACCTCGGCCTGTTCGAAGTCGATCTCCTCCCCGGCGGCGACCCGGAGCTGCCACTTCACGATGTCGTACCCCGTGACGACCTCGGAGGCCGTGTGTTCGACCTGGATCCGCGTGTTGACCTCCATGAAGTAGAAGTCCTGCTCCGTGACGAGGAACTCGACCGTCCCGGCGTTGGTATAGCCGGCGGCGTCGACGCCGCGGCGGGCGGCATCGCCGAGCTGCTCGCGGAGTTCCGCATCGACGGCGGGGCTGGGGGCCTCCTCAATGAGCTTCTGGTGGCGGCGCTGGAGGGAGCAGTCACGCTCGCCGAGGTGGCGGACGTTTCCGTGGTGGTCCGCGAGGATCTGCACCTCGACGTGCCGTGGGGCCTGGAGGAACTTCTCGACGTAGACGGAGGCGTTGTCGAAGTACGCCTCGCCCTCCCGCTGGGCGCTCTCGAAGGCTGATTCGACCTCGGCGGCCGACTCGACGACCTTCAGCCCGCGGCCCCCGCCGCCCCCTTCGGCCTTGATCGCGACCGGGTAGCCGTACTCCTCGCCGAGCTCCGCGACCTCGTCGGCCGATTCGACAGGTTCGGTCGTGCCAGGGACCACCGGCACGTCGGCCGCCTGCATCACCTGCCGCGCTTTCGTCTTCTCGCCGAGCCGCTCCATGGCCTCGGGCGGCGGCCCGACCCAGGTGACGTCCGACTCGGCAACCCGGCGGGCGAAGGTCGCGTTCTCCGCGAGGAAGCCGTAACCCGGATGGACCGCGTCGGCGCCCGCTTGCTCGGCGGCCTCCATGATCGCCTCCTGATCGAGATAGGAGTCCGCGGCCCGCGCCGGACCGACGTTGTACGCTTCGTCGGCATAGCGGACGTGGCCGGCATGGCGATCGGCATCCGAGTAGACGGCCACCGTCGCGACCCCGAGCTCCTCGCAAGCCCGCATCACCCGCACGGCGATCTCGCCGCGGTTGGCCACGAGCACCTTCTCGAACATCGACGGCGCGTTGAGTCGCGGCCGTCCTGAGTCTATCGGTCTCTACAGCCCGGCCGCGGAGAATCAGCCCCCGACCAGCCGCGTCAGCACCGCCCGCTCAGCTTTCCGCAGGAGCGTCGACGCGGTGCTCGGCGCGCAATCGAGCGAT
>CAZKPC010000018.1:0-17730 GCA_964554565.1 uncultured Halobacteriales archaeon
AGGAGGACCTCCTCCCGGGCCGCTCGATCGAGGGCGTTTCGACGGCCTCGCTGTATGCCGCCGCGCGCCAAGCCGGCACGCCCCGGAGCCTCGACGAGGTCGCCGCGGTGAGCCGGGTCGAGCCCATGGAGTTCAAGCGGACCTACCGGTACATCGTCCGCGAACTCAGCCTCGAAGTCAAGCCCGCGGACCCCGAGCTCTACGTGAGCCGTTTCGCGACCGAGCTGGACCTCTCGCCGGAGGCCACTCGGCAAGCCCGGGAACTGCTCCGCGCCGCCAAGGAGGAAGGCGTCCACAGCGGCAAGAGTCCGGTCGGCCTCGCCGCCGCCTCGGTGTACGCGGCTTCGCTGTTGACCAACGAGAAGGTCACGCAGGCCGAGGTCCGCGACGTGACTGACGTCAGCGAGGTCACGATCCGGAACCGCTACCAGGAGCTCCTGGAAGCGGCCGAGTCCGTCCCCGCCGCGGCCTGATCCGTCGGGGCCGGTCCGGGTAGGGGGACCGGAACCATACTCGCTTTTCCGTCCCGCGAACCCATCCTCGCCTATGCCGAGCTATGGCCGCCTGGACGACTACTTGGCCGCGGAGGGCCTGGACGGGTATCTCATCGATGCGGACGGCGCGAACGCCGACCAACGGTACCTGTCCGGCTACGACGCCCCGGATCCGTACCGAACGCTCTACCGGCCCGAGGGGATCAGCCTCCTCGTGAAGAGCCTGGAGTATGGCCGCGCCAAGACCGACAGCGACGGGGATGCCGTCCGACGACCGACCGACTACGGCGTCGAAGCCTATGCGGACCGCGACGCCGACCACGACGCGCTCGGGGCGTTCCTCGAGGAGTTCGATGCCGACACCGTTGCGGTGCCGGACCGGTTCCCGGCCGGTACGGCCGATGCGCTCCGAGAGCGCGGCGTCACCGTGGAGCCTGATGCCGAGGGGGTCGTCGCGGAGATCCGCGCCGTGAAATCCCAAGCCGAAATCGACGAGATCCGGGCCGCCCAACGGGCCAACGAATCGGCGATGGAGGCCGCGCAGGCCCTCATCGCTGACGCGACGATCGACGGCGACCAGCTCGTCCACGACGGCGAAGTCCTGACGTCCGAACGGGTCAAGACCGTCATCGAGCGCGAGCTCCTCGACCACGGCTACGCGCTCGACGAGACCATCGTGGCCGGCGGCGCCCAAGGGGCCGATCCGCACAACCGGGGCAGCGGGCCGCTTCCGGCCCACACCCCCATCGTGATCGACGTCTTCCCGCGCTCGAAGGCCACGCGCTACCACGCCGACATGACCCGCACGTTCGTCCGCGGGACGGCGAGCGAGGAGGTCCGCGAGCGGTTCGAACTCACGAGGGAAGCGCTCGAGGCCGCCCTGGCAGCCATCGAGCCCGGCGTCACGGGCGAAGCGGTCCACAACGCAGTCTGTGACGTCTACGAGGCCGCCGGGCATCCGACGCTCCGGTCTGACGAATCAACCGAGACCGGCTTCTTCCACAGCACGGGCCACGGCGTGGGGCTCGAGATCCACGAGGGACCGCGCGTTGGCCCGGGCGGCGCCGAACTCGAACCCGGCCATGTCGTGACGATCGAGCCAGGACTCTACAACCCGGAGCCCGGCGGCATGCGGCTCGAGGATCTCGTGGTCGTCCGGGAGGACGGCTACGAGAACCTGACCGAGTACGCCTACACGCTCGAGCTCTGAAGCGATGCCGGGCGAGGGAACGCTTTAGGGAACGCGTGGACTCGGGAGCGCCATGGACCTGCTCGTCGTCGGGGCGGGCGCCATTGGCCGATGGCTCGGCGCCAGCGTCGACGCCGAGTTAGCGTTCACCGACATCGATCCGGCGGCCGCCCAGGCGGCCGTGAACGATGTCGGCGGCCAGGCGGTCCCCATCGACAGCGATGGGCGATTCGATACGGTAGCCGTGGCGGTACCGATGCCGGACGCCCCGGCGGCGATCGAGACCCACGCGGCCCGCGCTCGGGACGCGATGCTGGACCTGACCGGCAGCATGGTCGAACCGGTGAACGTCATGGCCGAGCAGGCCGCCGACCGCGAACGCCTGAGCCTCCATCCGCTCTTCGCGCCGGAGAACGCTCCGGGTCGCATCGCGATGGTGCCGGCCGCGCCGGGGCCGGTGACCGAGCGGATTCAGGACGACCTCGCCGCGGCCGGGAACGACCTCTTCGAGACCACCGCGGCGGCCCACGACCAGGCGATGGAAACCGTGCAGGCGAAAACGCATGCCGCGGTCCTCGCGTTCGCGTTAGCCGCGGACGAGGTCGATCCGGCCTTCGCGACGCCGGTGTTCGACCGGATGACCCAGATCGTCGACGAGGTAACCGATGGACAGCCCCGCGTCTATGCGGACATCCAGGACGCGTTCGACGGCGCCGAGTCCGTGGCGGAAGCCGCCGGGCTCGTCGCCGACGCCGACCGCGATCGGTTCGAGCAGTTGTTCCGGGACGCCGGCGTATGACGCCCGCCGAGCGGGCGGTGATCCGGGATACCGCCCGGTATCTCCGAAACGTCCGACCGATTGATCCCGAAGAGCTGACCGAGTATCTCGAGAGCCAGCCGCATCCGGCGGTCGTTCGGCAAGTGCTCCGCGAACAGGCGGCCGAGCTGGGAGTTATCGAGCGTGCGGACGGGACCTTCGTTCCGGCTCCCGAAACGCCCATTCCACCACTGGACGGGCCGGTCGAGGCACTCCCGGATCGATATGACCGGATCGTCGCCGACCAGCTGGTGGAGACTCACGGACCGGACTGGGCGAGGGGTCAGTCCGGCGACGAACTCCGGTCCGCCATCCGGCAGCTGAAGGACGACTACTACCGGAACCGGTCGGTCAGCTACGACCGAACGGCGGCGTTGGGCTACGCCGTCTACCACCTCGCGGACTACTACGCCGCCAGTCAGTACGTGCTATCGACGCTGTGTGATCGCGGACTCTTGAGCCGTTCGTTGCGGGTCCTCGACGTGGGCGCTGGCGTCAGCGGACCGGCGCTGGGCCTGGTCGAGCTCCTCGGCGAGGAGGCGCTCCTCGACTACCGGGCGCTGGAACCGAGCCCTGCCGCCGAGGTCCTGTCCGAGCTGCTCGCTGAGACGGGGCGGAACGTCCATTGGCAGGTGGATCGGGTCACGGCCGAATCCTTCGAGCCGACGGGGCCCTACGACCTGATCCTGTTCGGGAACGTCCTCAGCGAACTCGCTGACCCTGAGGCCACCGCGACCCGATACGCCCGTCATCTCGACGATGACGGCGCCCTGGTCCTCCTGGCCCCGGCTGACAAACGGACCGCGATCGGGCTCCGCGAGACCGAACGGGCCGTCGAGGCCGACACCGAGCTCGCCGTGTTCGCGCCGACGGTCCGGCTCTGGCCCGACGAGACGCCAGCGGACCGCTGCTGGTCGTTCGACAAGCGGCCGGACCTCGACGTCCCACAGACCCAGCGCGTCCTGGACAAGGACGGGGGTGGGACGGGAGAGTTCGTTAACGTCGACGTCCAGTTCGCTTATGCGGTCCTACGGGCCGATGCTTCCCGCTGGCTCGACTGGAACCCCTCACTCGACCGGTACATCCCGCTCGCCGAGAGCGAACGGCACGTGACCGACCGGATCGACGTAGCCGCCGTCAAACTGAGCCACGATCTCAGCGACGACGGCCATCCCCTCTACCTGGTCGGCGACGGTTCCCAATCGGTCGATCACTTCGCGGTGTTGACCCGCGAAACCGGCCTGAACGAGGCCCTCCGCGCGGCGGGCTACGGCGATGGGCTGTCGATCGAACAGGCCCTCGTGCTCTGGAACGCGGACGAAGCGGCTTACAACCTCGTGGTCGACGACGAGACCGTCGTCGACGTGGTTCCGGCCGGCCGGTAGGAGCGTTTTTCCACCTGGGCCCAATCCCGACGGCATGGACATCCTGCTCACGAACGACGACGGCATCGACAGCCCCGGACTCCGTGCGCTGTACGAGGCCCTCTCGGACGTGGGTGACGTGCTCGTCGTCGCCCCCGCCGACGACAAGAGCGCGATCGGGCGGGCGCTCTCCTACGAGGTCGACGTGTCGGAGCACGAGATCGGGTACGCCGTCGAGGGGACGCCGGCTGACTGCGTCATCGCGGGGCTCGAGGCCATCGGGCCGTATCCGGACCTCATCGTGGCCGGCTGCAATCGGGGCGGCAACCTCGGTGCCTACGTGCTGGGTCGCTCGGGCACCGTGAGTGCGGCCGTCGAGGGGGCGTTCTTCGGCGTGCCGTCGATGGCCGTGTCGCTTTGCATTCCGGGTACCGCCGACTTCGAGAACACCCATCCGAGCGCGGACGAGTACGCTGAAGCCGGCCGCGCGGCCGCCTATCTCGCCCGGAACGCCCTCCAAGCCGGCGTCTTCGACCACGCTGACTACCTCAACGTCAACTCGCCCACCGCCGACAAGGCGCCCGCGCCGATGACCGTCACCCGGCCGTCCCACACGTACGACATGACCGCCACCCGGGAATCCGGCGGGTCCATCACGCTGACCGACCGGATCTGGGAACGGATGCGCACCGGTGACCTCGACGAACCGGCCGGCACCGACCGGCATGCGGTGATGAACGACCGCATCAGCGTTTCGCCGCTGACAGCGCCACATACGACCGAGCAACACTCGGAGCTCGATGAGCTCGCCCGAGCCTACGCGGCTCCCTGAAGGCTGCTCACGGAATCGGGAGTCGGGAAGCCTTTCACGGCCGACGGCGCCGGACCCACATGACCGAGGCCGACGCGATCGAACGGGTCGAGACCCCGGTCACGGTCGAATCGCTCGTCGACGACTTCCGGACTCTGGGGCTCGACACCGGCGACACCGTCCTCGTTCACGCCTCCCTACAGGCCCTCGGCTGGGTCTGTGGCGGACCGCCGGCCGTGATAGACGCGCTCCAAACCGTGCTGAGCACTGCCGGAACCCTGGTGATGCCGACCCACTCTACCCAATACTCCGATCCCGCCACTTGGTCCCAGCCGCCAGTGCCGGACGACTGGGAGCCGGTGATCCGGGCTGAACGACCGCCGTATCGGCCGGCGGTCACGCCGACCCGCGGCATGGGCGCGATCGCCGAGTGTTTCCGGGATCATCCGGGTGCCATTCGCAGCCGCCACCCCGAGATGTCCTTCGCGGCATGGGGCGCGGACGCCGAAGTGATCACTGCGGACCACGCCTTCGACTACGGGCTCGGCGATGCCTCCCCGCTGGGCCGGCTCTACGAACAGGGCGGTCACGTGCTGCTCCTCGGCGTTGACCACGACCGGAACACGTCGATCCACCTGGCCGAATATCGCGCGGACCTCGCGCCGGGTACCCAGGAGAACACGGTCCCGATCGAGCGCGACGACGGGACGGTGACTGTCACCTACCGGGATCTCGAAACCGACTCCAGCGACTTCGACGAACTGGGGGCTGATTACGAGGCCGAGGCGGGCCTCGAGACGGGCCGCGTCGGTGCCGCGACCGCGAAGCTGATGGCACAGCCGCCACTGGTGGACTTCGCGGTCGACTGGCTCGAGGCGAACCGCTGAGCCCGGGGGGTCAGCGCCGGTCGCGCTGTTCGACCTTGTTGAGCTCGATCAGCAGCCGGAACACGTCTCGGACGATCTCGTCATCCACCTGGAAGCGCTCCGCGTTCCGGGCCGCCCGATCGAGGACGCGCTGCTCCTGGGCTTCGTCCTCCGTCGGTAGCTCCTGTTGGGCTTTGACCTGAGCGATCGTCTCAGCCACGTACGTCCGCTGGGCGATCAGCTCGACCAGCTCCTGGTCGATGGTCTCGATCTCCTCCCGGAGCTCCTCGAGGCTCATGTCGTCCGCGCGCCGTCGTTCCGTGTCGTCGTCAACCATGTCTCCCCCTCGCGTTGATCCCAGCGGGCCTGAACGGTTTCCAGGCCGTCCGCCGGCCCGATAGCCGTTACGCTCGGGCCGGTACCGGACAGGGAAACCCCCCACGCGTTCGGCAGCGCCTCCAGCAAGGGGTCGGTCGGGAAGTCCAACGCCGCGCAGAACGCGAAACCGTTGATCGTCATCGCCTGGCTATAGCGGCCATCGAGAGCCGTGTCAGCGATGAAGTCCGCGAGCGGCGCCAGCCGCCGGCACCGCTCCACGGATGCCTCGGCCGAGTACGCCCGCTCGCGCGGCGTCCAGACGAGCACGTTCCAGTCCACTGTCTCCCGGTGCAGCAAGGTGTCCGATTCGTTGTCGGTGACCGTGACACCGCCGAGCATGCTGGCGCTGGCGTCATCGAACGCCCCTGTAACAGTCACGCCCGCGTCCCTGGCGGCTTCGACGCCGAGCCGGGCGGCGTCGATGCGGGTGAGATCGTCCCCGTCGGCGGCCTCGTGGGCTACTTCGATCCCGAGAGCATCCAGCGTCGCGAGTACGGTCGCGTTCGCCGCCGCGCTCGAGCTCTTCAGTCCCGCGGCCACCGGTATCTGACTCTCGGTCCGGACGAAGCCCCCCTGCGCCGTGCCGAACCGCTCGATCACGAGCTCGGCACACCGTTCGATGAGGGTCGTGTCGGCCTCGGGAGACCCCCGGATCTCGCCCCTGAGGCTCCCGGAGGCTGCCAGCTCGACGTGGGCCTCGACGGAGCGGTCGATGGCGAAGGCGGATCCCCGCCCGTTCGCGAGAGCGTTGAGCACGGTCCCGGCGGCCGGGGCCCGGGCGCGACCCTCCATGACCGTGACCACCACGAGGCTCTATTTACCGCTGACGGTGCCCGGGTCGCGCGTCACTAACTCCCGAACCCGGTGGCCGCTCATTCGGATCGGACCCCCGGGAAAGGCCTATGCCAACGCCCTGACACGGGATTGCATGGCCCTCCACGAGTGGCTGGTCCCGGTGGCCAGCCTGCTCCTGCTGCTGGTCGCCATCGGGCTCCTGATCGGCGTCAGACGCCAGGTCCGTTCCGCTGGCGAGGTCAACGCCGATACCCTCTCCGCAGCCCTGTCTCGGACTTGGCGGGACGAGGGCTTCGGCGAGGCGCTCGCCGACGTGGAGCGCCACGCCGAGCAGCTCGAGACCCTTCACACGGACATCGCGGGCATGCTCCGAAGCCCACAGGCCCGTGGCGAGTTCGGCGAGCTGCAGCTCGAAAGCCTGCTCTCTGACCACCTCCCGCCGGACATGTACGGAGTGCGTGAACCGGTCGTCGAGGGCAAGACGCCGGACGCCCATATCCGATCGACAGTGGGGACCATCTGCATCGACGCCAAGTTCCCCTTGGAGGCGTATCAACGAGCGCGAGAAGCCGAGTCTGACGACGCCCGGGAGCGTCACCACCGCCAGTTCGCCCGGGCGGTCGAGGAGCAGCTCGAGAAGATCGCGACCGACTACGTGCGCCCGCAGGCCGGGACGACGGATTTCGCGTTCGCGTTCATTCCCTCCGAGGCCGTCTACTATCACCTCGTGTCAGAGGAGTACGACCTCCTCCGCTCGTTCACGAAACGCGGCGTCCAGGTCGTCTCGCCGCTGACGTTCGGGCAGAAACTCGAGCTCATCAAGGCCGACGTCCAGGCCAAGCGGCTCTCCGAACAGGCCGAGTCGATCCGGAACCGCCTCCAGCGCCTGGGGGCCCGGTTCGATACGCTCGACGACGACTGGGAGACGCTCCGGCGCCACGTCCGGAACGCATCGAACAAGGCTGACGACGTGGAGCGCGCCTACGACGCCCTCCGGGAGGAGTTCCAGCGGATCGAACGGCCGGTAACCGTCGAGACTGACGAGGAGTAGTCCGTGCGGTCGCCCCAGTCAACCGGCGCGCGAGCCCGACGGACACCAGTCCTTATACCGCCGCCGGACCGACCCAGAGCGCAATGAGCCAGCGCCGGGACGTCTCGCCAAGCACGCTGCCGGTCCATGTGGAGGACGACGGCGTGGTCGTCGAGTACCTGGACGGCCGGCAGGTCCGGTACGACCGGCCCATCGAGCCGGTCGAGGGCTCGGTCCGGTGTGCGCCGGGCAAAGAGGTCCACGTCCTCGTCACGGAAGCCGACCGGGACCGCGGCGTGATGATCTACGTGAACGACCGCAATACCGACGGCGAGATCCTCGAGGAAACCGGCGTCGGTCGCGTCGTGCTCGAGTCCGGCGAGGAGAGCGAGCTCCTCCCCGGGGTCGTCGCGTTCCTCGATGGTCACGTCGTGGAGGTGGTCGCCGATCCCTCGGTCGCCGGCGGCCGGGTCTTCGTGTTCGAGGAGGACGAGCTGGGCGAACGCGCGTTCGAGCTCGAAGCCGCATGAAACGCCACCGCCGACAAACAGGCCCTGTGGTCAGTTACTGGATGTACGAGGGTTCCTCGGCGTCGCAGTTCGATTCGTGTTGGCGGGCGTCGTCACGGTCGTCGAACATCAGGCCGCACTCCTCACACTGGTACCAAGTCCGGCCATCCCGCTCGGTCTCAACGACCATGTTCGAACGTGGGCGAGCGACGGACAAAGACCTTGCCCTTATCGGACCGCCGTATGGCGGTGTGTACAGATGAGCTCCGTCGACGAGCTGGAGCTGACGGTCGTCGACGCGCCGGAACGGGAGGGCGGCCGCCCGGTCGCCCGGCTCACCGAAGCCGCCCGCCGGACCCTCGGCGTGCTCTCGGGGGACCAGCTCGTCGTGAAAGGCGTCGATGCCGTCGTCGCGACGGCGTGGCCAGCCGAGGGCGGCACTGGGGCGGAATCGATCGCCATCGATCGCGCCACCCAACAGCTGATCGGCGCGTCAGCTGGCGAGACGGTCCGGGTCCGAAACTCCCGGATCAACGAGGCGGCCTCGGTCACCGTCAGCCTCGAGAACGGGGCAGATATCGATTCGCACACGATCAAGGACGCCCTCCAGCACCGGCCACTGTGGGCCGGGGATCGCTATCCGACCGACGCGGGCACGGTCGAGGTATCCGACACCCGGCCGACCGGGCCGGTCCGGCTCACGGACGCCACCGGAATCCAGATCCACAGGCCGGCCTCGGAAGAGCCGTCTGCCCGGACTGACAGCGGAGATTCCGGTCGCGACACGACCGATCAACCGGCCGGCCCCACCGACCCGGCCACAGAGTCCACTACGCAGCCGGTCGAGCAGTCCTACACCCGCGCCACCTACGGGGAGATCGGCGGCCTCGAGGAGGAGCTCGAGCTCGTCCGGGAAATGGTCGAGCTCCCGTTGGCCGAGCCCGAGCTGTTCGATCGCCTCGGTATCGATCCCCCGACGGGCGTTCTCCTCCACGGTCCGCCCGGCACCGGCAAGACGCTGATCGTCGAGGCCCTGGCCAACGCTATCGACGGGACGGTCTATCACGTCTCCGGGCCCGAACTGACCTCGAAGTACAAGGGAGAGAGCGAGAAGCGACTCCGGGAGGTGTTCGAGCGGGCCCGAGAGACCGCGCCCGCCGTTGTCTTCTTCGACGAGATCGACGCGATCGCCGGCAAGCGCGAGGAGGGCGGCGACATGGAAAACCGCGTCGTCGGCCAGCTGCTGGCGCTGTTGGACGGGCTGGATCCCCGGGGCGACGTGGTCGTCATCGGGGCGACCAACCGGATCGACACGTTGGATCCGGCGCTCCGGCGGCCGGGGCGGTTCGACCGCGAGATCCAGATCGGCGTGCCGTCCGAGGCCGGCCGGCGGGAGATCCTCGAGATCCATGCCGACGGCGTGCCGCTGGCGGACGATGTCGACCTGGACCGCCTCGCAGCCCGGACCCACGGCTTCGTCGGCGCGGACCTCAAGGCGCTGATCACCGAGGCCGCCATGACCGCCCTCCGGCGGGCCAGAAACGGCGATGGCGATCCGCACGCGGTCCGGATCACCCAGGACGACGTGGAGAGCGCGATGGCGGGCGTGGAGCCGTCAGCGATGCGGGAGGTCGTCGCCGAGATCCCGACGACGGGGTTCGACGACGTCGGCGGGTTGGACGAGGTCAAATCGTCGCTCCGGGAGTCGGTCCAGTGGCCTATCGAACACCCCGACCTGTTCGAGGCTGCGGGCACGGACCCGCCGTCCGGGATCCTGCTTCACGGGCCGCCAGGGACTGGCAAGACCCTTCTGGCGCGCGCGCTCGCCCACGAAAGCGGTGTCAACGTGATCCACGTCCGCGGGCCGGAGCTGCTGGACCGCTACGTCGGCGAATCCGAGCGGGCCGTGCGTGAGGTGTTCGAGCGGGCCCGCCAGGTGGCGCCGGCGCTGGTGTTCTTCGATGAGATCGACGCCCTCGCCGGCCGGCGGTCGGGAGAGGGGGACGTCACGGAGCGGGTCGTCTCACAACTCCTCACCGAACTGGACGGGCTCAGCGGCAGCGCGTCGCTGATCGTCCTCGCAGCGACCAATCGGAAGGAGGCCATCGATCCGGCGCTGCTTCGCCCCGGCCGGTTCGACACCCACGTCGCGGTCCCGATGCCCGACGTGGCGGCCCGGCGGGCGATCCTGGAGGTCCACACGAGTGACACTCCGCTCGCGGCCGGGGTGGACCTCGCATCCCTGGCGGACCGCCTGGAGGGAGCGACCGGGGCCGACATCGCGGCGGTGGTCCGCGAAGCGTCGATGCGGGCGATCAAAGAGCTCCTCGATGAGTCGCCAGCGGCCGGTCCGGGGGCGCTCTCCATCGAGCCACGCCATTTCGAGGCGGCGCTCGCGGAGCGGATCGATTAACCCGGACACTCGAACTGGCCGAGGCCGACCCGGCGCATCGATTCAGTGCCGTCCAGCCGGGCAGGCTCCAGGACGTAAACCAGCCGGACCCGCCGGAGCGTCGACCCCTCCTTCGCGTTCCACCGCCGGCAGAGGTAGTCGGCGAAGGCCGCCCGCAGTGGCCCGGATCCGCGGCGCGGCAGCTCGAGCATGTAGACGAACCAGCGGTGGCTGGGATAGTTGCTCGCGAGATCGGGCGGGCGGTCCCACGACAGCGGTGTTCCGGCGTAGGCATCGACGGTACGTCCGGAGGCGAGCTCGCCGGGCGCGACGAACCAGCCGTCGTTGGTCCGTGGGTTGGGCGCGAACATGTCCCAGCGGCGCTCGGTCGGATCCGCAAAGCGCTGCACGTCGCCGGGGACCGACGCGTAGCCCAGCCCGGCCGCGTTCCAGAAGAGCACGCCAACGAGCAGCAATGCCACGACGACGGATCCGAGCTGTCGAAGCCGATGGCGGGTGCCCGACCCGATCCGGGGACGGGGCAGGCGGGGGAGCCGATCGTCTATCCGGCGGACCCAAGTCCGGATCGGGAGGCGGTCTCGAGCCGCCGGGCCGAAACGGTCCACCAGTGATTTCCACACCCGTGGGGGGACGAACGGGACGAGGCCCGCGATCGAGATCAGCGGGAACAGCCCCAGCCGCATCGTCAGCGCCATCCCGAGGTGCATCGACGCAAACAGGCCCGCGAACAGGGCCCGCGGCCAGCCCCGGAGCACCACCAACAACGGCGACGCCACGAGCATCGCCAGCCAGAGCCAGCCGAGGCCCTCCAGCAGTACCGGGAACTCCGCCAGGACGTCGCCAAGACGGACCGTCAGCTGATCGACCTGGAAGACGAGGAGGATGGCCTCCCCGGACCGCCAGGCCTCGCCGCGCAGCTTGAGTACCGCGTTGACCAGGTAGACGATGAGCACTTGAAGGAGAAGCGCGGCGGCCGCGACGCTGCTGACCGGTTCGGATCGGCGCGCGCCCCGAACGGCATCGACGGACCACCGACCGCCGAGCGGCAGGAAGAGCCCCCAGAACAACAGCCGCCGCAGGAGCGAATCACCCGCGTTGAGCAGGACCGGGTTGCGCGCGTGCAGCGAAACCAGCAACAGGAAGGAGGCGAGCGCGGCCAGGCGGGTTCGATAGCCGACGACGAGGGCGACCGCGGCGAGCATCGCGAGGGCGAAGAGGATCCCCTGGACGTACGGCGAGCCCGAGAGGCCATGCGCGAAGGACAGCGCGGCCAGCCCGCCGAAGGTCTCCCGCAGGACGGATCGAGGCAGGACCCCGGTGTCGGCGTAGAAGACCACGAGGTCCCGCGATCTGAGGACCAAGTCCGCCAGCAGCAGGATGCCCACCGCGATCCGCATGGCCGCCAATCCACGCGGATCGACCCGGAAGCTACCGGCCAGAAAGCGGCGAAACCTCTCCGGAACGACCCGCAGAACCGCCGAGCCTCCTGACCGAGCCCGCCTGGAGTCGCTATCGGTGGCGGGCCCGGGAGGCATCCCTCGAGTGGTCGCCCGTGTTCGGCAAGTATCTTCTGCGCCTATGGGTATGGCCTACAGCGTTTTGGGGGCCGACGGTCAAGCCCGATCCCGGTCCCACCGCGCCGGATAGGCCTGACGGGAGCCGTTCGATTTCCGCGCCAGGACGCGGACGTTGGCCCGCCGCTCGCCTTCGGGATTCGTCGTGGTGGACTCGTCGTAATAGAGCACCGTCAGGTCGAGACAGGCGTGCAGGAGCTCGTTGGCGCCGAACCGGTACCGATCGCCGGACGGGCCCGAGGGCGTGGGTTCGCTCGAACGGAGGTGGTGCTCGACGAACAGATAGCCGCCGGGGATCAGCGCCTCCTTGAGGTCGGTGAACCGGTCGACCGCGCGGTAGTAACTGATCGTGACCGCAGCGTAGCGCTCGCGTGGGAACCTGTAGGAACCAAGATCGGCCTGGATCCAGTTCACCCGGTCGTTGAGCCCGCGGTCGAGGGCTGCGGATTCGGCCTGCCGTAGGCCCACCCGCGACCGATCGATGGCGTCCACGGTGTGGCCGGATGCGGCAAGGAAGAGCGCGTTCCGCCCCGTCCCGGTGGCGACGTCGAGTGCCGGGCCGTCCGGAAACGCGTCGACGTAATGGCGGAGCACCGGGGACGGATCGGGATCCTCAGGGTACTCGCCCCGCCGGTAACGGTCGTCCCAACTGATCATACTTGAAGTAGGGTCCGGGGTGTCCTCAACCTCCCGGAACCTCAGTCGCTGGATTGGGCCTCCACGATCCCGCTGAGCTTGTCCACCTGAAGCCGGTATATGTTGAACTCGAGCTCGGCGGCCGGCTGTCGGTGGACCTCGAAGTACGGGATCCGCAGCGCGTTGACCGCCTCGACGACACTCGTATCCAGTTTCGATGGGGAGACGTGCTCGAGCTGGCCCTCGGCCAGCACGCTCTTCCAGCCGACATCGGTGTGATCGTACACCACGAAGGACACCTCGTCGGCTTCCTCAACGTAGGCCCGCTTCTGGCTGTCCTCGCCGAACCCGAAGCGGTAGTAAACGGCCGGCTCCTCGTCGTTGTAGGCGTAGGACACCGGAAAGGCGTACACGCTGCCGGCCTTGCCCAGCGCGATGACGCCGGTCGCTTGGGACTCCAGGAAATCGGCGATCTCGATAGCGTCCATCGCGGTCGCGGTCGGAACGGGCATGGCGGCATTTCGGTGCGGCGACCCAAATACCGGCGCGACGAATCCCAGCGGCTGGGAACCGGAGTGGCCGCCGACCGCGAATCAGTCCCAGAACGAGCGCGTCCGGGCGTACTCCCGCTCCCGCTGGAGGATGTCCCGGTAGAAGTCGTCCTCGTCCTCCCGGAGGTTCGCGATGATGCGTGCGGCGTTTTGTGGCCCGACACCCCGCGCCGCCAGCGCGATCACCGCCTGCTTGCCGTGGCTCTGGACCAGGTTCGCCGCCTTGTAGGCCCGCTGGACCATGGCCTCCTGGTCCTCGTCGCGATCGTCCGATTGAACGGCCTGGACCACCTCGTCCGCCCAAGGGTTGAGGGAGGCGATCCGGGTGGAACCACACTCGGGACAGGCCGGCTGGTCGGCGACGCGTTTGACCTTGGTGCGGCGCGTCCAGTCCCGGCAGTGCAGACAGACCAACCGAACCCGATCGTTCCGGATCCGCTCCTTGACGGTCTCGATCACGCCGGCATCGGCCTGTTCGGAGGCCAGGAGTTCCCGGCCGCTAGACTGGCCGCCCTCCCCGAGCGGCGTCCGGCCCTCGATCGAGTCGATCGCGACATCGCCGGACCGCAAAGCCCTCAGCACCGACGCCGACCGGTCGACGTCGAGGTCGTCGTGAAAGATACTGCGGATAGCCTCATCGAACGCCGGCGTGTCCTCGAGGATCGCGCGCAACCGCGGCCCGCCAACCCCCTCGCCGCTGCCTTGCCAGCGCTTCAGTGAGCCGAACGTCGCCGCGACCTGGGAGAGCTCGAACTCGAGCGCCGGGGCGCGCTTCAGCGCCAGTTCGAGGATGGCCTCCAGGTGGTCCGGTTCCGTATCGAGCAGCGTGTCCTCGACCGTCGCCGGCCTGACACCGGGCGGCACCGCGAGGTCGATCCGGTAGGGATCGACGTCCAGCCCGACCGAGGAGCCGGTGGCCTGACCGAGCAGCGCCGACAGCAACCGGCCGAGCGTCTCGTTGACCTGGTGGCCAAGGGGCGCATTGAGGACGGCCCCGCCTCGTTCCCCTTCGACGAGGAACCGCTGGTCGGTGGGCACGGGGTGACCCTGCCGGACCTGCTCGGCGACCGGCTCGAAGGCGGTCTGCAGGGTCTGGGCATCGCCCGGCAGCCTCCTCGCGAACTCCTCGGCTACCGTATCGAGATCAGCTCCGTCCTCGAACTGTTCGGCCGCCCGACTACGAAGCCGCCCGACGTGTTGTGCTACGGCGTACGGGACCGGGATCTCCTCGCCAACCCACGAGGGGATCTCGCCGCCCGGGTCCTCGACCGGCGTGGCGTTCACCGCCCCGTCCTCCTCGTCGACTTCGACGATCCGCCACATGTCCCCGCGCTGGATGAAGGTGACTCCAGGCTCGGCCACGTTCTTGACGAACCGCTCGTCGAGCGTGCCGATCTGGCCGCCCGCCGCCATGTCCTTGACGGCGTAAGTCTCCTCGTCCGGGATCATCGAGAGGTTCGAGTAGTAGTACTCCCAGGTCCCGCCCCGCTTGGAGAGCTTGTCGTCCTCCTCCTCCAGCCAGACCAGCCGGTTCTTGCTCACTTCTCTGACGACGGCCTTGAACTGGGCCTCGCCCAGGTCCCGGAACGGATACGCCCGGGTGAGGACCCGATACGCGCGGCGGGCCGAGAGCTCGCCGAAATCCATGACGAGACCCACGACCTGGTTCGCGACGACGTCCAGACTGCCGTGGTGGATGGCCGCCGGCTCGACCTCGTCATCCAGCGCCCGCCGGGCGATCACGAGCGACTCGATGGCGTCGTCGGGATGGCGCGCAACGACCGTGCCGGTCGAGACCCGATCGGCGCGGTGACCGGCCCGGCCGACCCGCTGGAGCAGGCGGGCCACCTCCCGCGGGCTGCCGTACTGGACCACGTGGTCCACGCGGCCGACGTCGATCCCCAGCTCCATCGAGGAGGTGCAGAGCAGGCCGTCGAGCTCGCCGGCCTTGAACTGGTCCTCGACCTCGACGCGCGCGGCTTTGGAGAGCGATCCGTGATGGACCCCGATATCGGCCTCCAGCGTCTTGAATCGCGAGCCGAGCGCCTCCGCGGCCTGGCGGGTATTGACGAAGATCAGGGTCGATTCGTGGGCCGCGACCGCCTCCAGGATCACCCGCACCTGGCCCGCCACGTCGGGGTCGGTCGCCAGCTGGCCCGCCAGCCGCTGGTCCTCATCGGTGATCTCCGGGACCGTCACGGTCAGGTCGAGCCGGCTCCCCGCGTGGACGGCCACGTGCTCGCAGCCCCGGTCCCCGGTGAGGAACCGGCCGACCTCGTCGGGATCGCCGACCGTCGCCGACAGGCCGATCCGTTGGAACGGCCCCGCCAGCTCGAGGAGGCGTTCGAGGCCGACCGCCAACTGTGCCCCCCGTTTGGACGCCGCCAGCTCGTGCACCTCGTCCACGACGACGTGGGCCACGTCCTGGAGGGCCGTCCGGAGCTTCTCGCCGGTCAACATCGCCTGTAGCGTCTCCGGAGTCACGACCAGGACGTCCGGCGGGTCGTCGGCCTGCTGGGTCCGCTGATATCGCGTGGTGTCCCCGTGGCGGACGTCGACCTCGACATCCAGCTCCTCGCCCCACCAGTCGAGTCGGTCGCGCATGTCCCGGTTCAATGCCCGCAGCGGCGTGATGTAGAGCACCGAGATACCGAAGCTGGTGCCGCGGCGGAGCACGGCATCGAACACCGGCAGCATGGCCGTCTCGGTCTTGCCGGTCCCCGTGGGCGCGGTAACCAGGGCGTCCCGGCCGTCCGCGAGCGGCGGAAGGGCGCGCCGCTGAGGCTCCGTGGGCTCGTCGAACCCACGCCGCTCGAGCGCCGCCTGCATCCGGGGCGAAAGGCGTTCGAAGACCCCGGCATCCGCGCGCTGGGGCTCGCTCATCGCCGGTTTCGAGGAGTGGTTCGCGGTTAAGCGCGTTGTTCCCGCGGGCCTCTACACGTCGCGGTACGGTCCGAGCCGGGTGCCGTCCAAGAGATAAGCTTCGCCTTCAGCGATCCCGGCCGGCAGAAACGGCGCCAGGAACGACTGCCCGGCGACGTTGACCCACGTGCTGCCGACCAGCGGGTTGAACGCGGGAAACACGATCAGCTCGCCGTCGATCGTCGCGGTGTCGATGGCCTCCCGGTCGAAGGCCGCCGGGACCAGCTCGCCGCGCAGCCAGACGCGTTCGACGCGGCCACCCCCGACCTGATCCTCGATCCGCACCGCGGGGTGTTCGTGCCCGACACAGACCACGTCGGCTTCCAGGACCTCCGCGTCCGGCCAGGTATGGCCATGGACGAAGCCGACGTCGCCAAGCACCACGCCGGCCGAATCAGTCACCGGTAGATCGATGACGTCAGCGAACTCGCCGTCGTGATTGCCCTTCACGAGCGTGGCTGGGACCCGGTCCGTAACCGCCGCGACCAGGGTTTCGAGCTCCTCGAGCTCTCGGCCGGCCGGGCGGCCGATCCAGTGGGCCAGATCCCCCAGGAAGACCACCCGATCTGCATCGGTGTTCACCAACAGTTCGAGCAGGTGCTCGAGCCGTTCCTCGGCGCGCGATGCGGCCTCCAGGCCCTGGCTGCGGAGCGCGCTCTCCAAACCGGCGTGGTAATCCGCCACGACGAGCGCCCGCTGGCCGTCCGTGAGGGTCGCCACCGCCGCCGGCTCGCCCGGCACCGGCTCGACCGGGCCCATCAGATCGCCTTCAGGCTCCCGTCGGCGGGCTCGTAACACCGCCCGCCCATGAGGGCGTCCTGTATCGCGTCCTCGACGGCGGCCGGGTCGGCGCCGTGGCTTTCGACGACCGATTCGATCACGGCCTCGCGATCCGCACCGTCGCCCTCATCCAGTTCGGCCATGGCCTCGACGGCGGCGTCCTCGAGGTCGATGGCTGGCTCGGCGTCGCCGCCGGGGTCCGAGGCCTCAGCCGTTGCTTGGTCCGCCGTGGCTGGCTCGGCCTCGGACCGATCGTCCGGTTCCGGCTCCTGACTGCTCATTCCCTCAGTCGACGACGCGGACGGAGCTTCGCCGATTTCATCCTCCGAGGAGGGAGCGGTTTCCGGCTCGATGCCGGCCTCGCCGGGTTCGCCGACCTCGCTCCCGGCACTGAATTCGGTACCGAACTCTGCCTCCACTTCCTCCCGTTCCTCCTCGTCGAGATCGTAGGTCTCCGCGGGCGGTTCCGACGCGTCGACGGCGTCCTCAGAGGCGTCGAAGTCGCCGAGCTCGTCTGCCGGGGACCTTTCGTCGAGGTCCGGCTCGGCTTCGGCGTCGCCCTCGGAACCGGCTGGTGGCGTTTCGGGCTCCGGCGTTTCGG
>CAZKPC010000018.1:17830-32012 GCA_964554565.1 uncultured Halobacteriales archaeon
GGCGTTTCGGGCTCCGGCGTTTCGGCGACGGCGGGTTCCGGTTCCGGGGCGGGCGCGAGATCGGCGTCGCCGGTGATGGTCCCGGCGACGGCCGGCGCAGTACCGAGATCGCCAGCGACCGGACCGTCGTCCCCCGGCGCGAGTTCGAGATCCGGAACGGTCTCGCGGTTCTCCGCGATGACCTCGGTGGCCACAATGGCCTGCTCGCGCAGCGCGCCGAGGTATCCACGGGTGGTCCCGTACTGTTCGATCGCCAGTGGGACACCGGCCGACAAGCTCTCGGCGACCCCAGCCTCGCGGAGGGATCTGGTCAGATCTTCGCCCAGGGCGTCCTCCTCGAGGGCCCAGTACATTGTCGCGATCCGCGCCAGCGTGTGCTCGGCCGCTTGGACCGTCCAGCGGTCACGGGTTTCGCCGTCGACCGTGGTGATCGACTCCGGCCGAACGGACGTGAACACCTGCTCGGAGCCCTCGGGCTGAAACGTCCGGGCCTTCCCCGTGAGCGACACGAACGACGGCGCCTCGGCCGCTTCCAGGAACCCCACCGCTTCCGGTTGATACTGTCCCGCATAGGCCACGAACGCGCCGGTCGGATCCACGATCCGGGCCCGCAGGACGTCATCGCTCACCGGCTCGACCTCCGTCAGGACGCCGACCACGAACACCCGGTTCACCCGGGCCCCGGTCGGCGTCACGACGTAGTTCGGGGCCCGTTCCTCCTCGGAATCCGAGTACTGGAAGTCGGCGTCCTCGTACTCGACCGCCAACAGCCGGTGGGCGACCTCCCGACGCCCCTGTCGGCCGCTGTCCGCGCCGCTCACGGCCCTGCGACCTCCAAGAGGGCTCGCGCACGTTCGGCGGGGTCCGTCTCGACGCGGTCGAAGGCGGTCGCCTGGAGGTTCGCGCCGTAGTCGTCGACGCTGAGGTTGCCCCGGACCCGGTATTCCCGGCCGACGATCCGATCGGCAATTGTGTCCGCCACGACGCTTTGATCCATCGCTTCACGCGCTTCCTCGAGGGCATCCTCGAGGGTCCCGCCGTAGACGTCCGCCGTCAGCTCGTCATCGAGCACGGCCGTCACCGCGCCGGTCCCGTCGTCGAGGATCGCTTTGACCCGGAGGTCGTCCTCCGGGTCCACCTCGCCGTGGCTGCGACACTGGCCTTTCTGCACGACCCGGCCACACTCCGGGCAGCGCTGGATCAGGCCGGAGCCCTCGCGCACCCCGACCACGTGGCCTCGGAGCGCCACGTCGTACACGCCGCCCTTGGCGACGGCCTCGCCAACCGACAGCTCCGCGGCCTCGCCCGGCTCGATGTCCTCCTCGAGCCGCGTCACGGTCGAGAACTCCGAGATATTGACTGAGGGGACGCCCCGAAACTCCCGGACGTAGGCGTCCTCGATCCGGATGCTCTCGTCCTCCTCGAGTTCCGGATGGGGGTCCCAATCCGTGAACGGGAGCCGGGCCGTCTCGTCCGCCAATACGCCGCTGAGGATCTCGGTTTCGCCGTCCCGCCCGTCGATCGTTTTCCGCTCGATATCGATGACGACGACGTCGATAGTCACGCCCCGGTCGCCGGTCTCCAGGTCGGCGAGCGCCGCCTCGCCGCCGATCTCGTACGGGACATCGAGCTCGGCCTCAGCCTCCGAGACCGAAGTGGAGCCGCCGATATTGAGCTCCGGCGAGCCCTGCCACTCGCGGACGTCCGCGTTGGCGATCGTGACCGTATCGCCCGGTTCGACGTCGAACTCCTCCCAGGCGGTGTAGGAGATCCGCCCGGTTTCGTCGGCGAGCTGGCCCTCCTGGATCACCTGCTCGTCGCCCTGGTACCGGATCGACCGCGTGCCCTTCGTCAGGATCGTGGCCGTGACGGTGATGGTGGCGTCCTCCGGGGAGACGTCCGCGATCGATCGGGGCTCGGGCTCGGCGGGGCCGTCGTCGCTCTCCCCGTATTTCCGGCGGAGGCTCTGTTTCGCCTCGTCGACCGGCACCGAGTAGGACAACAAGTTCTCCAGGTCGCGGGCCACCGCTTCCTCGTCGGCGTCGAGTTCGGCGGCCAGGTCCGCGGCGTGCTCCTCGACGTTCATCGGGCATGGGTTCGACGGGACCCGGTAAAAACCATTGCTCGGGACCGAGCGCCCTGCCGCTGACAACGGGCCTATACCCCTCTGTCAACTAGCGGACCCATGAGCGTTATCGACAACGGCGATTGGCGGGTTCCCGAGGCCGACGATCCCGACGGAGCCTTCGACCGCTCGGAGACGGTTTTCCGTGACCGGGTCCGGGACGCGACTGACGCGCGGTTCCCGCCGGAGGCCGGCCGGTACCACCTTTACGTCGCCCGAGCGTGCCCCTGGGCCCACGGCGCGGTGCTGGTCCGAAAGCTGCTGGGCCTGGGGGACGTCATCTCGATGGACGTCGTGGACCCGTACCGCGACGAGCGGGGGTGGCAGTTCAGCCCGGAGCGCGACGGCTGCACGCCCGATACCGTGAACGGTGCCGACTACCTCGAAGAAGTCTACCGGGCCGCGGACCCCGGTTTCGCCGGCCACGTGAGCGTCCCCGTGCTCTGGGACCGCGAGCACGCGACGATCGTCAACAACGAATCCATCGAGGTCATGGAGATGCTCGCGACCGCGTTCGGCGAGCTTCAGACCGCCGATATCGACCTCTATCCGGCGGACCGTCGGGACGAGATCGACCGCATCACGACCGCGATCTATGAGCCGGTCAACAACGGGGTCTACCGCGCCGGCTTCGCCGAGAGCCAGGCCGCCTACGACACGGCCGTGGCCGAACTCTTCGAGGCGCTCGAGGACCTCGATTCGCTGCTGGACGAGCAGCGCTACCTCGCCGGGGACCGGCTCACCATCGCCGACCTCCGGCTGTTCCCGACGCTGGTCCGGTTCGACGAGGTCTACCACACGCACTTCCGGTGTAACCGCCGCCGGGTGTCCGACTACCCGAACCTCCGGGGATACACCCGGGAGCTATACCAGCTGCCTGGCGTCGCCGAGACCGTGAACATGGACCACATCAAGGAGCACTACTACACGACTCACGACTCGCTCAACCCGAAGCGGATCGTCCCCGTGGGTCCGGATCCGGACTTCGAGGGCCCGCACGACCGCGACGCGCTCCCCGGTGGGCCGCCCGAGGCGCTCCGGAAATAGGTTCTCACCGCCGCCGAGCCGAGCGGCCGATCGTCCGTTCAGAAGATCCCGTTGATGATGCAGGTTTTCCAGTACAGGGGTCGATTGTAGATGCCGTTGACGATCCCGAACCGCAGGCAGTAGCGGTCGTCCCCCGGGTCCGCCGCGGGCTCGACGTGGACCTCGAGCTCGAACTCGAGCTCTTCGACAGATCCGTCCTGCTCGGCCAACGCCGACTGGGTCTTCGTGAGCAACGCGAGCGTGAGGAGCTCACCGAGGGCCTCGTAGTCGTCCGACAGCCGCTCTTCGACGAAGCGGTCCCGGAGCTCGCCGACCGCCTCCTCGGTCAGCTCGATCTCCGTGTCCGCCGCGTCCTGGTACCCGAGCCGCTCGGCGACCTCCTCCAAGAGCGCCTGCTGGTCCCCGGGAGCCAGGTCGTCGATCAGTTCCACTGGATCGACCCGATCTCGGTCCTCGTGGGCCATACCAGGGGATGAGGTGTCCGACTCATCACCCTGATGGAAAAATCCGCGTCACGGCCTCCCGTGAATAACCCCGCTTTAGGCTGCCGATCTTGGGTTAGGCCGTTTGCCCTCCCCCCAAGCCGTCGCACCCGGCTAATCGACCGAAAACCGTTTTCCCGGCGCCACGAAGGAACGGCCATGCGCGTGGTGGCCAACGCCGCGATGAGCGTGGACGGCAAGCTCGCCACGCGACGCCGGAACCAGCTGGCGATCAGCGGCCCCTCGGACTTCGACCGCGTCGACGCCCTCCGCGCCGAGGTGGACGCCGTCCTCGTGGGGATCGGAACGGTGCTGGCCGACGACCCGAGCCTGACCATCGATGACCCCGAGCGGTCCGGGGCGCGCAGGTCCAGCGGGGGGACCCGCCAGCCCGCCCGAGTCGTCGCCGACTCCCGCGGCCGGACCCCCACCGATGCCCGGGTCCTGGATGACACCGCTCGCTCGTTCGTGCTCGTCGCCGACGCCGCGCCCCCTGACGACGTCGACCGGGTCGAGGCCGCGGGGGCGACGGTCCTGCGGGCCGGGGAGGAGCGCGTCGATCTCGCCGCCGCGCTGGCCGCCCTGGCGGACCACGGGATCGAGTCGCTGTTGGTCGAGGGCGGGGGTGAGCTGCTCTTCTCGCTGTTCGATGCGGCGCTCGTCGACGAGCTCTCGGTGTACGTCGGATCGATCGTCATCGGCGGCCGGGACGCGCCAACGCTCGCCGACGGCGAAGGGTTCGTCGAGGAGTTCCCCGAACTCGACCTCCGCGACGTCGAGCGGGTCGACGAGGGCGTGCTCCTCCGCTACGACGTCCGGAACGCTTGATGCAAGGCTCTGGGCAGGGAAGTCCCAGCAAACCCCGCGCCTCAGTGGGAGTGACCGGTGGCTTCCGCGTACGTCACGCCGAACCGGGCTTCGAAATCGTCGAGGATCGCCTCTTCCGCGGCCTCGAGGTCCGGGTCGACCGCCCCCTCGCTGTGGTGCACGAGCGCGTGGGCGCGGCCCGCGAACGCCATCAGGGCGACGTCCGCGCCAACCGCCGCGGCCGGCTCCTCGTCCTCGGAGAGCCGCTCGATGATCGTCACGGGGACGTCGATCTCGTCCGAAGTGCCATCGGTCGCGTCGATCTGGAAGGTTACCGTGTCCTGGGTGTTAGCCATAAGTTCTTCTCGCCGGGTCAAGGCATCCAGGTTCGGCGCGTTGGCGCCACTAACGCACAGCCGCAGTGGCTGTCGACCGGAACCCGGACAGTCAGTCGTCCGACTCGACGGCCGCGGCCTCAGCTGTCTCCGTCGCCGATTCGTGGTCCTCGAGGTAATCGTCGGCGTCCATCGCCGCCTCGACGCCCATGCCGGCCGCCGTGGCCGCCTGCTGGTAGTGGAAATCGACGACGTCGCCAGCGCCGAAGAGGCCCGGAACGCCGGTCCGGGTCTGTCCGCCCCCGCGACCGCCCTCGGTGATGATGTACCCCTCGTCGTCGAGCTCGACGCCCGTGCCTTCGAGGTACCCGGTGTTCGGATCGTGGCCGATCGCGAGGAAGACGGCCCCCACATCGAGCTGCCATTCCTCGGTCTCCGGGTCGTCCAGCTTCTCTTTGGGATGCCCGTCGGGATGGGTGAGGAGACTGACCGCGTCGATGCCGCCCTCGACCGTCCCGTGGATCTCCGTGGCCTCGGTGTTCCAGAGGATCTCGACCTCGCCCTCCTCGACCTTGTCCATGATCTTGTCGACCCAGTAGTCCTCGGCGCGGAACTCCTCGCGCCGATGGGCGATAGTGACCTTCTCCGCGAACTTCGTGAGGAAGTGGGCTTCCTCCATTGCGGCGTCACCGCCGCCGATGACCAACATCTCCTCCCCGCGGAAGAACGCCCCGTCACACGTCGCACAGGTCGACACGCCGTAGCCCATGAGCTCGTCCTCGCCAGGGATCCCCAGCGTGCGGGCGCTCGCCCCGCTAGCCGCGATCACGGCATCGGCCGTGTAGACCGTTCCGTTCTTGAGGGTCAACCGGAACGGACGCTCGCTCGCGTCGAGGTCCTCCACGATCCCGTGGCTGATCGTGGCCCCGAACCGTTCGGCCTGGGTCCGCATCTCCTGGATCAGCTCGGGGCCGCTGATGCCTTCGGAGAAGCCGGGGTAGTTCTCGACCTCGGTCGTGAGGGTCAACTGACCGCCTGGCTCGTCCCCCTCGATGACCAGGGGGTCGTTGTCGGCCCGCCCGGCGTAGATGGCCGCCGAGAGCCCGGCGATCCCGCTCCCGGCGATAATCACGGGATGGTGGGCCTCGACGCCGCCGTCCGTATGCACCGCTGGCGAGGACTCGTCCATGTGACCAGTTGGCCGGCTACGGGTATTTACCTTGCGCCCGGCGTTGGTCCCGCCGCTTGCCTACTAGCTCGGAACCCCCGGAAAACCTTACCCGACCGGCGGTCGGATCGCCGGTATGCCCGCCGACCTCAGGGAGAAAACCGACCGATACGAACGATTGCTCGCCGAGGGCCTCGAGGTCGCGGAGCCGAGACAAGCGGCTGATTCCCCGCTCGATGACGCCGCCGACGCCTGTCTCGAAATGGCGGAGTCCTACCTGGAGGACGGCCGACATTTCCTGGCCGACGATGACCCGGTCAATGCACTGGCCGCGTTCTCCTACGGCCATGGATGGCTCGATGCGGGCGCTCGGATCGGCCTGTTCGAGATCCCGGATGGCGACCATCCGTTCGCGATATAATACCGCCGAGCCCTCGTGATGGCTTTCGAACAGTATTCGAAGGGGTCCCGCCCACGACGCGGCGCTGCGGGCTGCCAACCCGCTGGTCGAGACCGTAGATACCGAAGAACCCGGAGAATTACGCGAAGCAGGACCTGGCCACTCGCTCGTCGGCAGACCGATGCTCGCGGAGGGGTCGGCCCTGGACGTCTTCTCAACGGAGTCGACCCTCACCTCGTTGTTGTACACGGCCGAACCGGTACCGCCGCTGTTCGAACCACTGGCGCTGCGTTTCGTGGCCCGAACGTCCTCGTGGTCCGCCGATAGGATCTCTTTCATTCAACCAGGAAGGGGCGAAAAATGCCGTAAGTCGGCGCTGGTTTTAAATACGTTTCGGACTTACTCCACGTTAGGTAACCACTCCGACGCCGGTCGCCCCTACCGGTCCCCGCCCGGTGTCGGCCACCCCCATCATGAGCGATTCCACAATCCGCGAACGCGATAGCGATGAGCGAACCGAGGTCGAGCAAGCCGACGAGCAGGAGGACGTCTGCCCGGAGTGCGGCGGCAACCTCGTGCACGATTCCGAACACGGCGAGACGGTCTGCTCGGACTGCGGCCTGGTCGTCGAGGAGGACGGTATCGATCCCGGTCCGGAATGGCGGGCCTTCAATCCGACCGAGAAGGACCGCAAGAGCCGGGTCGGCGCCCCGACCACGACCATGATGCACGACAAGGGGCTGTCGACGAACATCGGCTGGCAGGACAAGGACGCCTACGGCAAGTCCCTCTCGCCGCGCCAGCGCGAGAAAATGCAGCGGCTCCGAACCTGGAACGAGCGGTTCCGGACCCGCAACTCGAAGGAGCGCAACCTGAAACAGGCCCTCGGGGAGATCGACCGTATGGCCTCGGCGCTGGGTCTGCCGGAAACCGTCCGGGAGACCGCCTCGGTCATCTATCGCCGGGCCCTCCAGGAGGACCTCCTCCCGGGCCGCTCGATCGAGGGCGTTTCGACGGCCTCGCTGTATGCCGCCGCCCGGCAGGCCGGGACGCCGCGCAGCCTCGACGAGATCGCGGCTGTCAGCCGGGTCGAGAAAATGGAGCTGACCCGGACGTACCGCTACGTGGTCCGCCAGCTCGGCCTAGAGGTTCAGCCCGCCGATCCGGTCAGCTACCTCCCCCGGTTCACCTCGGAACTCGACCTCTCGGAGGAGGCCGAGCGACGGGCTCGGGAGCTGCTCGAAGCCGCAAAGGGCCAAGGCGTCCACAGCGGCAAGAGCCCGGTCGGCCTCGCGGCTGCCGCGATCTACGCGGCCGCCCTGCTCACGAACGAGAAGGTGACCCAGAGCCAGGTCAGCGAAGTCACTGACGTGAGCGAGGTCACGATCCGGAACCGGTACAAGGAACTGCTGGAGTCGGCCGATTCGGTGAGCGCCGTCTGAACCTAGCCGATCGCTGATCCGCTCTGAACGGGGTCGAGTCCGGGGACAGTCGTGCGACGACAGCGCCCAGTTGGAGCGAACCTTAGGGGCCGCGCCGCAAGCGGTTCACATGCGACGCCGGGAGCTGCTGGGATCGCTCGTTGGGAGCGCTGGCACCCTGGCCGGTTGTGTCGCCCGCCCTGGGCAGGTCGGGTCGGGAACCGACACGACTATCGACAACGTGACCGGGGCTGACGGGCAGCCGGGCAATATCTGCAGCCGCGATCCGCTGCCTGAGCGCATTCCGGCGATCGTGGAGCCGGCGTTCGCCGAGGACTGGAGCGGGATCGATCAGGACCTGGCGCAGGACGCGACCGTCGTGGGGATCAAACGCGACGGCGACGCCCGAGCGTACCCGCTGTCGGTCCTCCGGTTCGAGATCGTCAACGACCGCTTCCAAGACCCGGTGATGGTCACGTATTGTCCGCTCTGTTCCAGCGGCCTCGCCGCCATCCGGAGGGTAGACGGCCGCGAGACCGTGTTCGGCAATACCAGCTACACGTGGCAGCCGCCGCGGAACCCCGGACAGACCGCCATCGAGAACGATCGGGTGTTCGGTCTCTCCTACAGGGGTCAGGCCGAGCCGCGGAACGAAGACAACCTCGTCATGTTCGACGAAGCGACCGGCAGCTACTGGAGCCAGCTCCTGGCCCAGGCGATCTGTGGCCCGCGCACGGGGTCCCGGCTCGAACTGATTCCGTCGACCGTCACCACGTGGAGCGTCTGGCGATCGGCCCACGAGGAGACCACCGTCCTGCTACCGCCCCCACATTCGCGGACGATGGGCGGCTGACCTCAACCGGTCGAGGAGAGCGCGCCGCAGGCATCACATTGTAGCATCGTCGCCGAGGCCCGTTCGACCAGCTGTGTATCGGGCAGGCCACATTCGGGACACCGAACGTACGCCTCGGCGTACGCGTCGATCGCCTCCGCGAGCCGGTCGGCATCGAACTCCCCGGTAAACCGGGCCCGGCCGCGCTCGTCGATCTGGGCGCTCGTCCCCAGCTCCGACTGGAGGAAGCCCAGCAGGTCCTCGGGCTCGCGGTTGAGTTGGTCGACCGTTTCCCGGTAGTTCTCATAGACCGTGACGTTCCCCTCCTGTCGCGCCTCAGGCGTCGGGAGATCCGACCGAGTGCCATCGCCTTCGATGTCCGGCGTCTCCTCGAGCGCCCGGGAGAGCTGCTCCTCGTACTCGCTCATACCGGATCCCTGTCCGCCGGGGCTAAAAAGCGTTTCAAGGCCCGAGACCCGTGTTAACGGCTCTCAAGATAAGATTATAACCCTCGGGTCGCTACGGGTGTTCACCTATGAAGAAGCAGGAGCTCATTCACCTTCACGGACTCCTCGCAGAGGTAACCACACACTGTCAGATGACCGACGACGTCAAACCGCAGCTCGAAACCTACGAGTCCCTCGGCGTCCGACCGACGTCGATCCATCAATCGAAAACCGACCACAAGGAAGCTGTTTTCGCGCTCGCACAGGGTCTGACCGCCGGTATGGAGACGGCCGCACGAGAAACCGTCACGGCCAGCGCGGACTGACACAGTTCTCGGGCCGACCGCTCACCGTTCGCCAGCCGCGGCTCGCCTATTCGATCAGCTCCTCGAAGTCCGGCAGAAGCTCGTCGCCCTCCCCGTCGTCAGTCGGCTCATCCGGGGTCGTTTCGGCCGCCTCGGGGTCGACCCCCTCAGCCTCGTCCGTCGCCTCGTCCTCGACGACCTCGACTTCGAGGACCGAGAGCGGGATGTCCCGCAGCCGTTCGCCGATCTCCTTCCGGGCGATCCGCGAGGCGTGCTCCTCGCGCTCGACGTTGAACACGACCATCTCGAGGTCCAGCGCCACCAAGCCCTCGTCGGCCGCAACGAAGGCCGGATCGTGTGGCTCCCCACAGTGGGGGCACGACCGGTCCCGGACGTTGATCTCGACGTAACTGAGGTCCGGGTTCAACATCTCACCGGTCTTCGAAATGGCGATGCGCACCGCCTCGTCCGGCGTGGCCACGTCATAGACCGGAACCGCGGCCTCGACGACAACACTGCAATCCATGGCTCTACACATACGGTCTCCGGCCACAGGTATCAAGCTTAGCCCGTCAGCGTCCTCGCGAGCGCGTCGTCGACCGGGTCACAAGGCGAACGGACTTTGGGGATCGGCCGCGGTCCCAACCCTGTGGAACGAGGGGCCATCGACCTCGAGGCGCTCCCCGGGGGCTTCGACCTGCAGTCCACCCTCGAGAGCGGCCAAACCTATCTCTGGCAACGAGCCGACGGGGGGGCCTATGCATCGACCGGCAGATACGGAGGGTCCGCCTGGTACCACACGGTCGTCGACGGGGAAGTCATCCGTGCCCGACAGCGGGACGCTACGCTCGAATGGGAATCGACCGCTGACGCCGTGCCCTACCTCACCGACCTGCTGCGGCTCGGGGACGACCTCGATGCGATCATGGCAGCGACCCCGCCTGACCCGCTCGTCGCCGAGGCCTACGAGACCTACACGGGCATGCGGCTCGTCTCAGACCCGTTTTTCGCGTGTCTCGTCTCGTTCATCTGTTCGGCCCAGATGCGGGTCGAACGCATCTTCGAGATGCAGCGCGCCCTCGCCACCGCCTACGGCGACGCCGTCACGTTCGAGGGGGAGACCTACCGGGCGTTCCCCCGGCCCGAGCAGTTGGCTGGCGTTACTGAGACCGAGCTGCGGGAGCTGGGCTTAGGCTACCGTGCGCCCTACGTCGAGCGAACCGCGGAGCTGATCGCGAGCGGCGAGCTCCCGCCCGACGAGCTCCCGGAGGAGTACGAAGCGGCGCGGGAGGCGTTGACCGAGTACGTCGGGGTCGGCCCGAAGGTCGCCGATTGCGTCTGTCTGTTCTCGTTGGATCATCTCGAGGCCGTGCCGCTCGACACCTGGATCCGGCGTGCGATCGCCGAACACTACCCGGACTGCGATCGGGGCGATTACGCGGCCACGTCACGGGCCATCCGAGAGCAGTTCGGCCCCTACGCCGGCTACGCCCAGACCTACGTCTTTCATTACCTCCGGCACAAGTACTGAGGCCATGGACATCCGCGAGGTATTGGGCGTCCGACGGCCGATCATCGGGATGGTGCACCTGCCGCCCCTCCCGGGGGCCCCTCGGGACGGTGGTGACCGCCGGTCACTCCGTGAACGGGCTCGATCCGACGCGCGAGCGCTGGCCGCAGGCGGCGTGGACGCCGTGATCGTCGAGAACTTCGGCGACGCCCCGTTCCACCCGAACCGCGTGCCCCCCATCACGGTGGCCGCGATGACCGATCTCACCAGGAGTGTCAAAGCAGCCATCGACCTGCCGGTTGGCGTGAACGTGCTCCGGAACGACGCGGAAGCCGCACTCTCGATCGCGGCGGCGACCGGGGCCCGGTTCGTCCGCGTCAACATTCATACCGGCGCCCGGGTGACTGATCAGGGCGTGATCGAGGGCCGAGCCCACGAGACGATGCGACTGCGGGAGGAGCTCGACCCAGCCGTGAAAGTGCTCGCGGATCTGGATGTCAAACACTCCGCGCCGTTGGGCCAAGAGGCCTTCTCGGCGGAAACCATGTCAGACACCGTCGAACGAGGGTTGGCCGACGGCGTGATCGTCTCCGGGGCGGCCACCGGGGCCGAGCCGGAAGTCGGTACCGTCGAAACAGCGATCGAACATCGGGACCGACTCGGGCTTGACGCCCCTCTGTTCGTCGGCAGCGGAGTCACGTCGGAATCCGTGGCGGACTATCTCGATGTCGCGGACGGCGTGATTGTGGGCAGCGCACTCAAGGAGGACGCTCGACCCTCCAACCCGGTTGATCGGGATCGGGTGGAGACATTGGTCGAGAACGCGGACCGGTAGTTGCGGGACCGTCAGCCGAACGGTTCAATCCCCGGACACGTGGCGCGATCTGCTCATTGCTTGAACGGAGTCGAACAGTGGTGCCTCCGCCGTTCAGGGCCCCGAAACCCGGACGGATGACCACACGCCTTCACCGTCAAGATCGAGATCACGGGTTCGAGCCGCTCGCGGGGAAGTCGGTGAGCGGATAGAGGTTCTCGCACCCGGCGCTGGCGTCGATGAGTACGTCGGATCTCATCCGCGTGTCCCTGATTCGGTGAACGCCGGCAGCTTGCATCCGGACCCGATTTTTTAGTCCCGGACGGGCCTGATTCAGGCTATGAGCGACGATCGGTCACGGGCACACGTGTTCGTCTCCGGGCGAGTCCAGGGCGTGTTCTTCCGGGCGACGACCCAGGAGACCGCGCGAGAGCACCGCGTCGACGGGTGGGTGCGGAACCTCGACGACGGTCGGGTCGAGGCCGTCTTCGAGGGACCGACGGACGCGGTCGAGGCGATGATCGGGTTCTGTCACGAGGGCAGCCCGGCGGCCAACGTCACCGACGTCGCGGTAGAACGCAGCGAGCCGGAGGGCCTCGAGGGCTTCGAGATCCGGCGGTGAGGTCGTCAGGTCGCTGGCGCAAGCTTAACCGCGGTCGGGGGCGAACCGCCGTCCATGATCACCGCCGCGCGGATGGCCGCGGTGGACCGGAACGCCGCTGCGCTGGGCGTGTCACAGCGGCAGCTGATGGAGGCTAGCGGCCGGGCCGTCGCGCGAACGGTTCAGGAAGTCGGCGGGCCCGAGGCCGAGGTCTGTGTGGTCGCCGGGCGGGGGAACAACGGGGGAGACGCCTTCGTCACCGCCAGAGTGCTCGAGAACACCGTGGACGTCCACCTGCTCGGCCGCCCGGAAAACATCGCCAGCGGTGATGCGCGGGCGAACTGGGCCGCCCTCGAGGCAGCGGAGGCCGATCGCCACGTCGTTCGGGACTCGACCGATCTCGATCTGGGCCGGCCCGCTGTCATCGTCGACGCCGTCCTGGGAACCGGGGCGGTCGGCGCGCCCAGGGAACCGGCCGCCAGTGCCATCCGGACGATGAACGCGGCCGACGCGACCGTCGTCTCCGTCGACGTCCCGTCCGGCCTCGATGCCGACACGGGCGAGGCCCCGGGTGTCGTCGTCGAGGCCGACCGTGTCGTGACCTTCCACGATCTCAAGCCGGGCCTCGCGAACCGGGACGACGTGACAGTCGCCG
This sequence comes from uncultured Halobacteriales archaeon, assembly GCA_964554565.1. Lineage (GTDB taxonomy): Archaea > Halobacteriota > Halobacteria > Halobacteriales > Hikarchaeaceae > CAZKPC01. The sequence continues at coordinate 30,779 of CAZKPC010000018.1, forward strand.
ATATCGGGATCCCATCGGCCGCCGAGCGGTTCACGGGTCCGGGCGATCTCCTGACCCTCGACCGGCCCGCGGACAGCCACAAGGGCGATTTCGGACACGTGCTCGTGGTGGGCGGCGGCCCGTATACCGGGGCGCCAGCACTCTCCGGGCTGGCGGCGCTCCGAGCGGGCGCCGATCTGGCCACGGTCGCCGTGCCGGCGGCGGCGGCCCCGGCGGTTCGGTCGTATTCGCCGGACCTGATCGTCGAAGCCCTCGACGGCGAGCACCTCCGCCCGGAGCACGTGGACCGGATCGCGGCGCTCGCCGCCGACAGGGACACCGTCCTGATCGGCCCAGGGCTCGGCGACGCGGACCCAACGCAGGCGGCCGTTCGGAAGTTCCTCACGGCCTCCGACGGGACGGCTGTCGTCGACGCGGACGCGCTGGAGGTCGTTCCGTCGGACGAGGCCGCCGGGACGCTGGTCTGTACGCCCCACCAGGGGGAGCTCCGGGCGATGGGCGGGCCGTCGGCCGACGACTGGCGGGTGCGGGCCGAGGCGGTCGAGGAATTCGCCGACGAACTGGGCCACACCCTCCTGGTGAAGGGGGCCACCGACGTGATATCGGACGGCGAAACGACCCGGGTGAACCGATCCGGGGATCCGGCCATGACCACCGGCGGCACCGGGGACGTGCTCGCCGGCGCGGTGGCCGCACTGACGTGCCGGCTCGACCCGCTCCCGGCGGCCGCGACCGCTGCCTTCGCCAACGGGACGGCGGGCGAGCGAGCAGCCAGCGACACGGGCGGCGGCCTGCTGGCGAGTGACGTGCTAGAAACCCTGCCGGGCGCTTTTCAGGAGTCCACCTATGACTGACGACTTGACCCACACCACCGATGACGGCGACGTGCAGATGGTCGACGTCGGCGGCAAACCAGACACGGCGCGGCGGGCCGTCGCGTCGGGCCGGATCGAGCTGCAGTCGTCGACGGTCGCGGCCATCGAAGCCGACGCAGTCGAGAAGGGCGATGTCCTGGCCACCGCGCGGATCGGCGCGGTGCAGGCCGTCAAGCACACGTGGGAAACGGTACCCATGTGTCACCAGATCCCGATCACCAACGTCGAAACCACGTTCGAACTCGGCGACGGTGCCATCGAGCTGACGGTGGCCGTCGAGACGACCGGCAAAACCGGATGTGAAATGGAGGCCCTCGAGGGCGTGACGACGGGGCTGAACGTCGTCTGGGACATGGTGA
>CAZKPC010000019.1:0-31179 GCA_964554565.1 uncultured Halobacteriales archaeon
ACCATGTAGACCATCGGATTGAGCAGGGACGCCGTGCGCCAGATCGGGGGCAGGATCTCCAGCGAGTAGAAGACGCCGCCGAAGAACGTCAGCGGCCGGATGATGAACTGATTGAGCACGGTGAGGTAATCGAAGTCCCGCGCCCAGAGGCCGCCGATCACCCCGAGACCGGCGAAGAGCGTTGAGATCGCTAGCATGAACGCGAGCAGGTAGACAGGGTGGATAACAGTGACCGACGTGAAGACCGCCCCGATGAGCGCGATCAGGGCGCCGATGAGCAGCCCCCGGAGGGCGCTGGCGAAGACGTAGGCGCCCACCTGTTCGGCGTAGGACAGCGGCGCGGTCAGGACCTCGTGGATGTACTCGTTCCAGCGGCCGTGGAAGATAGAGAACGACGCGTTCTCGAAGGCGTTCGAGACCGCGCCGAGGACGACTAGCCCCGGGAGGACGAACAGGATATAGGAGAACCCGGCCACCGTCCCGATCCGGGTGCCGAGGATGACACCGAACACGGCAAAATAGAGCACGTTAGTGATGAACGGCGGGATGAACGTGTTCCGCGGCCGCCGCACGTACCGCTTGATCTCCCGCTCGATGAGCGTGACGAGGCCGGTGCGGGTGCTCATCCGGACACCCCACCTTCCGGTCGGTGCTCCGTCAGGTCGACGAAGACGTCCTCGAGGGAGGTCCGCGCGATGTCGAGATCAACGACCGCGTGGCCCGCGGTATCGAGCGCCTTCAGCACCTGCGGGGCGGTACGGCCGCCCTCGCTCGTCCTGATCTCGAGCCAGTCGCCGTCGAGCTCAACCGACTCGACGGCCGCGATTTCGAAGCCCGGTGCCGTAGCCGGCGGGTCCCGCAGGCGCACGTAGAGCGTGTCCGTCCCGCGACCTTGGAGCTCGCGGGGACTGGCTTCCTCCACCTTCCGGCCCCGATCGATGATACACACCCGGTCGCAGAGCTCCTCGGCCTCCTCGATGTAGTGGGTCGTGAGCAGGATGGTCGTGCCGGCATCGTTCATCTCGGTGATGATCTCCCAGAGCTCCCGTCGGAGCTGGACGTCCACCCCGGCGGTCGGTTCATCGAGGATCAGCAGCTCGGGGTCAGTAACCATCGCCCGCGCGAGCAGCAGCCGGCGCTTCATTCCGCCGGACAGCCAGTCGAACCGGACGTTCCGTTTGTCATAGATACCGACCGTCCGCAGCGCCTCGTCAGCCCGCTCCAGGGCTTGCTCCTCCGGGACGCCGTGGTAGCCGGCCTTGTGGGCCAGGACTTCCCGGATCGGGAAGAAGCGATCCACGTTGAATTCCTGCGGGGCCAAGCCGATGGCGTCACGGACCGCCCGGTAGTCCGTTTCGACGTCGTGACCGAACACCGCCGCCTCGCCGTCGGTTCTGGTCGCCAGCCCGACCAGGATGTTGATGAACGTGGTCTTCCCGGCGCCGTTCGGGCCGAGCAGGCCGAAGAACTCGCCCGCGTCGACCGTCATCGAAAGGCCATCGAGGGCCCGGACCGAACCGTACTCCTTGACCAGGTTCCGAGCTGCGATGGCCGGGGCCGAGGTCATAGGGGAATCGGCAGCCGGGGAACGGATTAAGCGAATCGACTCGGGGCAGCGACCGTGTCGGTTCCGGAAACCCTAACCGCTGAACGGGGAAAGCCAACCCACCTTCAACCATGAAGCTCCACGAATACCAGGCCAAGCGGGTTTTCGCCGAGGCCGGGATCCCGACGCCCGACGCCGAGCTGGCCGCGACCGTCGAGGAGGCGGTCGTCGCCGCCGAGGCGGTGGGCTATCCGGTCGCCGTGAAAGCCCAGGTCCAGGTCGGGGGCCGGGGCAAGGCCGGCGGGATCGAGATCGCCGACGACGAGGACGAACTCCGGGAGTACGCTGATGCCATCCTCGGGATGGAGCTCAAGGGCCTCCACGTCGACCGCGTACTGGTCGAAGCCGCCGTGGACTTCGTGGACGAACTCTACCTCGGCGTCACGATGGACCGGGGGCAAGGCCGACCGGTGGCGATGGTCTCCTCGGAGGGCGGTGTCGACATCGAGTCGGTCGCCGCCGAGTCGCCCGAAGCCATCGCCCGGGAACACGTCGACCCGGCCTTCGGGCTCCACCCCTACCAGGCCCGGAAGGCGGTCTACGGTGCTGGCGTGCCCCGCTCCGTGGCCCGGGAGACCGCCGCCGTGCTCTCGACGCTCTACGACCTCTGGACGACCAAGGACGCCACCGACGCCGAGATCAACCCCCTGATGGTCACCGCCGATGGCGGCGTGATCGCCGCCGACGCCGTGCTCAACATCGACGACGACGCGCTGTTCCGACAGGAGGAGCTCGCGGCCATGGAGGAGGACGTCGCCGGGGACGAGCTGGAGGCCAAAGCCAACGACTACGGGTTCGATTACGTGCGGCTCGAAGGGAACGTCGGAATCATCGGCAACGGGGCTGGCCTCGTCATGACGACACTGGATCTCGTTGATCACCACGGCGGGACCCCGGCGAACTTCCTCGACATCGGCGGCGGGGCCAAAGCCGAGCGCGTGCGGAACGCGCTCGACATGGTGTTCTCCGACGAGAACGTCGACGCCGTCGTGTTCAATATCTTCGGCGGGATCACCCGGGGCGACGAGGTCGCCCGAGGGATCAACGAGGCGCTCGAGGCCTTCGAGTCGCTGCCGGATCCGGTCGTGGTCAGGCTGGCGGGCACCAACGCCGCCGAGGGCATGGAGATACTCGACACGGAGCTGGTCCACGTCGAGGCGACCATGGAGGACGCCGTGCGCCGCGCGGTGGAGCTTGCCGAGGGGGTGGCCGCATGAGCGTCCTGGTCGACGCCGACACGCGCGTCGTGGTGCAGGGCATCACGGGCGGCGAGGGATCGTTTCACGCGGGCCAGATGATCGAGTACGGCACGAACGTCGTGGCCGGGGCGGTCCCCGGGCGGGGCGGCGAGACCGAACAGGGGGTCCCCGTCTACGACACGGTCGCGGCCGCGGTGGACGCCGAAAACGCTGACGCGTCCGTGGTGCTCGTCCCGCCGGCGTTCGCGGCCGATGCCCTCTTCGAGGCACTGGACACCGAGCTCGACCTGGTCGTCGCCATCACCGAGGGGATCCCGACCCAGGACATGGCCCGCGTGACCAAGCGGCTCACGGAGGTCGACACCCGCTTGGTTGGGCCGAACTGTCCCGGCCTGATCACGCCCGGGGCCGCCAAGCTCGGCATCCTCCCCGGCGACATCTTCCAGCATGGGTCGGTGGGCTTGGTATCTCGATCGGGCACGCTGACCTATCAGGTCGTCTCGAACCTCACCGACCGCGGGGTGGGCCAGACCACCGCGATCGGCATCGGCGGCGACCCGATCATCGGGACGGACTTCATCGACGCCCTCGAGCTGTTCGAGGCGGATCCCGACACGAAGGCGGTCGTGCTCTGTGGCGAGATCGGCGGGGAGGACGAGGAGGAGGCCGCGGCCTATATCGAGGCCGAGATGGACACGCCCGTGGTCGGCTTCATCGCCGGCCGTACCGCCCCACCCGGGAAGCGGATGGGACACGCCGGCGCGATCGTCTCGGGCTCGGGGACCGGCACCGCGCAGTCGAAGATCGAGGCGCTCGAGGCAGCCGGTGTACCGGTCGGGGACACGCCGGATCAGGTCGCGGAACACGCCGCCGATTTCCTGTAGCGGCCCGGCCGCCGGCCTGGCGAAGCTGAATTCTAGAGAGAGTTCGGTCGGAACTGCGAAAGATGTTGAAAAGTTGGTATAAGTCCCCGGGCTCTGGGTCCATTCGTAATGCCCGATCACGCAACACGACGGCGGTTCCTCTCGGCGGCCGGTGCGCTCGGCGCGACGGCCCTGGCTGGCTGTGCGGGTGTGACCGGCGGGAGCTCGCAAACGGAGACGGCGATGGGTGACGGCATGGACGACGGCATGACGGAGACGATGACCGGGGAGTCCATGGACGACGAGATGACGGCCACGATGACGGAAGGCGGCATGATGAGTACCGAGTTCACCGTCACCGTGGAGAACGTATCGACGGCCGAGACGCTGCAGACGATGGACGGCCCGAAGCCGGTGCCGCTGGCCCCGGTGGCCTACGTGCTCCACGAGGACCCGGGCGTGCTGTTCCAGAAAGGTGAAACCGCGAGCGCGGGCCTCGAACGCCTCGCTGAGGCGGGCTCGCCGACGAAGCTCTCGGAGGAACTCGAGATGAACGAGTTCCACACGGGCGCTCAAGCGGTGCCAATGGGCGCCGAGGAGGCCGGACCGATCGGGCCGGGCGGAACATATGAGTTCACGGTCGAGGCCCACGAGGGCCAAAACCTCTCGCTGGCCACGATGTTCGTGCAGTCCAACGACTTGTTCTACGCGCCGGACCCCTCCGGGTTACCGCTGTGGAGCGACAGCGAGCCGGTCGACGGGGAGTTCACCGACGCCCTCGCACTCTGGGACGCCGGGACCGAGGTCAATCAGGAACCCGGCGCCGGCCCCGATCAGGCACCACGACAGGACGGCACCGACTCGGGCGAGGCCGAGAACGGGGTCGTGCGCCGGATCGGAAATGTCGACGACGGCTACGAGTATCCGGCCGTGAGCGACGTCGTTCGACTCACCGTCACGCCGGGTGGCATGGATGGATGACCTCGTCGTAACCCTCATTCCCGACCAACCATGAGGGCACCTGTGCCGGATCGTCTGTCGAGCCGCCTGCCCGACGCGGTACCGATCGTCATGGCAGTCTTCGCCGGGATCGGCGGCGTCGCCGGGTCGTACGCGATCGCCGGGTTCACGCCCGATTTCGTCGCGGGCCCGATCGCCGGGCTCCTGGCGCGCCGGCTTCCGGCGGCGGTGATCACGTTCTCGATCGTCGTGCTCGGGGATCTGGGCGAACACTTGGCGGTCGTTAACGCGATCGGCATCGCCGTGACGCTCTTCGCGGCGACCTCATGGCTCGGCTGGGCCGTCGGTCGTCGGCTGGACACGCCGGCCGTCGGCAGTACGGCCGGCGGGTTCCTCACCGTCGTCGCGGCCTACCTGGTCACCCTGGCGGCGCTGCCATCGCTCGTCGCCGGTCTCGGAGCCGGCCTCGTCTTGGCGTTCGGCAGCGTCGCGGGAGCGCCGGTCAGGGACTCCGGGATCGATCCCGATCGGCGTCGCGTCCTCGCCGGGGCGGCCGGGGCGATCGCCTTCGTGTTCGGCGGGTCGGTCCTCGGGAACCGGGCCTCCGGCGTGAGCCCGACCGCGGGGGAGTCCGTCGAGGTCGACCTCCCCACCGAGGTCAGTGCGGACATCGAGGAGAAGCTCGCCCAGGCGACCGATCGATCGCTCGACATCGACGGCATCGAGCCACTGGTGAGCCAGGACTTCTACCAGGTCGATATCAACGCGACCGATCCGACCATCGATGCCGAGGAGTGGTCGCTGCAGGTCACCGGCGCCGTCGACGAGGAACTGACCTACAGCTACGAGGACATTCGGGCGCGCCAGCCGGAGAACCGGTTCGTGAGCCTCCGCTGTGTGGGCGAGGCGTTGAACGGCCACAAGATGGACAACGCGCTCTGGACCGGCGTCCCGATCATGGAGCTCGTGGAACCCGCCGGCGTCCAGCCGGGCTGCTGTGTCATGCTCCGGGCCGACGACGGCTTCTACGAGGAGTTCCCGCTCGAGGCGCTCCAGGACGGCTTCCTGGCCTTCGCGATGAACGGCAAGGAGCTGCCCCGTGGCCACGGGCACCCGGCCCGGGCGCTGATTCCCGGCCACTGGGGCGAGATCAACGTCAAATGGCTCACCGAGATCGAGGTCCTCGAGGAGGAGGTCGACGGCTACTGGGAGGAACGCGGCTGGCACGGCACGGGGCCGGTCAACACGGTCGCGAAGATCCACGCGATCAACGATCTCGACGACGGCCGCACCGAGGTCGGCGGCCACGCCTATGCCGGGACCCGCGGGATCCAGCAGGTCGAAGTCTCGACCGACGGCGGCGGGACCTGGACCCAGGCGACGCTCTCCGACCCGCTGCCGGGCGACGACGTCTGGCGACAGTGGGTGCACCGCTTCGAACCCCCCGAGGGTCCGTACGAAGTCGTGGCCCGAGCGACCGATGGGACCGGAACCCTCCAACCGGAGGAGGAGTCCTCCGCCTTCCCGAGCGGGCCGAGCGGCTGGGTCACGCGGTCGATCGGCCCGTGATCCAACCACCCGATCAGACCCGTGCATCTTTAGGCACACGCCATGATGACCCGGATGAGCCAGCGCCTGTGAGGCCATGCAGTCATGGAGAAGGTGTTATGGTATCTGTTGGCCGGCACCCGGGGCGGCGTGAACCGGGCCCGCGTCATCGAGGCCTTGCGGGACCGACCGCGGAACGCCAACCAACTCGCCGACCACCTCGACCTGGACTACAACACCGTCCGCTACCACCTCGATATGCTCACTGACCACGACGTTCTGGAAGCCAGCGGGGAGGAGTACGGGAAAATCTATCTGCCGACCGATCGGTTCGAGCACCACGAGGAGACGTTCGACCGGATCACCGACGAACTGGAGTGACCCACGGATGGCCACCATGTCCACGAACCTGCTCGTCGCCAGCGCCCTCTCGGCGGTCAACATCGCCCTCCTGGGGACGCTGAGCATCGTCTGGCTGCGGAACTACCGCCAGTTCCGGACGCCGATGCTGCTCGGGTTGGTCGCGTTCGCGGTCGTCCTGCTCATCGAGAACCTCACGGCCCTGTACTTCTTCTTCGACATGCGGATGCTGTTCGCGGCGGATCCGCGGGTCCACCTGGCGGTGGTCGTGCTCCGGGCGCTGGAGTTCGTGGCACTGGCGTTCCTGACTTACGTCACGCTGAAGTGACGTCAGCGGCCAGCGGCAGCTGGATCGTCGCCGTCGTGCCGGTGTCGTCGGTCCGAAAGCGCAACTCGCCGCCCAGCGCCCGAACGCCCCAGGTGACCAGCCAGAGCCCCAGGCCGCTGCCGTGCTCCAGCGGCGTCTCCTGGTCGGCATCGAGGACCTCGAGCTCGTGGTCCGGGATCCCCGGGCCGTCATCCTCGACCGTGAAGGTCGCCGCCCCGCCGGCCTGCTCGATCAGTTCGACGCTAACGGTCGGCGTCGAGTGGGGGTTGTGCTCGATGGCGTTTTCGATGAGGTTGCGGAACACGCCGTCCAGTAACGAGGGCGCGCCGTCGATCCGGACCGCCGGCGGCACGGACACCTCGATCTCGGCCGCCGGGAACTCGGCCTCGAGGTCCCCGACGACCTCTGCGAGGAGATCGGCCACCGCGACGGGTCTGGCCTCGCCCTCGTCGGAAACCGTGTTCTCGATGCGCCGGGCCTTCTCGCCGAGCGCGATCACATCCCGGGTCTTCGCCTCGGCCGTATGCAGCATGCGTTCGACCTCCTCGTCGACGACCTCGGCGCGGACCATTTCGAGGTAGCCCTGGACCACGTTCAGGTCGTTCCGGAGGTTGTGCCGGAGGACCCGGTTCAACACGCCGAGGCGCTGTTCGCGCTCCTTCTCGGTGGTGATGTCCTGGAGCACGATCGTATGCCCGACGACGTGGCCGGCGGCGTCATCGAGGGTCCCGGTGGTCACGGCGTATTCCCGGGGAGCGCCGTCCGGCGCCAGCGTGATCGTCCCTCCATCGGCCCGGGGATCGATCTCTGGCAGGTAGTCGTCGAGGGGCGCCCCGAGCGGGGCGGCGTCATCGAGCCCGAGCACGCGCCGTGCCTCCGCGTTCAGATTGATCAGCCGGTCACCGCCATCGACCACGATCACCGCGCTGCCGAGGTCCTCCACCGCCGCCTGTTCGCTGGCCCGCCGCGCGGCCGGCGTCAGCTCGAACATGTTGCGACGGAAGAACGCGTAGACGACGAAACCGAGATGGATGGGGAACGTCAGCGGCGTGAGGTTCAGCGGCGGCGAGATCCCGAACTCGATCAGCCACACGAAAAACCCCAGGCCCGGCAGCACGGGCGAGACGGCGATCGCGGCGGCTTGCACCCGGTAGAGCCGGCCGTAGCTGAAGAACGCGTCGACCAGCAGGAACACGCCGGCGGAGACCATCAGGAAGATCCCCGCGAAGTTGACCGACAGCCAGACGCTGTGGGTATAGGTCACCGTGGCGGCCCCGAACATCGGCTCGAGCTGGTAGCTGCTCCAGGCGATCCCGTGCAGCGGGTTGGTCGCCACGATCCCCGTATGCACGACCTGCAACGCGACCAGGCCCGCCATCCAGGGCGACCGAACGAGGCCGCCACGGCCGGTGTATTCCAGGGCGAAGGCCAGGAAGAAGACCCCGATGAAATTGACGCCGAGCCAGATGGGGATCTCGAAGAGGGCCCGCAGACCGGGATCGAACACGAGGAGTGCCAGTCCGTACGAGAGCGTCCAGACCGACTCGGCCGCGATCGTGCCGATGAAGAACCAGCCGCCCGGGCTGTGGCGGTAATGCCAGAGGTACCGGATGAAGCTCGCCGAGACCACTCCGGCGCCGAGGACCAGAATGGGGAGCCACGGGACGCTACTCGCCATCGACCAGCCTTCGGCGCGGCCCGGCCTAAACCCCGTCGACTACCGGCCCCGGGCTGTGGCGTGGGATTAAGGCCGTCCGGGCCGAGCTGAACATATGGTCGACGTGGGGGAGCAGGCACCGGATTTCACGGCGCCACTCGCCGGGGGCGAATCGTACAACGACGTCGAGGAGTTCACCCTCTCAGACCGGCTCGGGGACGGCCCGGTCGTGCTGGTGTTCGTGCCGGCCGCCTTCACGAGCTGGTGTTCCTCGGAACTCGGCTCCTTCGGCGAGGAGTACGAGGCGTTCGAAGCCATCGATGCAGACGTCTATGGCGTCAGCGTGGACCTGCCGTTCGCACAGAACACTTGGGCCGAGCAGCTCGACCTGCCCTTCCCGCTGCTCTCCGATCCGTCACACGAGGTCATCGGAGCGTACGGCGTGGTCCGCGAAGGGCTCTACGACGTCGTCACGGTCGCCCGGCGGAGCGTGTTCGTGATCGGTTCGGACGGTCGGATCACCTACAAATGGATCCAGGAAGCCAGTGAGGAGCCCGATTGGGACGCGCTCGTTGCCGACGTGATCGACGCCGCGACGGAGGCAGCCTCAGCCTGAACCGGCCGTTTGGAGGTCGTCACTGTCAGGTCAGCCTCATTGGAAAACACCCAAACGGCGTCTCGGCCGGGACCGTACTGAGGGACGCGTCGGTGGTTACTCCTCTTCGACGTCGCCGCGGTGCCAGACGTTGGTGACGCTTTTTCCCGATTTCGGTGTATGGCTCACATCTCGCATCGTTTCGTTGCTCATGGGTGCCACCGCGTATCAAGGACCATGGCAAAAGCGTTGTTCTTAGGGAGATTACACAGTTAATATGCCCTTATATTCCCGTGCTCTCCGGCGACTCTCGGAGGCACTCTGGTCCAACGCCACCCGAACGAGACGTATATAGAGACTCCGGACGCGTCTGCGCGAAGCCATCCGGCCGCCCACAGAGGGCCGGCCAGCGCGGAACCAGGACCGGTCGCTCTCGGGGTAATCCGCCTGATGACGGCGCCACAACCGGCTCGACCTTCACTTTCACCGAGCTAGCCGGCCGTTTTTGGGCTTTAGAGCCGTTGCTCCGGGTGTGGAGCACGATTCAGCATGACACACCCGCTCCGCCCGACCCCCATGTCCCCGCACCAATCCGATGCAACCGAGGAACGCCGTCCACCACTTGGACCAGTCGGAGGTGTCCCATGACAACCTACGGCGCCGTCTGCACGGACTGTGGTTGGTCCTATGAGTCGACGGACTACGAGCCGGTGTCGGACGAACTCGAGCGCCACTCACGCAAGGAGCACCACCACGTCGAGTTCACGCGGGACCCCGTGACGGCGACGGCATAGCGCGGCTAGTCCCGGTCCCGATTGAGCTGCGTCCGGCCATGTCGGATGCAGGTATTTATATACCCGCGGGCGTTCCCACGCAGACGTGGCAGCAATGACCGCGGATCGATTTATTCGGGGGCTTGTCCCCGAACCTGACTGCTGACTCGGTAGAGTTCTTCGACACGACGCTCCGTGACGGCGAGCAAGCGCCAGGTGTAGCGCTGTCGCCGGACGAGAAAGCCGCGATCGCCAGGGAACTGGATGCGGCCGGCGTGGCGGTGATCGAAGCCGGCAGCGCCTGCACCGGCCAGGGCGAGCGCGAGAGCATCCGGCGGGTCGTCGACCTGAGCCTCGACGCTACCGTCACGAGTTTCGCCCGCGGCCTCAGAGCCGACGTGGACCACGCCCTGGAGTGCGGCGTCGACGGCGTGACGATCGTCGTGCCGGCGAGCGACCGCCACGTCGAAGGAAAGGTGGACACGACGCCCGAGGCCGTCGTCGAGAGCGCGGCCGACCTGGTCGCGTACGCGAAGGACCACGACCTCTGGGTCGAACTGCTCGGGGAGGACGGCAGCCGCGCCGAGCCGGACTTCCTGGAAGCCCTCGCGGAGGCGGGCTTCGACGCCGGCGCCGATCGGTTCTGCTGGGCCGATACCGTCGGCCACGCCGGGCCGCACGAGGCGTATACGGCCGTTTCACGGCTCGCCGAGCTGGGGCCAACGAGTACCCACACCCACGACGACCTCGGCCTCGCGGTGGCGAACGTCCTCGCCAGCCTGGCCGCCGGTGCCGACATGGTTCATGCTACGGTCAACGGCATCGGCGAACGGGCCGGAAACGTGGCCCTCGAGGAGGTCGCCGTCGCGTTGTGGCACAGCTACGACATCGAGACGCTGCAGCTCGACCGGCTCTATCCGCTGGCGGAGCGGGTGGCTCACGCGACCGGGGTCCCCCTGGCGCCGAACAAGGCGGTGGTCGGGGAGAACGCGTTCACCCACGAGAGCGGCATCCACACCGACGGCACGCTCAAGGACGAGGCGATGTACGAGCCCTATCCACCCGAAACGGTCGGCCGGGAGCGACGGCTCGTGCTCGGCAAACACGCCGGCCGGGCGGGCGTGAAGGCGGCCCTAGCCGAACACGGGATCGAGGTCGACGCCGACGCGCTCGACGAGATCGTCGATCGGGTGAAAACACTCGGCGAGCGTGACAAACGGGTCACGGATACGGATCTGCTTGCCGTGGCCGAGGACGTAGCCGCGACCGGTCGGGACCGACGGGTCGAACTCCTCGACCTCACCGCCGTCAGCGGCGGACCAACGCCGACCGCCAGCGTCCGGTTGGAGGTCGACGAGGAGGAGCGAGTGGCCTCAGGCACGGGCTCCGGGCCGGTTGACGCCGCGCTCAACGCAGTGCGCGAAGCCCTCGACGACGCCGTCTTCCGCCTCGATGCCTACCACGTCGACGCGGTCACGGGCGGCACGGATGCGCTAGTGACGGTCGAGGTCGATCTCTCGCGGGGCGACCGATCGGTCTCGGTTGCGGCCCGTGAGGCCGACATCACGAAGGCCAGCGTGCGGGCCATGGTCGACGGATTGGACCGACTGCTCGACGTCACCGCGGAGCCACCCGCGGACGACTGAACGGCCTGGCAGGAACGGCGTCCCGAAGGGTTACGAGCGGGCCGGGCGAAGAGTTGGTCGATGCTCGTCCTCGGTGACGCGCACGCTGACGACGACGCCAACCGGGCGGCGCTGCTGGCGGCCTACGAGGCAGCCGGTGCCGACGTGGCTCTGCAAGCCGGGGACCTGCTTCATTACGACCTGCCGTCTCCGACGTGGTTCATCGCGGGCAACAACGAGGAGTTCGATGTCATCGAAGCCCTCCGTTCCGGTGAGCCACCCGCTGAGACACGGAACGTCAACTTACTCGCCAGCTCCGTCGTCGAACTGTCCGGTCTGCGTATCGGCGGGCTCTCAGGGAACTTCGCGCCGACGCAGTTCGAGAAGTCCCGGGCCGACCTCGCGCCGGCTCGGCGACGACACTTCGTGAAAGCGGACGTAGAGCGAGCCAAGGCGTTGACCGACCTCGACGTGTTCCTGACGCACGAATCGCCACACGGTATGAATTTCGAGGAGGACTACGACGTCGGTTGTGTCCACATCGACGAGATCCTCGAAGCCGTCGAGCCGCGACTGTGTCTCGTCGGCCACCACCACGAACACGTCGAGGGCCGCTTCGGCCGCACGCGGGTGATCGGCTTGGACCCGGTCTGGGAGAGCTACTACGAGCTGGATGCCGAAACCCTGGAGGTCCAACGCCACCAGGCGCCCTGACCGGTGAGACCCCCATCGAAGCACCCATCCCCGTCGGGGACGTTGATTCGCGAGTGAAGGTCCTCGTGACCGGGGCCACCGGCTTCGTCGGTCGGTATCTGGTGCCCGCCCTCCTGGACGCCGGCCACTCGGTAACAGCGATGACTCGGGATGCTGCAGGCTACGACCCACCCGAGGGTGTCTCGGTCGTCGAGGGTGATCTGCTCGAGCGGTCCACTCTCGATGGGGTCTTCGAGGACATCGACGCCGCGTACTACCTCGTCCACTCGCTGCAGGCGGGGCCCGCGTTCGCCGAGCGCGACCGGGCCGCCGCCCGGAACTTCTGTGACGCCGCTCGAGAGTCCACCGTCGACCGGGTGATCTACCTCGGCGGCCTCGGCGAAACCGGCGAGGACCTCTCCGAGCACCTCAAATCGCGGCGGGAGGTGGAAGACGTGCTCGCGGCGGGGCCGTTCGAATTGACCACGCTCCGCGCCGCCGTCATCATCGGCGACGGCAGCTCGAGTTTCAGGATGATCCGCCAACTCGCCCACCGGCTACCGGTCATGGTCACCCCGCGGTGGGTCCGGACGGAATGCCAACCGATCGCGATCCGCGACGTCGTCGAGTACCTCGTCGGCGTCCTCGACGTGCCAGCCACCGCGGGCGGAACCTACGAGATCGGCGGGCCGGACGTGCTCACCTATCAATCGGTCCTCACGCGAACCGCTGGACAGCTCGGACGGAGCCCGTTGATCATCCCGGTTCCCGTGTTGACCCCGGGGCTGTCAGTCTATTGGGTCGATCTCGTCACCGACGTCCCCAAGGCCATCGCCCATCCGCTGGTTTACGGGCTCAAGAACCCGGTCGTCGTGAACGACGATCGGATCCGGGACCACCTGCCGATCGAACTGACCCCGTTCGACGACGCGGTCGCGAGAGCGCTGAAGGGCTGATGGACGGTCAGCCGAGGGAGCCCCTAGAGACGGGGGACTGGGCGTATATTACCCTCGTGTCGGTAGTGCCAGGTCTGTCGCTCGGTTCCCGATCGGCACTGGCGGTGCAGTTCTTGCTCTTCGAGGGCTTCGCCGTCGGCCTCGCAGCCTGGTACGGACGGTGGGAGGCGCTGCTGTTCGGGACGATCGCCATCGGCGTGGCGACGATCGGCAGCGGCTTGATGCTGCTGTTGAGCGACAAAGTCCGGGCGCTCGATCCGCCGGCCCGATATCGACGGGCCCTCTTCCATTCGAGCATCGACGTCGTCATGGGGTTGGTCGCGTTCATCGGGCTCCTGACCTACCTCCTCGTCAGCGGGCGGGGCACGCTGCTCCAACGGGTCCTCGGCGATCCGGTCCCGGCGCCTGCTATCTTCTTTGCCCTCTTTGTAGCCTGGGACCTCTCCTATCGCATCGGGACGGCCTGGTGGGCGAGCATCACCGGTCTGTGGCGCGCAGCCACGTTCGGCCGGAGGCTGCCGGTTGCTGTTCGCGAGAAATACGCGCGGGTCGATCTCTTCACGTTGGCCTTTGCCGGGCTTCAGCTCCTGCTCGTGCCGTTTCTCTGGAGCGATCGCGTGCTGGCATGGCTGGTCATCGGGCACGTGGTCGCCGTGGCCATCGTGTCCAGCCTCGCGATCGCCCTCCAACGCCGCGGCTGAGGAGGGCGCGGTCCACCGGACCGATGTCACCGACCGACGCCCGCGAGATCGCTGAGTGAGTTACGCGTGGCTGTTCGCCATACGGAATCGATCCATGAGGGTTATTGCCCGAACTATTGCGGTCTGCGGGCTGCCGCCCGGGGGGTGCGAGATGCGGCGTTCCGGATCCGACGGACGGGGTCTTTTTTGGCGGGCTGCACTGTAGCAGCGGGCATGGTCGCTGACACGCAGCTCGCCCTGATCCAACTCGTCGCGCTCACGATCCCGGCGATCGGGATCTACATGTTCGTCTACGCCTCACACTCGACCGCCGAGCGACCCCTCGAGACGGACACGATCTACTCGGCCAAGCTCGCGGCGCTGGCGTTCATCGCCGCGGCGTTCCTCCTCGTGATCATCGCCGTCGGCGGGTCGAGCTACCTCTCCGGCCTGTTTTCGCTGGTCCTCTCCGGCGTCGCCGTGCTGTTGATCCTGGTCGGCTTCGTCCTTTTCGGCGAGTCCGTCTGGGCGATCTCGAAATGACGCCCCCTGGTCCGGCAGTTGAAAGGATCACCGAAGGTCCAGCGTCGACCCGATGAGTGACGCCTCGATCGACCCAGGCACATCGGCGGGTCGTGAATGGGTTGGCCAGGAATTGAACCTGGGACCTGCTCCGTGTGAAGGAGCCGTCATAACCGAGCTAGACCACCAACCCGTCGTCCGAGCGTACCTCGCTGTCGGCCTTAAGCGTTGTCGTCCGCAGCATCAGCTCTCGTTCCCTTGCAACCCGAAAAGTGGCGCTCGATCGTCTACTGGGCGCGCTGTCGCCGATACGACTTGAGCTTCTCTCGGGCCTCCGCGATGGCCTCCTTGGCCTCGCCCTCGGCCCGCTCCTCGAGCGTTTCGAGCTCCTCCCGGATCGCAGCCAGGCGGGACGGCTCGGGCTCCTCTTCGCGCCCGGTCAGCTCACGGAAGCGGGATTCGATCGGCTCCAGCTCCTCCAGCACGCCTTTGGCGGCCGTTTCGGTGGCTCGCTTCAGGTAATATCGGGTGTCTTCGAAGTGCTTGTTCATACGAGAAACGACGGGCGAGACGGGGATAACCCTTGTGGCAGACGGGTTAGCACGGGACGGAGCCACACAGTCAGGGTGGAGATCGATGGGTACGCGGACTCATCCCGCTGGCGGTTCAATAGGTCGGGGATTCCTCGGGGACGCCCTCCCGGGCGTTCACGAGCCGAGCGAAGACGAACAGCGCGTCGGAGAGCCGGTTCAAGTAGACGATCAGCGTTTCTGCGACCTCGTCGGCCTCGGCCAGCGCCACCGTTCGGCGCTCGGCCCGTCGGGCGACGGCCCGCGCGACGTGGAGCTGGGCCCCGACGTCGCTGCCGCCTGGCAGGATGAACGACTGCAGCGGCTCGAGGTCCGCCTCGGCCGTGTCGATCCAGTCCTCGAGCGTGGCGACGTGGTCATCGGTGATCTCGGGGGCCTCGCCGTCGGGGTTGGCCAGCGTGGCCTGCACGATATGCAGCTGGTTCTGGAGGCCGGCCAGCCAGCCGTCGACGTCCTCATGGCCCGAGGGCCGGGCAGCGCCGATCTGTGCGTTGCACTCGTCGACGGTCCCGTAAGCCTCGATGCGACCCGCGGCCTTCGAGACCCGGGAGCCGTCCCCGAGGTCGGTTTGCCCCTCGTCCCCGCGGCCGGTGTAGATGCTCACGACCGCCTCCGTGATCGAGGGACCATTTATGCCTCGACCGTCGGCGCCAGCGTTTTCTCGATGTACTCGATGATGTTCGCGCTCTCGACCATCGTCACGCCGCGTCCCTCGTCCACGAGGACCGGCACGACCCGTTGGCCGCTCACGCGTTTCACCTCGTTCCGTTCGGAGTGCCGCGCCGGAACCCACTTCGTCTCGTACGCCACGCCGTGCTCCTCGAGGGCGTCGTGCACGTTCTCACACCACGGGCAGCCGTCCAGCGCGTAGAGGATGATTCCCATGGCCGGTGGATGGATCCGAGGCCTCAAAAGCCAACGGTCACCCGCAGCGTCCGATCCGAGAACCAGAATCTTCAATGCCGCGCATCCGGCACCATCGAACATGGCGCTCGAGCGGTCACACTTCTGTCCTGACTGTGACGGAGAGCGCGAGTTCTACCGCTCGGCCAGCACGAACCTCCACCTCGGTGAGAAGGTCAAGTGGTCCTGTCCCGACTGTGGCTACCAGTTCGTCGAGATCAACGGGATCGTCTCGGACCAGGTCGAGGGATAGCCCGGAAGCGACCGGCGCTCCGCGGCTCAGCCGATATCGATTCGGCAGCTGGTCCCATCCTCCAGTCCAGCGTCCTCGATATAGCGGGCCAGACAGGCGTAGTTACAGAACTGCCCCGCCTCCGATCGATCCGTGCCCGCGCCTTCCTGGACGAAGACCGGGTCGTGGGCCTGGATATCGCACCCGCAGTAGGTACACGCCGTGGCCATCCTGGTTCCCGCTTGGCGGTCAGTCCGTTTAACGGTTGAGTTCGAAACGGGAGCGCGAACGTTGCACATAATCCAGTCCGCCCCGAAGGAGCGCCATGAACGGCCCCACCCGCCGGCGCCTCCTCCGGATCGCCGGGCCGGGCATCCTCGGCGGTTTGGCCGGGTGCGGTACCGATGATCCGGCCACATCGACGACGGCCGAACCGGAACCCGACACGCTCGGGACGCCAAGCGACGGGGCGGCCGAGAGACCTGACCGGGTCGGCCTCGACCCGGTAGTCCAGGGCCTCAAAGCGCCAGTGGCGATGGCGTTTCACCCCGGCGCCGATCGACGGTACGTGATCGAACAGCCGGGGTTGGTGCTGTACCACGACGCCGACGGCCTGGCGGACGAGCCGGCCCTCGATCTCCGTGGTGCCGTGACGGCCGGGGGCGAACGCGGTCTGCTTGGGATCGCGTTGCACCCGGACTTCGCGGAGAACCGGCGGCTCTATCTGCGGTACTCCGCGCCCAATCGGCCCGGCACGCCCGAGGGCTACAGCCACACGTTCGTCCTCGCCGAGTTCGAGGCCGCGGCCGACGGGCGTGACGTTCCCAAAGCATCCGAACGGACGGTCCTCGAGATCCCCCAACCACAGGGCAATCACAACGCCGGCGACATCGCGTTCGGGCCGGATGGCTACCTCTACGTGGCGGTCGGCGACGGCGGGGCCGGCGGCGATCTGGGTGACGGACACGCGGACGATTGGTACGGTGCGAACGGCGGCGGCAACGGGCAGGACGTGACGGACAACCTGCTCGGGAGCCTCCTCCGGATCGACGTGGATCGACGCGAGGCCGATCGGGGATACGGGATCCCGCCCGCCAATCCGCTAGTGGGGCAGCCGGGGCTGGATGAGCACTACGCCTGGGGGTTACGGAACCCCTGGCGGTTCGCGTTCGACGGCGAGGCTTGCTACGCCGCGGACGTCGGGCAGAACCGGTTCGAGGAGGTCAACCGTATCGAGCGCGGCGGGAACTACGGCTGGAACGTCAAGGAGGGCACCCACTGCTTCGGTTCGGAGACCTGTCCGGACCGGACGCCCGACGCTGTCCGGGGCGGGGAACCGCTCCTCGACCCGGTCATCGAGTACCCCCACCGCGGGGAACCGGTCAGCGGCATCTCCGTGATCGGCGGAAACGTCTACCGGGGCGACGCCGTGCCAGGGTTGGTGGGGACGTACGTGTTCGGCGACCTCCAGGCGGATGGAGCCCTGTTTACCGGTACGCCGGAGGACGGGGCGGGGCTCTGGTCGACCCGGACCCTCCCGATCGCGGAGGGCGACACGGACCGGCTCACGCGCCTGTTCTCGTTCGCCAGGGACACCGACGGCGAGCTCTACGCGCTGGGGGTCGGAAGTCGAGGCGGCGCCGTCCTCCGCCTGACGTCGGCTGAATAGCGGGTCGCCGGGATCGGGTGACTCAGTGGGCCTCGTGATCGGCTTCGAGCCGCATGACGGCGACCATGATGATCCCGATCCCGACGGCGATCACGGCCCCGCCGATCAGCATGGGCTGATTGAACGCCGTCCCGTTGTTCAGCGTGACGCCCCACAGCATGATCACCAGTCCCACGATCGTCAGGAGGGTCGCCAGGCCGAAGTCCCGGGTTTCGTTGACCATGTCCGGAGCTGTCCGGCGCCGGGCAAAAACGCACCGATGGTCGGGCTCGGGCCTCCCGATCAGATCGGGTGATCCGCGGCTCTCAACCCCGCTGGCTTGCTGACCGCCGTAGCGATCGAAGAAACGCGCTTGCGACAGGACGCTTGCGCCGTGGCGGGCTCTGATGCGACTAGTAGTCTCACGAACCGGCGCGTCGCGTTCAAAACCCGCCGGGGGACATAGCCACGTTTACGTGGAGCTCGACCGCATCGCGACCGATGGACCGTATCTGTGTCTATTGTGGCTCCAGCGCGGGACGGGATCAGACTTACCGTGCGGCTGCGGAGCGCTTCGGCCGGGCGCTCGCGGCCCGCGACCTCGGTTTAGTCTACGGCGGGGGCCACGTGGGGCTCATGGGAACCGTGGCGGATGCCACTCTCGACGCCGGCGGGGAGGCCCACGGCGTCATTCCGGCCGCCCTCGAGGAACGGGAGCTCACCCACGAGGGCTTGACGACGCTCGATGTCGTCGAGTCGATGCACGCCCGCAAGGAGCGGATGGCCGACCTGGCTGACGGCTTCGTCGCCCTGCCGGGCGGCTTCGGCACCCTGGAGGAACTGCTCGAAGTGTTGACCTGGGCACAGCTGGGGTTCCATCAGAAACCCTGTGGCGTTCTGAACGTCGCGGGCTACTTCGAGGACTTGGTCGCCTTCTTCGATCAGCAGGTCGAGGCGGGCTTCGTCGAACCCGAGCACCGGGAGATGCTGATCGTGGCCGAGGAGGACGATGCCCTCCTGGACGCGTTCGCCGCCTACGAGCCGCCCGGGGTCAAACGGTTCATCACCGACGAGGACCAGACCTGACCCAGCGGTGCCGAGCGGACGGCTCCTGGATCCCCGTTACCCATAGCTATTTTTCGCCGACCCGGCGATGCATGGCACATGCCGGTCCGGAACGAGTCGGAGATCGCGAGCTTCGACGCGGCGGCGGCCTTCGATGCCATCGAGGCCGTCGCCGAGGGGCCGATCTACTCGTTCGTCGAGTTCGATGTCGACGACTTCAACCCCATCTACGTCGACGAGGCCACGGTCCAGTTCTACGAGGACGTCGATCACATGCTCGCCCACTTCGAGGAGATCCACTCCTACGCCAACCTGGACTTCATGGAGATGGAACTGTTCACGGAGGACCTGTTCCCGATCGCCAACGACGTCCGCTACTTCGTGGTGAGCATGGACTACCTGAAGGTCGTCCGAGCCTACCGGAACGGACAGGGCGTCTTCTTCGCGGTCGGGCCGGAGGAGCCCATCGAGCCGATGATGCAGGCCTTCGACGCTCGGATCGAGGGTTAGGCGGTCGCCGGAGCGTGACGTGTTCGACTCCTAATACGGGAGGGCCCGGGCCAGCAATCCGGTTGATAGAACTCTCCTAGATCAGCCGGCATCCAATTGCTCGGCGGGGCCGCCATCGACCGGGATCACGGAGTAATCGACCGTCAGCGTGTCCGTGGTCGCCCGGACCTTACCCACGAAGGCGGAGATCTCCGAGAGCGTCCCTTCCAGGATGAACAGTTCGACGCAGTGGTGGTCGCCGACGTGGGTGTGCACGTTGGAACTGACGAGGGTCTCGTGGTCGTGGCGGAGGCCCATCATCCGGTTCTCGACCGTCGTCGTTTCGTAGTCGAAGAGCACGGTGACCACGCCCATGAGCGGCCGGTCCTCCAACGCCCGGTCGTCGAACTCGCCGAGCAGGTTCCGAGAGGCCTCACGGATCACCTCGCTGCGGCCGGTGTAGCCGTGCTCGCCCGCGAACTCGTCGAGGCGATCCAGGAGCTCCTCCGGCATCGAGACGCTGACGACCGTCATGTTACTAAGGAAGCGCGCTACAATTATTAAGGCTTAGTAACGGTCGGCGACTGCAGAACTCCGGCGTCGGCTAGCCCCCTTCGGCCGGGATGGGACCTCAGTCGTCCAGCGCCTGCCAGGAGAGTCGCGGCTCGCGGGCCGCCTGGGCCTGGTCGATGTGGGCCGCCGTGGTTCGCTGGGGCGCGCTCGCGAGCGTTTCGTCGTCCTCGCCGGCGACCTCGGTGAACGCCTCGGCCAGCTCGTCGAGCGAGTCCCGGTTCTCGACCTCCGTCGGCTCGGTCATGAGCGCCTCCGGGACGATCTCGGGCCACTTCGTCGTCGGCGGATGGACGCCGTAGTCGAGCATCCGCTTGGCCACCTCGGCCGCGTCCTGGTCGCCCGCGCTCGCCACGAACTCGTGGTGGAACGGTCCGTAGGGGATCTCGTAGGGGATCTGGCTCGCGAGGTAGTTGGCGTTCAGCACCGCCTTCCCGCTCGCGTCGGCGAGCCCTTCGTCGCCCAACCGCATGATGTACGCGAGGGCTTTCACCAGCACGAGCCAGTTGCCGTGGAAGCCATGCACCTTGCCGATCGACTCGGCGGGCTCGTACCACTCGTAGCCGTCCTCGCCCGCCCGGACCTGCGGCGTCGGTAGGTAGGGCGCCAGCTCCTCGACGACGCCCACGGGACCCGCGCCGGGGCCACCACCGCCGTGGGGCGTCGCGAAGGTCTTGTGGACGTTGTAGTGCATGATGTCGAACCCCATGTCGCCGGGGCGCGCCCGCCCCAGCAGCGCGTTCAGGTTCGCGCCGTCGTAGTAGAGGAGCCCGCCGACGTCATGGACGACTTCGGCGAAGGTCTCGATCCCCCGCTCGAACAGGCCCAGCGTGTTCGGGTTCGTGAGCATCAGGGCCGCCGTCGACTCGCCGACCGCCTGCTCGAGCGCCTCGAGGTGAACCCGCCCGTCGTCGCCGCTCGGGATCTCCACGACGTCGTACCCGCCCATGGCGGCGCTGGCGGGGTTCGTCCCGTGCGCGCTGTCGGGCACCACGACCTCGGTCCGCTGTTCGCCCTCGCCGTTTGCGTCGTGATAGGCGGCGGCGATCCGGATCCCGGTGAACTCCCCGGCGGCGCCGGCCGGGGGCTGCAGTGTCACCGTGTCCATGCCGCCGATACGCGCGAGGTAGTCCTCGAGCTGATGCAGGGCCGCGAGGGTCCCCTGGACCGTCTCCGCCGGGCGGTCGGGGTGGACCGCGCCGTTCGGGTCCATCGCGACGTCCTCGGTGAACTTCGGGTTGTACTTCATCGTACAGGAGCCCAGCGGATAGGGGCCGGTCTCGATCCCGTAGTTCATCTGGCTGAGCCGGGTGTAGTGGCGGGCGAGCTCGGGTTCGGAGAGCGCCGGCAGCGACAGGCTGTCGCGGGTCAACTCGTCGGGGAGGGGGGAGTCCTCGATCGCCTCGGTGGAAGCGTCCTTCTCGCTCAGGAGCGGCTCGTAGACGCCGTCGTCCGTCCACCGGGCCTGGTCGTAGCGCGTCATTGGGCGGCCTCCTCGCAGGCAGCCACCAGGCCGTCGGTGGCCGCCGCGGTGGCGTCGGTCACGCAGAGCTGGAGCTGGTGCTCGCCCACGACGTGGACGGCGTAGCCGGCCTCCGCCAGGCGGTCCGCGACCGCCTCGGCCGGCTGGTCGGTGCGGGCCACGAACTCACGGAAATGGTGGCGATCGGCCACCGGCGCTTGGATGCCCGATATCTCGTCCAGCCGCGCCGCCAGCTCCCGGGGCAGCTCGACGCATTGCTCGGCGAGTTCGCGGAGGCCATCGGGGCCGAGGTACGCTGCGTGCATCGCCGTCCGGAGGGCGACCCAGGCCTGGTTCGTGCAGATGTTGCTCGTGGCGCGTTCCCGGCGGATGTGCTGCTCCCGCGTCTGTAGCGTGAGCGTGTAAGTCCGCTGGCCACGGTCGTCCTCGCTCGCGCCGACCAGCCGGCCGGGCACCCGACGCAGGTAGTCCTCGCGGCAGGCGAACAGGCCCAACCCCATGCCATAGGCTCTTCCCAGACCCAGGCTGGCCGCGTCACCGACAACGATGTCGATGCCTTCGTCCGCCGGTTCGCTCAGGAGCGATAGCGCGACCGGATCGCTCCCGAGGGTACAGAGAGCGTCGTACTCGTGGGCGAGGTCCGCGATGGAGGCGACGGATTCCTCGATGGCCCCACGGGCGTTCGGGCTTGCAACATACACCATGACGACGTCGTCCTCGAGCGCGGCTTCGAGGCCGTCGAGGTCGGTGTTGGCGGCCGCCGTCGGGTAGGTATCGATCGTCAGGTCGGCGCCCTCGGTGTAGTTGTCCAGGACGCTCCGTCGGGCCTCGAGCGCGATGTCGGGGATCAGGACGCGATCGCCCGAGGCCTCCCGGACACGCGTAGCCAAAAGCGCGGCTTCGGCGAGCGCGGTGGCGCCGTCGTACAGCGAGCAGTTCGCGATCGACAGACCGGTGAGTTCGACGAGGATGGATTGGTACTCGAAAAGCGCCTGGAGGAACCCCTGTGTCACCTCGGGCTGGTACTGCGTATAGGAGGTCAGGAACTCCGATCGGTCGGCCAGGTGGTCGACCAGAGACGGGACGTAGTGGTTGTAGTGGCCCCGGCCGAGGAACTCGACCAAGTCGTCGTTCCGGGCCAGGGTCGACGCGACCTCGGACCGAACCGCCGCCTCCGACCGGGCCTCGATGCCGAAGTCCCCATCGTAGCGGACCGGATCCGGTATATCGAACAGGTCCTCCAACGACTCCGCGCCGACGGCGTCGAGCATGGCCGCCGTCTCATCGGGCTTGTGGGGCGCGAACGGGCTGCCCGATCGCTGCTCGTGACTCATGGCCGGGCTCCCACCGCCGGCATCATTCGACCTGGGCGCGGTAGTCGTCCGCCGAGAGCAGCGCTTCGAGCTCGCCCTCGTCGGCGAGCTCCAGCTCGAGCATCCAGCCGTCCTCGTACGGCGCGTCGTTGACCAGCTCGGGTTCCTGTTCCAGCCGGTCGTTCACCGCGGTGACAGTGCCGGAGACCGGTGCGTAGAGGTCCGAGACCGCCTTGATGCTCTCGATCACGCCGAAGGCCTCCTCCTGGCTGACCTCCTCGTCCACGTCCGGGAGCTCGACGAACACGATGTCGCCCAGCTCGTCCTGCGCGAAGTCGGAGATCCCCACCTGGGCCGTGCCGTCGCCCGTCGTTACCCATTCGTGCGATTCGAGGTACCGCCTGTCGTCCGGGGTCTCGTAGGTCATGGTCGGAATGGAGTCTCGCGTATCTTGGCTGTTTTGGGGTCGTCACGGATGATCACTCGGATCTCGGTCCCGGGCTCCGCCGCAGCCGCGTCGACGTAGCCCAGGCCGATCGGGTCCCCCAGCGTCGGGCTCATGGTGCCGCTCGTCACGTGACCGAGCTCCGTGCCGTCCGGCTCCGTGATCGGGTACCCATGGCGCGGAACGCCGCGCTCCAGCAGCTCGAGCCCGACGAAGGACTGTTCGGGGCCGCTATCGGCGACGGCGGCCAGGGCGTCCCGGCCGATGAACTCGGTATCGAGGTCGACCGCGAAACCCACGCCTGCCTCGTAGGGGGTGCGGGGTTCGGTCTCGGGATCGAAGTCCTGGCCCGAGAGCAGGAAGCCCATCTCCGTCCGCAGGGTGTCCCGGGACCCGAGGCCGCAGGGCTGACACTCCAGCGCCTCCCATAGCGCCGGCGCCGCATCCCGCGGATAGACGAATTCGAACCCGTCCTCGCCGGTGTATCCGGTCCGGGCGGCATAGGTCTCGATGCCGGCCACCGTGGCCCACGTCGCTTCCATGTGCTCGAGGTCCGTGACCGCGGGATCCGCGACCGCCTCGACGAGCGACGCGGCCTCGGGCCCCTGGAGGGCGATCATCGCCAAGCGTTCGGTGGCGTTCTCGACCGTCGCATCGTGGCCCCACTCGTCGCGATGGGCCGTCCAGCGGTCCGCCATCTGCCGGTCGTGGCCGGCGTTCGGGATGACGAGGTACTCGGCATCGGCCCGGCGATAGATCATGGTGTCGTCGAGGATGGTGCCCGCCTCGTCGGTGATCAACGAGTAGTCGGCATCGCCCACCGCCATGCCGCCGATGTCGTTGGTCGTCAACCGGTCCGTGAGGGCGCCGGCGTCGGGACCCGAAACCACGAGTTCGCCCATGTGGGAGACGTCGAACTTGCCGGCGGCGTCCCGAACCGCGGCGTGTTCGGTCCGGATGGAGTCGTATTCCACCGGCATCTCCCACCCGCCGAACTCGGTGAAGCGGGCGCCGGCGGCCTCATGGACGTCGAACAGTGGAGTTTCCCGGTGCGATGACACACCGGAAGGGTTCGCCGCCATCACGTAATTCCGTTTCGGAACCCGCTCGGACCGCCTCGATTACGACCGGCCCGTTCCGTCCGTGGAACCGGAGTCTGTCGCTGACTTCGATTCCCTCGCCGGCGGCTGATTCGGGCTCACTCACCGCCCTCTGAAGCCGATCCGTCACCGGCCCGGACTGTGAACCTCCTGATGAAGTCCTCGCCGACCGGACGGCCACGGTATGGCCCCTCAGTCGGCCGAGAGGCAACGGCCCGGCCGACCGTCACCGCTATCCCCTCGCCCGGCCGAACGGCGATCGTGGTCCTGGAACGACTCGTCGGCCATGGCTCCCAGCGGGTCGGCCTGTTGGTCGACGGGCCGAACGTCTTTCGGGAGGAGTTCGACGTCGAGTTCGGGACCTTACGGGAGATCGCCACCGCCCGCGGACAGCTCGCTGTCGCGCGGTGTTACTTCGATGTCAACGCTACCGCCGGCCTGATTCAGGCCGCGGAGGCGCACGGCTTCGAGGTGGTCGTCACCAGCGGTGACGTTGACGTCCGACTGGCCGTGGACGCGACGGAACTCACCGTTGATGCCGATCTCGACGTCCTCGTGATCGCCTCCCGAGACATGGATTTCAAGCCCGCTCTGGAGGCCGCGAACCGTCGAGGGGTTCGGACCGTCGCCGTGGCGGCCGGCGCACACGGTCGGTCAGCGGCGCTGCCGAATGTCGCGGACGAGGCGCTCACGCTGGAGGCGTGAACCCCCGAACCCGAGTGGTTTTGGGGAGCGCCGTGGAACCGCGCCCATGCCCACCCCAGTGCTCGATGACCACTGCCACCTGGACGCCGACCGTGGCCGCGGCGTCGAGGCCGTCAAGGCGTTCGCCCGGGCCGGCGGGACCCATCTGCTGATCTGCAACCAGCCCTCCTGGCGGCTGGGCGTGGCGCCCACGACGGGCGAGGACTTCCGAACCGTGTTCGATCGGACGATCGACGTCGTGTCGGCGGCGAGCGACGCGCTCCCGGGCCGCGCGTGGCCGGTCCTCGGCGTGCATCCAGCCCTGATCAGCCGGCTGGTCGACGACCGGGGCTACGACCCGTCCGAGGCCGTCCCTCTCATGCAGGCCGGTCTGGATGTCGCGGCCGATTACGCCGCCGATGGCCCGGCCGTGGCCCTCAAGTCCGGGCGTCCACACTACGACGTGAGCGACGTGGTCTGGGAAGCCTCGAACAGGGTACTGCGACACGCCCTCGATCTCGGGGCCGAGGCCGGCGTCGCGGTACAGCTGCATACCGAGGCCAGCGACGAGTTCCCCGACGTCGCTGACTGGGCAGCCGAGGCCGGGCTACCACCGGAGAACGTCGTCAAGCACTACGCGGAGGGGCCCACCTCAGGGGTCACCCCGAGCGTGATCGCCCGGAAGGAGGCGTTGGAAGCCGCCGCCGCGGCCGAGGAACCGTTCCTCATGGAGACCGATTTCCTCGACGATCCCGACCGGCCCGGAGCCGTCCTCGGGCCGAAGACCGTGCCGCGACGGGTCAACTGGCTGCTGGAGGCGGGGTACGACTCCGCGGTCCGAACCGCCCACGTGAATACCCCCCAGCGCGTCTACGGGATCGATATCGAACAGGCCGTGTGATGGCAGTCCCAAAAACGGGCGGACTGGAGGCGTTAGGACGCGAGTTCGAGGTTCTCGATCTCGAACCGTGCACCGCCGTTCCGGCTTTCGGTGACGTCGACCGTCCACTCGTGGGCGTCCGCGATCTCCTTGACGATCGCGAGGCCGAAGCCCGTCCCCTCCTCGTCGGTCGTGTACCCGGATTCGAAGACCTCGTCGCGGTCCTCGGCCGGAATACCGGGGCCGTCGTCGGCCACAAAGAACCCCCGCTCGCCCTCGATGCGGCCCACCCGGATCGTGACGTCGGATCCGACGTGATCGATGGCGTTCCGAAAGAGGTTCTCGAGGAGCTGCTGCACCCGTTCCGGATCGGCCTCGAACCTCAGATCGTCCTCCATCACGAGCTCGGCCTCGGCCGTTTCGACCAAGTCCCAACAGCTCTCGACGAGGTTCGATAGCTGCACCCGCTCCATCTCGTCGATCGGCTGGCCCTGGCGGGCCAGTTTGAGGAGATCGTCGATGAGCTCGCCCATCCGCTCGAGGGCCCCGTCGACGGCCTCCAGGTGTTCGTTATCGACGGCTTGCCGAGCGAGGTCGAGCCGGCCGGCCGCCACGTTGAGCGGGTTCCGGAGGTCGTGGGACACCATGTTGGCGAACTGTTCGAGCCGTTCGTTCTGACGCTCCAGCTCCCGGCGATAGCGCTCCCGGTGGGTCACGTCGCTGAAGGTCAGCATCCGGCCGACCTGGGCTTGGTCGGTCCCGAACGGGTTGTCTGCCAGCTGATAGTATCGCGTGTCGCCGCCACGGCGAAGCGTGAGCATCGATCGACCCGAATCGACGGCCTCCGCAACGTCCGGGAGGACCGCGCCGAAGGACTCCCCCAGGACATCGGCATCCGCGAGTTCGGGGAACAAGTCGCTAGCGGCCATGTTGTAGTCGCGAAGCGTCCCGTCCTCGGTCAGTACGAGAACGGGGTCGTCGTAGCCCCCGGCCACCCGGATCGCCTGGAACTGGTCGATATAGACGTAGAACATCCCCACGGCGAACACAGCTACGCCGAGCGGTTCGTAGGTGATATCGATCAGCCAGGCACTGGCTAATCCCATCACGTCGAGGACGATCGGCAGCCCCGTGATCGAGACGAGCGCGACGAAGGGTTTGGTATCGTAACTGACCTGCAGGAACAGCTCGAGGAGCATGAAGTACCCCACGGTCGCCAGCGCGTAGGCCAGCCCCATGGCCAACCAGTGGAGCAAGCCGCTCTCGATCGCCAGATGCGGGAACGGCGTGGTGACGAAGTCCCCCGTGAAGTAGAGCCCGTGGATCGGGTTCGTGACCTTCACCATGACGATCGCCAGGAAGACCGCGACCGCGGTGCGTCGGATGACGGGGTTCCGATGGAGCGACCGACCCGTGTAGGCCGAACAGAAGTACAACCAGGGGCCCACAGCGCCGAAGCCGACCACCAGGCCGATAATGTAGAAGGCGGTTTTGAGTTGGACGGTCGGTACTAAGAGGAACCCCACGTGGGCGGTTGCCCACCCGCCGCTGGCCAGGAGGAGCCAGACGACGCCCCGACGCGTGTCCTCATCGACGATCTGGCGGGCCCGCGGGATGCTGCCGAAGCAGATGATCGCCGCGGCTCCGAAGGCCGCCACGTAGCCCAGGAGGGTCAGGTTAATCGCCATGCAAGTCGCACTCCATATCTGTTGAGTCGGTTCGACTTCGCTAGAACGGTTGATAACCCTGTCTGTCGGGATCGGTGAGGAACGATCGAGGACGTGGCCAGCCGCGGCAGCCGGCCGGTTCGGCCGTCCTAGATCCCGGCGGTTCAAGGGTTGGGGACGGCGGGCGTCTGAAAGTTAGAAAGGCCTTTCCCGGCTCCGTGGGTGGGGGTGGTATGAGCGCGCCCGCCGAGGAGTTCTACACGGAGGAACGCTGGGACAACTGGCTCGATCGCCTCCGGGACACGGACCTCGATCCCACCGAGGAGGACTCGGCTCGGCTGCTGCTGAACCTACAGGACGACGTCGCCATCGCGGTCGCGAAGATCGTCAATGCCGCCGAATCGGAGCTCGATGACGACACGGCCCTGGAAGAGCTCGGGGCGATCCGGGACATCGTCCTCGGACCGATCGATATCGAGGACGAGGAGACGGCGATGCTCGTTGACGGCGTGCAGACGAGCCTGGTCGCGGTCTTCTACGCGGCGGAGGAATACATCGCGGAGGGCGCGATCGAGGACGCCGAGGTCGAGGAGTACCTTCGGGAAGCGCGGGACGCCGAGGCCGACGAGGACTTCGACCGGGCCCTCCAGCTGGCCGGCCACGCCGGAACGCGGATCATCGACGGCGACGAGCTGGACATCGAACTCGTCGAGGAGTTCGACTACGGGATCGTGACCGAGTGGACGAACGGCCTCGACAGCCTCCAGAGCGCGCTCTCGGACCCCGAAGTCATCGAGGAATAACGGCGGGTCGCACCGGTATCGACAGCCGTCGATTGTTCATTCGACACACCCAAGTACGGAGTTACCGATGACCTACCCATGAGCAGCGTCGGCATCGACGGGGTGGCGGTCTGGACGGGCAAGCTCAAGCTGGATCTGCCCAACACGTTCGCGCCGGCGGAGTCGGCCGATCCGGAGAAGTATACGAAGGGGCTGGGCCTCTTCGAGAGCTCGCTGCCCGACGCCCACGAGGACATCGTCACCATGGGGGCGAACGCGGCCCACCGGCTGATGGAGCGCAAGGGACTCACGCCCGACGACATCGGGCGCATCGACGTCGCCACCGAGTCGGCCTTCGACAATTCCAAACCGGTGTCGACGTACATCGCGGGCTGTCTCGAACAGGTCTACGACGGGGATTTCCACCACGCCAACAAGGGGGAGCGGAAGTTCGCGTGTATCTCCGGGACCCAGAGCCTCGACGACGCGTACAACTGGATCCGCGCCGGCCGGAACCGGGGCCGTTCGGCGATCGTCGTCGCCACCGATACCGCGTTGTACGCGCGTGGCGATCCGGGCGAGGCCACGCAGGGTGCCGGCGCCGTGGCCATGCTCGTCAGCGAGGACCCGAGCCTCGTGGAGCTCTCCGTCGAACAGGGCTACGGCTCGGCCGACGAGACCGACTTCCTGAAGCCGAACCAGCAGTTCCCGAGCGTCGACGGGAAGCGCTCGGTCCAGGTCTATTTAGCGCGCATGCGGGAGGCCCTCGAGGACTTCGAATCCATCGCCGGCCGCATTCACCCGGACGACTACCGGTTCATCCCGTTTCACACGCCGTTCCCCGGCATGGTTCGGAAGGCCGCCGTCCTCGGCTACCGGCACGGCATCCGCGATACCAACCTGGAGGACGACCTCGCCGAGGAGATCGGCCGCCAGCCCAGGGAGGCGGAGTACGACGAGTACGAGGAGTACACCGACGCCATCCGAGAGTACATGGACCGGCTCCAGGAGACCGAGCCCTACCGGGAGTGGTACGAGCGCGTCATCGAACCAACGCTGACCATCTCACGACACGTGGGGAACTGGTACACCGGCTCGGTCCACCTGGCGCGGATCGGGGCGCTCCGGTGGGCGTACGAGGAGGGGGAGGACCTCGAGGGCGAGCAGCTACTGGTCGGGTCCTACGGTTCGGGGGCCCAGGCCGAGATCCACGCCGAAACCGTCCGGTCGGGCTGGGCCGAGGAGATCGCCGCCCTCGACCTGAGCGACCGGCTCAGCAGCCGCTACGACCTCACCTACGACGAGTACGAGAAGGTCCACGACATCCACAACCACGAGCTGGACACGGAGGTCGAACAGTACACCACGCCGGACCGGGAGTTCGTGTTTACGGGCTGGGGTCGCATGAACGAGCGCCAGTACGCGTTCGCCGGGTAGCGCGACCGCGAAGCCGCTTCTCCACCGGGCGTCACGAGGTCTTTTGAGGGGCTTACTCCCCCGGTTCACTCTGCGTTGCCGGCTACGAATCTGTGCTGTCCGAAGGCATCTGGGCGTCAACGGCTTCCACGGTCGCCCCGGTATTCCGCGGTCGGGCGACGCGGGTGTCACCGTCGAGCCCGGCTTCCTCCAGCGCCCCCCGAGCCGCCTCGTGAGCAGCTTCGACGTGGTCAGCGTCGGTGACCCCGTAGACCGTCGGGCCCCATGACGACTGGCCGGCGCCGAACACCGCCGATGATTCGCTCAACGCTTCGACCACCGGGGCAACCGGCGGGCGGTAAACGCCGCCCTGCTCGGTCGCGTACCATTCGCCGTTCAGGCGCCCGATCTCGGCCACCGCCCGGCCGAAGGTTTCGAGGTCGCCCGTGGCCGCGGCCGGGAGCAGCTGATCCACGGCGATCGCGCTGATCCGATCCGCGATGGTAGGTTCGGCCGCTTCCACGACGGCCCGCATGCTCGCCTCCTCGGCTTCGCCGGAGCGGCCCGGGCTGACCTCTGGCATCGCCAGAACGAACCGCCAGTCATGGGGGAGGTCCTGCCGAGCAACCACCGGCGGCACCGACCACTCGCCGCGTGGCGGCCGTTCCGGCGTGAAGGCCTCGGCCGGATGCCCCGCGTCGACGACGAAGCCGCCGGCCTCGAACGTGGCCACGCCGATCCCGCTCCGACCGCCCCGGTCCAGTATTGGGGCCGCAGTCCGGACCGCCGGTTCGCGATCGTACGCCCGGCCGATCGCCGTCTGGACCGCGAGGGCACACTGGGTCACGCTGCCCAGGCCGGCGTGTCGCGGGAGGGCCGACTCGACCTGGACCCGGGCGCCCTCGACGGCGAGGTAGTCGACGCTCCGGCGAACGTGTGCCTCGACCGCGTCGTTCGGCGCCTGCACCTCCGCGGCGGGTTCCGCCAGGATGGTGGTGGTCGGGGCGTCGATACCGACACCCAGCCCGCCGTAGAGCCGCTCGCGGGCGAGCGAGAGGTTCAGGAAGCCGAAGAGCAGTCGGCCACCGACCCGGACCCGGACCGGCATGGGCGCGGCTTCAGCAGCGGCGACCATGGTCCTTGCGGCCCGTGAACGCAGCCGAGACCCGTCTCGGATCGGGCGGCCCTAGCCGCGAAGTGATTAAGGGAAGGCGTCACCCAGGGGCCGCCATGAGTCACCAACGCCAGCAGCGGCGGCCGGAGAAGGACCCGGACCTGCCCAGCCGGGAGGTCACCGAAGGCCCCGAGCGGGCGCCCCACCGGGCGATGTTCCGCGCGATGGGCTACGACGACGAGGACCTCGCCTCCCCGATGGTCGGGATCGCCAACCCGGCCGCCGACATCACGCCCTGTAACGTCCACTTGGACGACGTGGCCGAGTCGGCCCGGGACGGCGTCGACGACGCCGGCGGCATGCCGATCGAGTTCGGCACGATCACCATCTCGGACGCCATCTCGATGGGCACCGAGGGGATGAAGGCCTCGCT
>CAZKPC010000020.1:0-29027 GCA_964554565.1 uncultured Halobacteriales archaeon
GGCCAGAAGCGCTTTCCCGCCACCATTCCCACAGTCGACCATGGTTTCCGGCCTCGAGCTCGGGCTGCTGGCCGTGGTCGTCATCGCGCTGGTTGGGGCCCACCGGGCCATCAGGACGGTCAAGCCGCTGATCGTCAACGCGGTGGTCGGCCTGCTCGCGCTCCTCGTCGCCGGGTTCGTGGGGTTTGGCGTCTCGATCACGCCGATCGTCGTGCTCATCGTGGCGCTGGGCGGGCTCCCTGGCGCGATCCTCGTGCTCCTGCTGGCCCACTTGGACCTGCTGTTCGAACCGCTACTCCTCCTGCCGGTGTGACAGCCGATCGGACCCGACCGATTCCTCTCAGAGCGGCCAGAACATGGCGATCCCCAGGACGGTCACAACCGACAGCAAGAGCTGCAGCGGCGCACCGACCCGGAAGTAGTCCGAGAACCGATAGCCGCCCGCGCCGTAGACGAAGAGGTTCGTCTGGTAGCCGACTGGCGTCATGAACGCCGTGCTGGCCGCGAACATGGCCGCGAGCACGAAGGCGAAGGCGTTGGCGTCGATGCGCTGGGCCGCCTCGATCGCGACCGGGATCATCAGCACGATGCTGGCGTTGTTCGAGATGACGTTCGTGAGCAGGGAGGTCACGGCGTAGACGACCCAGAGGACCCCGATTACCGGCAGAACGCCGGCGCTGGCGGCGACTGTCTCGCCGAGGAGCGCGGCGGCGCCGGTCTTCTCGAGGGCGATGCCGAGGGGTATCACGCCGGCGAGCAGGAAGATGACGTGCCAGTCGACCGATTCGTACAGCTCGTGTGGTTCGAGGACGCCCGCTGCGGCCATGGCGATGACACCCCCAAGCGCGCTCACGACGATCGGGACCAGTCCCAACGCCGGTAACAGGACGACCCCGGCGATGATCGCGGCGGCGTGGGGGATCTTGTCCGTCCGATACTCCGGCCGGCTGGGTTCGTGGGCCACGATCACGTCCTGCGTCCGCGAGAGCCGATCGAGGTTGGCCTCGGTGGCCTGCACCAGCAGCGTGTCACCCACGCGGAGCGGCCGGCGGTCGAGCCGGTCGCGAACGATCGTGCCGTGACTCTTGAACGCGAGGACGGTGGCGCCGGACTCCTGGCGGAAGGCGGCCGAATCGAGGGTCTCGCCGATCAGCTCCGACCCCGAGGCGATGACCACTTCGACGAGGCGGAGGTCCTCGTCGGTTTGGAGGTCCGTATCGTGCACCTCGGCGCTCCCGAGAGCAACGCCGTCGAGGTCGATCAACTCCTGGACGGTGGCTCGGTCGGTGCGGACCGTCAAGACGTCGTCCGGCTGGATCGTGAGGCGGCCGAGGGACTCGCCGAAGCGCCGATCCCGTCTGGTTACCTCGACCACGTCGACGTCGAAGCCCGTCTCCTGAAGCGCCTCCCCGAGGCGCCGGCCCACGAAGGGCGAATCCTCGCGCACCACGACCTCCGTCAAGTAGTCCGACAGCTCGTACTCCGTGACGTATTCCTCGCGGGCGGCGATCCGTTCGGGCACCAGCCAGTTCCCGATCGTCAGGAGGTAGAGCGTCCCCACGACGAGGACGATCAGCCCCAGGTGGGCGAACTCGAACATGCCGATCGGCCGGTCCAGCAGCCGGGCGCTGACGTCGCTGGCGAGGATGTTCGAGGAGGTGCCGATGACGGTGAGCGTCCCGCCGAGCATTGACGCGAACGACAGCGGCATCAGGAGCTTCGAGGGGGAGGTGCCCCCGCGATCGGCGAGGTCGGACACCACCGGGACCAGGATGGCCACGACGGGCGTGTTGTTCACGAAGCCCGAAGCCGGCCCGGCCACCCCGATCGTCGCCGCGAGCTGCCGGAAGGAACTCTCCCCCGCGACATCCGTCATCAGGCTGCCCAGCCGTTGGACGACGCCGGTCTTGCTGACGCCCGCCGACAGGATGAGCATCGCGAGGACCGTCACCGTCGCCGGGTTGGAGAAGCCGGAGATCCCTTCGGCCACGGAGATCCGGGTCCACGGCTCGAGCAGGATCAGGAGGACCATGACGAGGATGGCCGTCAGGTCGACCGGCACCCGTTCGGTGGTGAACAGGAGCAGCGCGAGCAGGACCACCCCGAGGACCACGAGGATATCGAGCGTGACCCCCGCGGGGAGGCCCGTTTGGAGCGGGCCGAACGTGGCCGGCCAGCGACCGAGGGGCTCGACCCCGTGTGTCACCGGCACGGCCGATCCATCGGGGGTGAGGCTTGGCACGGTTGCGGTCAGGCGCCCTGATCCCGGAGCTCGAGTTCAGCCACGAGGTCGAACGGCTCCACGTCACGTTCGAGCGCGGTCAGGATCGCGAAGGCGTCGGGTGGCGACAGGAAGTGCCGGGCGACGGCGTGCCCCCGATCGGTGGGCTCGAGGCCGTCGATGAACCCGTATTCCAGGAGCTTGCCGACGGCGTGGGTCGTATCGATCGCGCCGAGCATCCGGTCGTTGAGCCGCTTGGCGGCCGCCCCGGCGACGACGACGTTCGCGAGGGTTTCCTCGACGGCCGCGTCCTCGTCGTAGTCCGCCGTGACGGGTTCCATCTCGCCGCGCAGCAGCGCGAACGCCACCTCGTCCTCCGTGCGGTCCATCCCGTGGTGGTAGACGCCGTCCGGTTCGACGAGGAGCCACACCTGTCCGCGGTCGTGGTAGTCCGGGCGCCCCGCTCGGCCCAGCATCTGATGGAACTCCTGCACCGACAGCCACTCGATCCCCATCGCCAGCGTGTCGAAGACGACCTGGGACGCGGGGAAGTCCACCCCGGCCGCGAGGGCCGCGGTCGTCACGACGGCCGCGAGTTCCTGGTCGGCGAAGCGGCCCTCGACGGACTTGCGCTGCCCGTAATCGAGCCCGGCGTGATAGGGGGCGGCCTCGTAATCGAGCTGCCGGGCGAGCTCGTGACACCGCCGCCGGCTGTTCGTGAAGACGATGGACTGCCCGCGGTAGCCCTTCGAGGAGGTGCGGTCGTACTCCCGGCGGACGAGCTTGTTCACGACCTCGGCCTTGCGGCCCTGGTCGACGAGCGTCACGTGGCGCTCGATTGGCACCGGACGCTCCTCGAACTCGATGAGCCGGGCGTCGAGCACGCCGGCGAGGGACTCGGGGTTCCCGACCGTCGCCGAGAGGTAGATCCACTGGGAGCCGTCGTACCCGTTCCGGTCCGCGGCGCGCTGCTCGGTGTAGTGTTTGAGCCGCGAGATGAGCCCGTCGAGGCGATGCCCGCGCTCGCCCTCCCCGAGCATGTGCACCTCGTCGATCACCACGGTCCCGATATCGCCGAGGTCCCGGCCGGTCCGGAGCGCGTGATCGATGCCCTCGTAGGTGCCGACGATGACGTCCGCGGACGCATCGAACCCGCCCCCGCCACCGCGGATCCGGCTCGCGCCGACGCGGATCGTGACGTCGACCAGCTGGCCGTACTCCTCTCGGAAGTCGCCGTACTTCTGGTTGGCTAACGCGACCAGCGGGACCAGGAAGAGCAGCTTGCCCTGGCCGTTGAGCGCGCGATCGAGCCCGGCGAGTTCTCCGACGAGGGTTTTCCCCGTCGCGGTCGCGCTGACCACGAGCTGGTCGTGGCCGTCCAACAGGCCGGCGTCGACGGCCAGGCTCTGGACGGGGAGCAGCGTCTCGAAGCGATCGGCAACGAGGTCGTGCAGCGCCGGGTGGAGATCGAGGCTCTCGACCGCCACCGGGTCGACGTCCTCGACGGTCGCCCCCATCTCGTCGAACTTCGTGAGTTCCGGGTCGAGCTGCCCGGACAGCAGGTCGGTCACCCGGTCCAGGTCCTGGACCTCGAGCACGAGCTCCTCGAGCCGGTCCGTGGCGGCGGCGGAGAGCTCGCCGTGGCGAACGAGCTCGCGCTCGAGCTCCCGCCGGGCGCAGTCCGGACAGATGTGGTCATCGCCGTGACGGATCGCCGAGTCCTCGGTGACGGGCGAGTAACGCCCGCGGTTCGCGCAATACCGGCAGGTCCGGACCACGGCGGCGTCGAGCTGGTAGCCGTCGAGGAGCGCTTGGAGCTCCGCCCGGGCGTCCCGGGGCGTCTGTTCGGAGATCCGGATGCGGGCGGCCTGGCGGGCGAAGTCCACGAACTCGTCGGGTCGACGGAGCTCCTCCTCGGCCCCGTGCTTCACTCGGAACCGTCCCGGTCGGGGGCCCGCATCGGTCTGTTTCAGTTCGAGGCGGCCGTGGAGCAGCCGTTCGCCGTCACGCATGACGACGACGTGGACGTCGTCGTCGACGACATGGAGGAACAGCGTGTCGACCTGTCCGACGGACTCAGCCACGGTCCGCGCTACGCGGACGGGTTATTTGAGCCGTTCGACGCCGCTCGACTCGGTTTCTGGGCGTGATTCCGTGGGGTGCCGGCCGACCGGTATCGACTCCGGCCATCGGACCCAGCCCGAAACGCGGTGGCGGACAGTGCGTCCCCGGCGGCGTGGGCTGCCGCCCGGGTGCTCAGACCTCGTGCAGCGAGACGTCGATCTCGCCGTCCTCGGCTTCGAGCTCGAACATGGTGGTCCGCTCGGCCGGCGGCGCGCCGGTGACGCTGCCGGGGTTCAACAGCCGGACGCCGTCGACCACGTCATCGAGGACCTCGTGGGTGTGGCCGGCGATGCCCACGGCCGCGTCGTCGGCCTCTTCCTTGACGACTTCCGCGACCCGGCTCTCGTAGGTCTCTAAGTCCCCCGTCCCGTGGGTCACCACGAACGTGACGCCGCCGGCGTCAAAGGTGACCACGGCGGGCAGGTCGAGGTTCCGCGGATCCATATTGCCGTAGACCGCGGTGAGGCGGTCGCCGGCGAGCTCTCGGACGGTCTCCAGCGCCGTCGGATCCGTGAAATCTCCAGCATGGACCACACGATCGGCCGTCGCGATGCGCTCGCGGAACGCTGCCGGGATGCCGTCGGCTCGCTCGGGGATATGCGAGTCGCTGATGACGGCGATCGTGACCATACCGCCGGCTTGGACGGCCGGGTTCAAAAGCTTGCTCGGGACCAGTGGGGTCCCCAGGTCGGGCCCGATCCGGCTGGGGCCGGCCGTTGATTCGGCCGTCTGGTGGTGCCGAGTGGGCTTTGGCGCCTCCGACGGGTCCTCGACCGTCACCTTTCGAAACGGTTGGCTCCGAACTCCCAGCCGGGTCCCGCGCTGAACCACACCCCGCTCCCGCTCTCCGGTCGAAAGCCTATGCTCCCGGGCCCGAACGGAGGGGCATGGAACGGGTGGCGCTCGAGGACGTGGAACCGACGGCCTTCGGCGACGGGGGGCTGCGGCGGCAGCTGAGCGGGCCGTTGGGAAGCGAGGCTGTCGCCGTCAATCACTACCGTGTCCCCCCGGGCGAGGAACTCCCGAGCGGCTTGCATACGCACTGCGATCAGGAAGAACTGTTCCTCGTGCTCGCCGGGGAAGCGGCCTTCGAGACCCTGCAAGCCGGCGTCGTCACCGTCGAGGCGGGGGCGGCGATCCGGTTCGCCCCCGGCGATTACCAGTCGGGCCTGAACGACGGCGACGTCGAGCTCGAACTCGTGGCGATCGGGGCGCCCAAGCAGACCGCGGACACCCGCATCCCGTTTCGCTGTCCGGCCTGTGGGGGCCAGGGCCTTCGACTCGACTCGGGGCCCGACGGGCTGGCATTCATCTGTCCGGAGTGTGGCGCGGTCCACCAACCTGCGCCGTGTCCGGCCTGTGGCGCTGACGATCTCCGGGCGACGTTGAACGAGTCGGCGGCTCCGGTGGCGGCCTGTCGGAACTGTGGAGCGAGCTACGACGCGCCGCCGCTGGCGGACTGACTCACTCGGCCTCGACCAGCTCGATCGTGTCGTCGCCGTTCGGCACGGCACAGAGGAAGGCGCCTTCGGCGTCCGATTCGTTCCGGTACCAGTGGACGGTTCCCGCCGGGATGAGGAGCGAGTCGCCGGCCGAGACGACGTGTTCCTCGTCTCCGAGCCCGACCACGTAGCGCCCCTCGAGCACGTACTGCTCGTGTTCGACGGCGTTGGTGTGAGGCGGCACCTCGGCGCCGGGGGCGAGAGTGAAGCGCCGGATGGCGAAGGTGGGCGCGCCGTCGGAGGCATCGATCAGCACGCCTTTCCGGAGCCCATCGGCCGCGTCGACGCCCTCGTACGCGATCTCGTCCGCCGAACGGATCACCGGTGTCGGTTCGCTCATATGGTGGCTACAGCCCGGGGCCCGAAGGCCTTCAAGCATCCGCCTCGGGGGGTCGAAAAGGCCTCCCGCGGTCCCGCTGGCGGCCGACGGCACGGTTTCGGCCACCGCTCCGCTCGAAGGGGAAGCGGTCGACGCCGGACGCCGCTGCCGATCCCCGGGTGGTCGGGTCGCCGCTGACGGGCGTCCGGCCGTTTATGTGCCGCCCACCCCGAGTTCCGGCAATGCGCCAGTTCCGAATCGGGTCGGTCTTCGGCATCCCGCTGAAGCTCGACCTCACCTTCCTGCTGGTGCTCCCGCTGTTCGCCTGGATCATCGGCTCCCAGGTCGGCATCTGGGCGGAGCAGTTGACTCGCCTCGGCGCCGCCCCCCTGGAAACGGCCGTGTTAACCGCCGGCGCGATGCCGTGGGTCCTCGGGATCTTCGCAGCGGTCGGCCTGTTCGCCGGCGTGGTCCTCCACGAACTGGGGCACTCGCTGGTCGCGATGCGCTTCGGCTACCCGATCGACTCGATCACCCTCTGGATCTTCGGCGGCATCGCCCAGCTCAAGGAGATGCCGGAGGCCTGGCGCCAGGAGTTCGCCATCGCCATCGCCGGCCCGATCGTCAGCGTCGTTCTGGGCGGCCTCTGTTGGGTCGGGTTCCTCGCGGTACCGACGGGGCTGCCGGCCCTGCGGTTCGTGCTCGGGTACCTCGCGCTGATGAACGTCGCGCTGGCGGGGTTCAATCTGCTCCCGGCGTTCCCGATGGACGGCGGCCGGGTCCTCCGGGCCTTGCTCGCCCGGAACCGCCCGTTCGCCCGGGCGACCAAGATCGCGGCCGAGGTCGGCAAGGGGTTCGCGCTCCTGCTTGGCCTGCTCGGCCTCCTCCAGTTCAACATCGTGCTGATCGGGATCGCGTTCTTCATCTACATCGGCGCGGCCGGGGAGGCCCAGCAGACCGTGATGAAGGCCGCGTTCGAGGGCGTCACCGTGCGGGATATCATGACGCCCGTCGACGAGGTCCGGACCATCAGCCCGGAGACGACCGTCGCCGAACTCATCGAGACGATGTTCCGCCAGCGCCACACGGGCTATCCCGTGATCGAACAGGGCTCGCTCGTGGGCCTGGTGACACTCGAGGACGCCCGGGAAGTCAAGCCGGTCGAACGGGAGGCGTACCTCGTCAAGGAGATCATGACCCGGGACCTGGAGACGATCGATGCGGATGCCGAGGCGATCGAGGCCGTCAACGAGATGCGATCGGCCGGGATCGGCCGCCTCATCGTGAACGACGGCGGCGAGTTCGTCGGCTTGGTCACCCGGAGCGACCTCGTGACGGCCCTGGACATCATCCAATCGGGCGGCGATGTGGCCGGCCGGTCGAGGTTCCGCCGGGACGCGGACCCGTCGAGCGGCGGCGTGCTCTAGCGCCGACGAGGCCGCATCGTTTTTATTCGGCGTTCCGAGTCAACCGCTTGAGCTCGGCCGGCGACGGCGTCCCGAAGTCCGCCCGCCGGTGGCAAGTGACACACAGCGTGACGAGGTTCCGCGGCACGTGGGCGTCGGCCTTGTCGGCCGCCTCGGCCTCGATGAACCGCCGAACCGGGACGATGTGGTGGACGTCGGGGTTCCGGCCGAGGTCGTCCTTCGTCGCGCCGCAGAGGACACAGGTATGGTCGTCCCGTTCGAGCGTCCGCCGTTTCGCCTGCCGCCAGCCCTGCCCGTAGTACTCGGAGCCGCCGCCTTTCCAGTTCGGATGTCCCTCTCCGGTAAAGGCGTCCGAAATCCATTCTCGATGGCACTCTCGACTACAAAGGGTGACTGTTTCACTGAACGCACTTCTTCGCCGTTCTACTTTCGTACCACATAAATCGCAACTACGTTCTATCTTCCCGCCAGTCCACTGCGGGTTTTCTGAACCGTTGAGCTCTGGCGCCGTTTGCCAGTGCTGATTTTCTACGCAATCGCTACAGTATTTCCCGGGTTTCTCAGACTGATAGAATTCGAATTCACAACCACAAATCTGGCATTCAGTGGTCGTTTTTCCTCCTTTGAAATTGGGGTTATTCTCGCCGGAGTATGAGCTACTCTGAATCAGACAATCTCTGGAACAGTATTTCTTGGCTGTATCTGAATAGAATTCTTCCCCGCAGTGATCACAGGTCCGATTGGGGAGCCGTTCGTCGTGTACGCTCACGTGATGCACTCCTCGTCCGCGCTGGGTGTCGAAGGTGGCTTCACAGGATGGGCATTGGTATTCGCCCATACGCTGATTGGTTCTGTTTTAGTATTTCAATTCTCACAAGATTGATTGTTTTTATGATATTGTTTATCGGAAAAAGGGTTTTCTAGCGGGAGAGACATTCTAATTCGGGTTTAGATATATTAGAAGTCTGACAGTCCGGGTGCGAGAATCGAACCCGCTTCTCAGCCTCCACAAGGCTGAAGGATAGCCATTACCCCAACCCGGACACGCATAATCTGATAAACCGCTGGCGTTTGTATACGTTACGACTCTTCACCCGACCCTCGACGCCCTTTTGAAACAGACCGTCCAATCGGGCCGTGAACGTGGCGATCACGGACAAGGTCTACGTGAAGCACCACCGCCGGATCGGGGACCAGCTGGGGACTTCGATCCCGCGCGGCGCGTTCAGCGGGGCCACCCTGGACCTCCTGTTCACCGGCGAGGTCGACAAGCTCGATGAGGGCACCCGGGAGCGCGTTCTGGATTTCGCCGAGGACTTCCTGGATTGTAACTGCGACTCGAACCCGTACTGCGGCCATCCCGAGCGGAAGTTCGTACGATACCTATTGGAGCAGCGGGCGGCCGGGCTCAGCCCCGAGGCGATCGTGGACAGCATGGACGCCGAGTACGGGTTGTATGCGTATCCTGGCGACCTCCTGTCGTTTCTCGATGACGCGGTCCGGACCCTGGAGGCCGCCGCGTCGCTGGCGGATGTCGAAAACGACCAGGAATCGCTCCGAGCGCTCGAGGCGGCCAGGGACGAGCTGCTCGGCGCCGGTTAACCCAGCTGGTACGGTTCCTCGCCGAGGTCGAGCTCGTCGTCGAGGTCCTCGAGGTACACGACGTCCTCGTCGCGCTCGTCGAGCTGCTCCCGGAGGGCGTTGACGTACCGCTTGTGCTCCTCGAGCTGTTCCCGGAGGTGCTCGGCCTCGAGCTCCAGGCGCTCGTGGTCGCGAATGAACGACGTGGGGACCTCGACGGTGGGCGGGAACCCCGATTCGGGGTCACCGACGGTCTCCTCGGGGACGACGCGGACCTGCCCGTCGTTGGAGATGAACGTGTCCACGTACTCCCGGAAGACCGCGGAGAGCGACAGGTCCTGCTCCTCGGCGACCTGTCGCAGCTCCTCGAAGGTCTCCTCGTTGACCCGGAAGGAGACCGTCTTGTTCTTGTTGCCCATCGCGACCAGCAACTCGGGCGTGGCTGTACTTAACGGTTCGTCAGACGGCCGTCTGCCGGTTCTTCCGGGCGGGCCGTCGCGGCCCTACTCCGCGGGCGCGTCCGCGACGGCGGTCGTCTCGAGCTCCTCGATGGCGGCGATGACGGCCTCCCGGTAGGCGTCCGGGTCGGTCGCGTACTCGTCCCGGGCCATCCGGGCGTACTCGTTGGTCTCGTCGTCGAACGCCGAGATGCGGTCCAGGGTTCGCTCGGCGGTCTCGACGACCCACCGGTCCCGCGTGCGCTCGTCGACGACCGTGATGGCTTCCGGGCGGACCGAGACGTTGGTCGAGCCGTCGTCCGTCTCGTAGGTCCGCGGCTTGCCGGTCAGCGCGACGTAGGCCGGCGGCTCGAGCTCGCGGAGCACGCCGGCGGCCTCCGGCTGGTACTGGCCCGCGTACACGAAAAACGTGCCCGTCGGGTCCACGACCCGGCCGCGCCAGTACTCGTTGTCCGAGCCCACGTCCTCGGTCTCGGTCAGGGTCCCGACGACGAACACGCGGTTGGCCTTCTGGCCGGTCGGAAGCAGCAGGTAGACCGGGGCGCGCTCGTCCTCGGATTCCTTGAACGTGAAGCTGGCGTCGTTGAACTCGCTGGCGAAGACGCGGCGGGCGACCTCGCGGGTGGGTGTCGTGCTCATCTCACATCGACCTCGCTTTGATGAGGACGCCGTCCGGGTCCGGCGCCGTGTCGATCTCTTCGACGGTCTCGGCCAGGACATACCGGTTAAACGTCGGACCCACCACCCGGTAGTAGCGACCGAGCACGATATCCCGCATCTCATCGGCCACGACGGTGGTATCCAGCGCGTCCATCGCCATGTCCTTGGCCTCCTCGATGCTGATTCCGGTCAGCGCCTCCGTGGCGTCCTTGTCGAAGAGCACTTCGTAGACCTGCTCGCCGTCGTCGAGCACGCCCTTGATGCGGAGGTCGAACTCCCCCTCGACCTCGCCGTGCTCGGTGCACCGCCCGTTCTGCAGGACCCGGGTACAGTCGTCCACCGGGCAGCGCTTGATGAGGCCGCTGCCCGACTGGATGTCCACGAGGGCGCCTTCGATCTCGACTTCGTCGTCCCCGACCTCGAGGTCCTCGTCCAGCGGCTCGATCGACGTCGTTCGGTTGAGCTTGACCGAGTACCGGCCCTCGTACTCGTCGGTGACGAGGTTGCCGAACCGGTAGACCTGTCCCTCTTCGAGTGTCGGGAGGTCGGATTTCGCCCATTTGGTGAATTTCAGCGTGCCCGAGGAATCGCCGAGCAGGCCGACCTGGTCGATGCTGTCGCTACGGGGCTCCCAGAGCTCGACGACCTTCGCGGTGACGTCGATCCACATCTCGGGCGCGTCGACGTCCGCGAGGTCGATCGTCTCGTTCGAGCCGCCGCCGAGGGCGTCACGGCCGATGCCCGCTTCGTCGAGGTAGTGGTTGACGACGCTCCGGCGAGCTTCGTCGAGGGGGACCTTGTACTCGTCCACCAGGGTCTGGAGGCGGGCCTCGATCTCGTCGGTCGTGATATCGAGGTGGTCTGCAAACTGCGCTTGGATCTCGTCCGCGTGTGTCCGTAAATCGCTCATGGGGATCGTCTCCGCGTGTTTTTCGGTGGGAGACTTACGGGGATTGGTGCCGATTGGTATTTAAGGCGTTGCAACCGAGGTGAAAGTGTCTCAGTCGGCGGGTTCCGCCCGGGGCCCCGCAGCGATGGACCTATCTCCGTGACGGCCGAGGCGGGGGCCATGGACCGACCCCTCGTGGCGGTCGTGCTGGCCGGCGGGATCGGGACCCGGCTCTATCCGGCGGCCCGGCCCGACCGGCCGAAGCAGTTCCTGCAGTTCGGCGGCGAGAGATCGCTGCTCGGCCGGACCGTCGACCGGGCGAGGTTCGCCGATCGGGTCGTCGTCTCGACCCGGCCGGCGTTCGCTGATCGGATCCACGACCACGCCCCCGGCGCGGACGTGCTCGTCGAGCCCACCCCTCGAGATACCGGCCCGGCGCTGGTGCAGGCCGCCCACGAGCTCCGGGAAGGAGCGGCCGACCCGGTCCTGCTGTGCTTGCCGAGCGATCACGCCATCGACGGCGCGTTCGAGTCCACGGCGCGGGCCGCGGCGACACTGGCGGCCGAAACCGGCGACCTGGTGACGATGGGGATCGAGCCGGAGCGCCCGGCCGCCGGCTACGGCTATCTCCTCCCGGGGGAGCCGCTCGGAGACGAGGGCGTCACCGTCGAGCGGTTCATCGAGAAGCCCGACGCCGAGCGGGCGGCCCAACTCGTCGAGGACGGCGCGCTCTGGAACGCCGGCCTGTTCGCGTGGACGCCCGAGGCGCTCCTCCGGGAGGTCCGGGAATCGGCGCTGGCCCCGCTGTTGGAGGAGCTCGAGGCCGGGGCACCGGCCGCGGGCTTCACCGAAGTGGACGCGATCAGCATCGATCGAGCCGTCCTCGAGGGGAGCGATCGGGTGCTGGCGGTCCGGGCCGAGTTCGACTGGGACGACCTCGGCGCCTGGGATGCGGTGGGTCGCCAGGTCGACGGCCCGCTAGCGGAAACCCTCGAGATCGATGCGGCGGGCAACGTGCTGGCCGCCGA
Source organism: uncultured Halobacteriales archaeon (assembly GCA_964554565.1). Classification (GTDB taxonomy): domain Archaea; phylum Halobacteriota; class Halobacteria; order Halobacteriales; family Hikarchaeaceae; genus CAZKPC01. The sequence continues at coordinate 12,210 of CAZKPC010000020.1, forward strand.
CGAGGCGCACATCACGGTCGTCGGGGCCTCGGATCTCGTGGTCGCGGCCTACGACGATCGGGTCCTCGTGGTCCCGGTGGACCGGGCGGAAGAGGTTCGAACGGCCGTCGACGAACTCCGGGAAACGGATCGGTTCTAGCCGGCGACCAGGACCGGTCAACCGCCCCAGAAGTTGTCGCGACTGCCGAGCTCCGGCGGCCGTTGAGGCCGGTCGTCCTCCGCCTCCTCCTCGTCGGTCTCCTCGTCGTCCTCGGCCTCTTGTTCTTCGTCTTCAGGCGCGGCCTCGAGCTCCGCCTCGTCCATGGGCAACCGCTCGATCTCCTCGGCCCGGGCGTGATTGGACTTGACCTTCGTGATCTTCACGCGGGCCCGGGCGTCCGGGAGGATGCCGTCGACGAACACGACGAACCCGTCATCGGTGTGCCCCACGCCGGCGCCGCTCTCGTGGATGTCGGTGACATCGACGACCACTTCCTCGCCGACCTTCACGGGCTGGGCCTTCAGTTCCTGGATCGGCATGTTGTAGTGATTACACCACTCGGCGCCGCCCCGGTTCCCGTAGTGCTGACAGCCTAAGCCTTCGATCCGCTCGGTGAAGCTGGGACAATCATCGGCGAGCGGGCAGTCGGCCATTGAACCCCGGTTGCCGTCCGGCCGTCTAAACGCTTGCGTTCGGTGTCAGGACCCTGCCCGGCACTGGCTCGGATGCCCGCGAACCGCAACAAGACAGATAACCGCCGAGGCCGCACCTAAGGGCGATGCTCCTGGTCCTCTGTGTGGACCTCGACGACGACCTCGGCCGCAAGACCGGCCTGTCGACGCCGGTCATCGGTCGGGACACGGTCGAGGCCGCCGCGGTGGAGCTCGCCACCGCGGATCCGGAGGACTCGGACGTGAACGTCCTCTTCGAAGGGCTGCACCTCTATGATCGGATGGAGGACGAGGAAGCGGTCGCGATCGCGGTGGTCACCGGCGAGGAGGACGGCGGGGTAACCGCCAACCGGCGGGTGGGCGCCGAGATCGACGAGGTCCTGGCGAGCTTGACCTCCCGGGAGGGGATCCGGGCGGTCGTGGTCACTGACGGGGCCCAGGACGAGAGCGTCGTCCCGGTGATCCAGTCGCGGGTCACCGTAGACGGCGTCCGCCGGGTCGTGGTCCGTCAGGCCCAGAACCTCGAATCGATGTACTACACCATCAAGCAGGTCCTCGACGACCCCGAAACCCGCGGGACCATCCTGGTGCCGATGGGGATCCTGCTGCTCATCTATCCGCTGGCGATCATCGCCGACTCCCTCGGTCTGCCGGGCGCGGTGTTCGGCTTCACGTCGGCGCTGGTCGGCCTGTACTTCCTGTTTCGGGGCCTCGGTCTCGAGGACGTCTTCGACGACCTGGCCGGGCGGGTCCGCCGGTCGTTGTACTCCGGGCGCGTGACCCTGGTGACCTACGTCGTCGCGGCGGTCCTGCTCGTCATCGGGGTGGCCGAAGGCATCGAGCTGCTGGACACCGTTCGGGCCGATCGCGGGGGTTCGCTGGACCCGCTCGCGGTGTTGGCCACACTGGCCTACGGGACGGTTCGCTGGCTGGCGGCGGCCGGGATCACGACGAGCCTCGGCCAGATCACCGACGAGTTCCTGCGGGGCCGATTCGAGTGGCGGTACCTCAACGCGCCGTTCTACGTGGCCGCCATCGCGGCCGTGCTGCACGGCGTCAGCGGGTTCTTCATCGGCCAGGTCAGCCCGACGGCCCTGGCCGTGCTGCTCACGGCCGGGACCCTGCTCGGGGTGTTGAGCACGTTGACGTTCGCCGTCGTCGAGTCCTACCAGGGCGCTCGGGCGCGGGCCGGGTAGGTGTCACCGCGCTCCTGTGGCGTGAGCGTATCACTCGATGGCCGCCCCATCGGTCGATGACTACCATCCGTCCTCTCGATCATCTCGGCGGCAAGCGGCTCGAGCCACTGGATGGGCACGAGCCCGCCTGCTGCACAGCCACCGCTCACGGCCCTGTGGGTCACCGCCACGGACAAGGGCGTGTACGTCCGCTCGCGGGCATCGGGGCGTGGGCCGAATCGCGATGAGTGGAAGGGCCCTCTGAGGGGCCCAGCCGCGGATCCCTCCGTGTCAGTACTCTCTTGTGACGACGAATTCCGCCAGGTCCGCGAGGTAATCACGCGCGGTCCCGTCCTCGATCGTGATGCTGTCGAGGGCCTCGAGCGCCAGGTCGGCCTGCTCCCGGGCACGGGCGTCCGCCTCCGTCGCCGAGAGCTCGGCGACGCGGATGAGCGACGGCCGTTCCATCGCGACGTCCTGACCGGTGGGCTTGCCGAGATCGGCCGGGTCGGCCACGGCATCGAGGACATCGTCGCGGATCTGGAAGGCGATCCCGACCCGTTCGGCGTACCGACCGAGCCCCTCGACAGTCGCGTTGGGGGCGCCAGCCGCGATGGCCCCGAGCTCAGCCGCGGCCCGGAAGAGGGCCCCGGTCTTGCGGCGGGCCAGCTCCATATAGGCGGCCTCGTCCGTCGGGTCCGTGACCAGCTCGGTGGCCTCGCCTTCCCCGAGGTGCACCATCGCGTCGGCAACCCGTTCCATCGCCCGCGGACTGGCCGAGAACAGCCGGAAGGCTTCGCCGATGAGCCCGTCAGAGGCGATCACGGCCCCACCGTGGCCGAACGCCGCCCAGGCGCTGTCGGCCCCCCGTCGGACTGCCGACTGATCGATGATGTCATCGATGACCAGGGAGGCGGTATGGACGAGCTCGATCCCGACGGCGTAATCCACGGCGTCGGCGGGATCGCCGCCGGCGACTTCACACGCGAGGATCGTCACGGTCGGCCGGACGCGCTTGCCGCCCGATAGCGCCGCGTGGTCGACCCGGTCCTGGAGTTCGGCGGGATCGATATCGGCGACGACCGTCGCCAGACGGTCCTCGACCTGTGCCCGCCGGGCCTCCAGGTATTCCATGGACCCGAGCCTAGCTGGCGACTTCTCAAATACGTGGCGTTCCGGGTCCCGGACCCCCGGTGAGAAGTACAGCTCGCGGGCCAGGACGGACGGCTTCGAAGGCTACACTCAGACACCGCTCGCGGCCGACTGCTCCAGCGGTCGAGCCGGCGGACTACTCCCTCTCTGGCCGGACCGAGGCTCAGTCGAACTTCTCGATCAGCGCCGGCACGACGTCGAACAGGTCGCCCACGATCCCGTAGTCGGCCAGGTCGAAGATCGGGGCGTTGGGATCCGTGTTGATGGCGATGATCGTGTCCGAGCCCTTCATGCCGGCGACGTGTTGGACGGCCCCCGAGATCCCGATGGCGAGGTACACGTCGGGGGTGACGGTTTTCCCCGACTGGCCGACCTGCCGGTTCTTCTCGAGCCAGCCCGAGTCCACGATCGGGCGCGAGGCGGACACGGTCGCGTCGAGGGCCTCCGCCAGGTCGAAGATCAGCTCGAGGTTCTCCTCCTCGCCGATCCCCCGGCCGATGGAGACGAGCACGTCGGCCTCGGCGATATCGACGTCGCCGCCGGCGGCTTCCTCGTAGCCCGTGACCGTGGACCGCACCGCCGATTCGTCGATGTCCACGTCGAACGGCGTGATCTCGGCGTCGCCCGCGCCTTCGGCCGGGGGCCACTCGGCGCTCCGGATCGTGACGACCGCCGGCAGGTCGGCCGCCACCGTGGTGGCGACTTTCGACCCGTACATCTCCCGCGTCGCGACCAATCCGTCCGCACCGTCGAGCCCGACGGCGTCAGTGATCAGCGGCCGCTCCAACGCGTCGGCCACGGCCGGCGCGTAATCCAGCCCGTTGACGCTGTTCGGGAGCAGGAGCACGTCCGGCTGCCGGGCTTCAGCCAGGGCCGTCACGGCTTGGACCATCACGTCGTGGTTGAACTCCTCGCCCTCATCGACGGTGTGGATCGTGGCCACGCCCGACCGATCCAGCGACTCCGCGAAGGTCTCGACGTCGCCCCCGACGACGGCCATCTCGAGATCGCCGCCGATGCCGGATGCGAGGTCTCGGCCAGCCGTGATCAGTTCGTGGGAGACGTCACGGAGGCGGCCCCGGCGGTGATCGGCGACGCCCAGGACGGCGGTCATTCCGCCCCCACCCCTTGCTCGCGGAGCACGTCGGCCAGTCCCGCGGCCTGATCCCCGGTGTCCCCTTCGAGGTACTCGGTATCACCCTCGGCTTCAGGGACGAACATCTCCGTCAAGTCGATCGCGCTGTGGACGTCGGCGGGGTCCAGGCCGAGGTCCGCCAGGCTTCGGGCCGCGATCTCCTTCGACTGGGCCTGGCGGATGCCCCGCAGGCTCGCGTACCGGGGCTCGTTGAGCCCGGTCTGGATGGTGAGGACGGCGGGGAGCTGCACGTCCACGAGCTCCTCGACGCCGCCCTCGAGCTCCCGACGGACGTGGGCGGTGTCGCCATCGATCTCGAGCCCCGTGACGACCGCCGCCCACTCGTAGCCGACAGCGTGGGCCAGCGACACGCCGGTCGCGCCCCAGGCGTCATCCCCGGCCTGCACGCCCGTGAGGACCAGGTCGGGCTCCTCCTCGGCGATGACGGCTTCGAGCAGCCGGGCCTTGCCGGCGACGTCCAGCAGCTCCTGGTCGGCCAGTGCGTCATCCCAGATCCGGACGGCCCGGTCGATGCCCTTCGCGAGCGCCATCCGGATCGTCTCCTCGGCTCGCTCGGGCCCGATCGTGACCGAGACGACCTCCTCGGCGAGATCCGCCTCCTGGAGCTGCACCGCGGCCTCGACGGCGTAATCGTCCCATTCGTTGAGGTCGTACTCGCGGTACCGGTCCGCGATGGCCGTCCCCTCGATCTCGAAATCGTCCGCGACCTCGACGACTTCCTTGACCGCCACGAGGACCTTCATGGCAAGCAAATTCCGTCAGCGCGGTTGTAACGATTTCGAAACGAGGCCCCGGCGGGTCGCTGATCGCGATCCGGCGCTCCGGTCGGGATCGGGGGCGGTTACTCGTCCTGCTCGTCGGGGAGCGAGATCAGGTTTTCCCGGCCGATGCGGAGCTTCTCGACCCGACCGTCCTCGGCCATGGAGGACAGCAGCTGTGAGACCTTCGCGTTCGACCAGCCGGTCTCCTCGACGATGTCGACCTGCTTCATCCGGCCGCCCTCGGCCCGGAGCAGCCGGAGCACGCGCTCCTCGTCCGAGAGCAGCTCCTCGTCGACCGTCTCATCAGGCGGCGCGGCAGCCGCTGGCCCCACCTCGTCGCCGCCCGGCGCCGCGGTTTCCTCGTCGATCCGCCGCCGGTAGAGGAGGAAGGCGACCAGCAGGAGGACCGCCAACGCGACGCCGCCGGTGAGGGCGGAAGGGGCGCCGATCCCGGAGCCCGGTGACGTCGGCGTCGTCACCACCTCGCGGCTGCGCTCCAGGGTCGCCGAAGGTTTCCCCGGTTCGAACGTGGCCGGTCCGCTGACCCGGATCGAGCGGTTGTCTAGGCCCCGGGAAACCGATTCCACCGAGAACCCGTCCGGGAACTCGATCACGAGCACCTGGTTGGATTCCAGGCGTGGCAGCCAAGTGCCCGAGGGGGTCCTGAACACGTCGCCCAGGACGAGCCGATCGCCCCCGTCGGCCACCCGGGTGAAGTTCGTCCAGGTGAACGACAGCCTGAGCTCCCCGGTGTCGTTGGCCTGGCTCGCGGTCCGGTCGGTCGCGGTCACCGTCATCGACCGGCCGGTCTCTTCGCTGGCCAGTGAGGCGGCGGTCCGGTAGGGATCCGGGGCGAGGACGTCGGTCTCCCCGTCCAGGTACTCGTCGGTCAACCGCTCGAAGGCCGCGGTCTCGTTCGCGTCGTCCAGAGCGAACCGGAGGATGATGGTCCACCGGGCGTCGCCGTCCTCCTGCAGGTCGATCTGGATGATGGTCGACTCGGCCGTCGATTGGCCGGCGGCCGGAACCGTGGCCCCGGCGATCACGAGTGCCAGAACCAGGATGGCGGACGCCAGCCGTCCGGCCGCGCTCGACATGCCCGTGGGTGGCTACGGAAAGGAGAAAATCCTTTCTAACTGCTGCACCAGGCCTCGATTTCGCTGTCGGGATGGCTAGTAACTCCGGTCGCCTGTAGGAACGTCTACCGTTGGTCACCTCGTGATCCGCCGAGTCATCTGGAACGCTCGGCCCATGACAGCGACAGTAGATGGACGATGACCAGGCAGCCTAACGGTTCCGTCCGGGGCTCCGGGCCCGATGTGGTTCTATCGGAATGCCTTCCCCCAACGTCCGTGTTCAGCTGTCCTGACTGCTCCCGGTCAAGGTCAGGACCTCTGATAGTCGATGAGTGACAGCCCGATACGACCCAGTACACACGGGAGCGAATGGACTGCTGTGTCCGGCGCTGATGAGACGCCTTTTTGTCACCGGCCGCCAACCTCGGATCGATGGCTCGGACTGTGCTCATCACACTCCTGGTGGTGCTCGCCCTCCCGTTGGGGGTGGCGGGCACGCCAGCACAGGCCGAGCCCGCGGCCACCGATCTCGCCTCCCTCGACGATATCGCGATCCTCACCATCGGCGAGAACGGCCGGGCCGATTTCGTCCAACCCAGCCTTGATATCGCGAGCGCCACCGCCCTCCAACGGGAGAGCGCGGCGGCCCGGCTGGACCGCTACGCGCTCCAGACCGAGTTCGAGCGCCTCTCGTCGACCGAGGCCAGACAGGCCCTCCTGTTCGAGGCCGCCACGGACGTGGAGATCCGGATCACGTCGCTCCGGAATCAGGAACGCGCGCTCCGGACCGACTACGCGAACCGCGAGCTCGATAGCGAGGCGTTCGTGCGGCGGTTGGCCCGGATCCACGCTCGCGTCGCGCTCCTGCGGGCGACGCTGCAGACTATCGGCGCCAGTTCCGAGGAGATCCCCCAGTTCTCGATCCGCAGTCGCTTGCGGCTGCTCGATGCGACGTTGTTCGGCTTCGAGGGCCCCGTGCGGGCCCGAGCGCTGGCGACCTACCGTGGTGAGGCGGCCCCGCCGCGGCTCTTCGTGCAGGCCTCCGACCGGGGCGTCGTGCTCGCGGCGATCGGGGAGGATCGGTACGTCCGAGAGGCCTACCGGGCCGACCACCGGGATCCGGATTCGGTCAGCGGGATCAGCCTCAGCGAGGCGGCCGAACGGACTAGCGAGCTCTACCCGCGGGCCTACAATGCCTCAGTAAGCATCCGGACGGGCATCAGCGGGCTTTCCGGCGGCCTCTTCCGGATCGATATCGAGCTCCGGGAGGGCTCGATCCGGGCGTTCCTCGACGGGACGACCGGCGATGTGTTCTTCGAAGTTCAGGAGCGGCAGCTCGACCTCCTCGGCTCCCGGCCGACCGCGGTCGGGACGGCGAACGGCACTCAACTCTCGGTCGCCCGGTCCTATCCCGGCGGCCCCATCGAGATCGCGGTGACGGATAACGAGACCGGGGAACCGGTCCGGGCCGAGGTGATCGTCGGGGACTCGACGTTCGAAACCGGTTCGGACGGCGTCGTGTGGACGCTGGCGCCAGCACCGGTCACCTTCGATGTGCGGGCGGTCCGGCCGAGCGGGAACGTGACGATCACGGTCCGGCCGGTCACACCCCCGACGGTCACCACCGAAGGTTGAAGTACGGGTCCGCGATCAATGCGGGGCGGTGCCCAAGGCGTCCGTTCCACTGCTCGGAGCGGTGCTCATGGTCGGCCTGACGGTCCTGCTCGCCGGCGCGGTCACGGTCGCGGTCACCGGACTGGGCCCGAGAACGGCCGCCCCGCAGGTCGCCCTGGACGTTTCGGCCGACGCGGCGACCGGGCGGGTCACGATCGAACACGTGTCCGGACCGCCACTCGATGTCCGGCGCCTGACCCTCAGGGTCGAGGTGAAGGGGGAGCCGTTGGCCCACCAACCGCCCGTGCCGTTCTATGCGGCGGAGGGCTTCAGCGGGTTCCCGAGCGGACCGTTCAATCCAGCGGCGGATCCGGCGTGGTCAGCCGGCGAGACCGCCTCGTTCCGCGTGGCCGCCACGACGAACGAACCGCCCCTGACAGCCGGCGCCGAGCTCACCGTGACGGTGCTACGGGACGATCAGCTCGTGGCACAAGCGACGACGACCGTGGCCTGACCAACGCTGCGGACAGACCCGACGTTACTCCGGGACGGTCGCCACGGTGACGATCGCGATCTCGGGCCGATAGCTCGGGCCGATCAACAGGTGCTCGAACGCCTCGAACCCGGCCCCTTCGAACATCCGATCGGCTTCCGCCTCGTCGTAGAACAGCATCACCGCCTTCGCCAGCCGGCGCACAAGCGGGTTCGATGGCGCGTTCGGCCCGACCACCAGCACCGTGCCGCCGGGCCGCGTGACGCGGGCGCACTCCTCCAAGGTGGCGACCGGGTCCGGCCAGTACTCGATGGAGCCGGATGACCAGACCGCATCGAACGCGTCGTCAGCGTAAGGAAGCCGTTCGGCGTCCCCGAGCGTAAACGACACTGGGTCGTGTTTGCCGAGCTTGGCCCACGCGCGCCGAAGCTGGTGGATGCTCTGATCGAGGCCGTGCACCCTGTCGGTCTCCTGCAGCAATCCCGCGGTCCCGAACCCGGTCCCGCAGCCGACGTCGAGGACGCGGTCCTCGGGCTCGAGCCCCAGTCGGTCCAGGGCCTCGGCGCGCATGTCCTCGTCCCAGACGAACGGATTGACCCGGTCGTAGACCTTCGAAAGGAACCGGTAGAACAAGCGGGCGCGGCGCTTGTCCTCGAGAAATCCCATCGTGAACGGGTTGGTTACCCCGCGGGAAGAACCCGTTCATTTCTCCCGAGATCGTCATTGGGGTGCCGGGCCGGACCGGGGCCGAGCTGAACCACTTCGCAACGCCCAAATAGGCGCTGTCCGGACTCCCGATTGATATGGCCAGGCCCGAGGTGCTCGAACGCGTACAGGAGGCTGAGGACGAGGCGGAGTCGATCGTGGCCGAGGCCGAGGCGGACGCTGAGGAGATCGTGGCCGAGGCCCGCGAACGCGCCGAGGAGATCGTGGCCGAGGCCGAAGCAGAGGCCGACACGCTCCGGGAGGAGCGGCTGGCTGGGGCCCAGGAGGAGATCGAACAGGAGCGCGAGGAGATCCTGGCAGAGGGCGAAGCTGAGCGGGAGGCCCTGGAGGCGGCGGCCGAGTCGAACCGCGATGCCGTGATCGAGTACGTCGTGGAGCGATTCGAAGAGGCGGTGCATGCTCAGGCCTGAGCGGATGAGCCGGGTCTCGGTGACTGGCCACAAAGACGTCATGGCCGAGGTCATCGAGGCCCTCCACGAACTGAACCTCGTCCACCTCTCGGACTACGACGGCCGGTGGGAGGGGTTCGACCCCGGCGATCCCACCGAGGGCGCGGACGAGGCCTCTGATCGGCTGGTCACCGTCCGCTCCATCGAAAGCATCCTCGATATCGAGGCCATGGACGCCGAGCCGGCCCGGGTCGTGGACGACGAGTACGAGGCCGAACTCGCGGACGTCCGCGAGCGGGTGAACGAGCTCGACGACACCCGGTCGGAGGTCCGCGACGAGCTGCGGAGCCTCGAGGAGGCCCGGACGGCGGCGGAACCCTTCCTCGATCTGGGCATCGACCTCGATTTGCTCTCGGGCTACGACCACCTGACCGTCCGGGTCGGCGAAGGTGATGAGACGGGAACGATCGAGGCGTTGGAGGCGGGTGACGGAATCGAGACCTTCGAGACGTTCACCGGGGAACGGACGGTCGCTGTCTTCACCGACGCCCCGGCGGCGACGGTCGACGAAGCGCTCGTCGGGGCCCCGTTCACCGCGGTCGAGATCCCGGACGCGTCCGGATCGCCGACGGAGTACGTCGATGATCTCGACTACGAGATCGACCGGCTCGAACAGCGCCTCCGAACCGTTCGAGAGGAGCTGGAGGAGCTCAAGCTCGACGCGGCCCGGTTCCTGCTGGCGGTGGAGGAACGGCTGTCGATTCAGGTCCAGAAGGCCGAGGCGCCACTCTCGTTCGCGACGACCGACAACGCGTTCGTCGCGGAGGGTTGGGTGCCGACGGCGCGTATCGACGAGCTGGAAGCCGCCATCGCCTCAGCGGCCGGGGACCACGTCGACGTCGAGGAGCTGGAACGGGCGGACTACGACGAGGATGGCGTCCCCGAGCACGCCGAGGCCGTCACCGATGGTGGCGAGACAGTCTCCACGGACGTGGCGACGGACGGCGGTCACGATCGCCCAATGTCCTCGACCGGTCCGCCGGTCGTCATGGATAACCCCCTGCTGGCCCAGCCGTTCGAGCTGCTGGTGGACACCATCAACACGCCGCGATACGACGAGCTCGACCCAACGGTGCTGGTCTGGTTGACCTTCCCCGTCTTCTTCGGGTTCATGATCGGCGACTTGGGCTACGGTATCGCCTATATCCTGGTGGGCTACTGGCTCTGGAATCGGTTCGACTCACCGGGCCTCCAGAGCCTCGGCGGCGTCGCCATGTGGTCGGGCTTCTTCACGATGGTTTTCGGCATCCTCTACGGCGAGCTGTTCGGACTGCACGTGCTGGGCGAGTTCCTCTGGGGCGAGCACGGTGTGCTCCTGGCCCTCGGCCACCCACCGATAGAGAAGGGCCTCGACGCCACGGAGTTCGCCTTGCTCTGGCTGTTCGTCGCGATGGTCGTCGGGCTGCTGCATGTCGGCACCGGCTACCTCCTCGGCTTCGTGAACGAGCTCACGCACGGGCCGGTCGACGCCGTCCTCGAGAAGGGCTCCTGGGCGATGCTGATGTTCGGGGTCTGGATCTGGATCCTCTCGCGTCACGCCGCCGCGACCAAGCCCGACTTCATCTTCACGCTGCTTGACCACGGCGAGCACGCGGTGTTCGAGCTCGGCTTCGCCGGCTTCTCCGAGGGCGTCGGCATCGGCGCGCTCGTCGTGGCTGCCGCGGGCCTCGTGCTCATGGTTGCGGGCGAGGTCAAGCACGAGGGGCCGCTCGGGCTCATCATCGGGCCGCTGGAGAGCCTCAACGTGCTGGTGAACGTGCTCTCCTACGCCCGGATCACGGCAGTGTTGCTCGCGAAGGCCGGGATGGCCTTTGTGGTCAACCTGCTGGTCTTCGGGCTCTACCACGGGCACTTCGCGCTGACCCACGCCCCGGAGGGCGGCATCGGACTCGTCCACCAGGGCCCGGTGGGTATCGTCGCCGGGATCGTCATCCTGGTCCTCGGCCACGCGCTGGTATGGGCGCTCGGCATTACCAGCGCCGGCCTGCAGGCCATCCGTCTCGAGTACGTGGAGTTCTTCCAGAAGTTCTACGAGGGCGGTGGGGAGCCCTACGAGCCGTTCGGCTATCGCGATACCGCCGGCTGACGGTGGCTTCGCCCGTCCCCCCTCGTTTTTCGGCCCCTCAGATAGTCGCGTCTGCCCGATGGAGAGTGCAGGGTTCGACAGGTTGCATCACCCCCGCCGCTCCAACTGACGACCCGGTCTGATTCGGGCGTCTCGAAATCTATCGGTCGCCGCCCTGCACGGCCGTGGAAGCGCCGGCCGAGACGGCCATTAGCGGAGAGATATCGTCGATATCGGCTCGCCTGTAGTGCCGTCCGTTCACTCCGCGGACTTTGCTGACCACGAGTTTCGTCGGGCCGACCGTGCTTGGCGGTCGAACTGGGCGTTCGGGTGTTGACCCCGAACGGACGCTGGCCGAGGCCAGGCCCCCTCAACCGGAGGCCGCCCACCCCGCCACGATCGAGGAGGGGATGCCAGCGAACGGGGCTTGCCCCGTTCTGGGAGACCGATCGTTCGGCGTTCTGAACTCGGCTATCGTGGGTCCGAAATCGAGATCGTTCGCGGTGATCAACGATTACGGTGTGACATTCGAGTCCTGATGCTGGCTTCAGGCGGTTCCCGCAAGCGGGAAATCGGGGGTCGATTCGACCGTCGAACGGCCCCGACATCGCGACAAATCGACCGCTTCCCGAGCTATCGCCGCGGATCCCGAATGAAAGAGCATCCAGAATCGCATGGGGTTTGAGAAGCTTTAAGGAGAACGTAAGGCGAGGTACAAGGTGTTCGGGTACCCGTCATCGGACACCTGAGACCCGCCTAAACCAATGCTCGAATCAATGGCACTCCTGACCTACGTGGTATCGATCCTGCAACAGTCGGCCCCGGCCATCCCGCCGAAAGCGGCTGCCGCGCTCGCGGTCGGGTTGGCCGCCCTCGGTTCGGGGATCGCCGAGCGGGGGATCGGCGCCGCGGCGGTCGGGGCGATCGCGGAGGATCGCGACCTCTTCGGCATCGGCCTGGTCATGACGGTCGTGCCGGAAACGCTGGTGATTCTGGCGATCGTCGTCATCTTCCTGGTGTGAGCCGGGGGACGACCCAGCGATGAGCCTCGAAACGGTTATCGAGGATATCCGCGAGACCGCCCGCGAGCGGGCCGACGAGATCCGCTCGGAGGCCGAGGCCGAGGCGGATCGCATCGTCTCCGAGGCGGAGGCGGAAGCCGAGGAGCTGCTCGAGGAGGCCGAAGCCGAGGTCGAACGCCGAATCGAACAGGAGGGCGAGCAGCAGCGCTCCAGCGCGACCTTGGAAGCCAAACAGCAGCGCCTCGAGGCCCGGCGCGATCAGCTCGCGGCGGTCCGGGACGCGGCCGAGCAGGCGATCGCGGACCTCGAGGGCGAGACCCGCGAATCGCTGACCCGTGAGCTCCTAGATAACGCCGCGGCCGAGTTCGGTGACGTGGACTCGGTCTCGGTCTACGGGGCGGCCGAGGACGCCGACCTGCTCGAGTCGGTCCTGGCCGATTACGACGGCTACGAGCTGGCCGGATCGGTCGACTGTCTCGGCGGCGTCGTCGTCGAGAGCGAGGACTCCCGGCTCCGCGTGAACAACACGTTCGATTCCGTCCTCGAGCAGATCTGGGACGACGAACTCCGGGAGATCTCCGAGCGGCTCTTCGAGTCATGAGCGCCGCCCTGGGCACCTCGAACTACGAATACGTGTCCGCGCGGGTCCGGACCCGCCGGGCCCTCCTGTTCGACGCCGAGGACTACCGCAAGCTCGTTCGGATGGGCCCGGGGGAGATCGCGCGCTTCATGGAGGAATCGACGTACAGCCGCGCGGTCAACGCCCTTGGTGCTCGCCACGACGGCGTCGACCTCATCGAGTACGCGCTGAACCACGACCTGGCGCGGCATTTCGACGACCTGCTGCAGTGGGCCGATGGCCGACTCTACGACCGGATCGCCCGGTACCTCCGGAAGTTCGACGCGTGGAACGTCAAAACGGTCCTCCGGGGGCAGTATACGGACAGCGCGGGCCAGGACATCCGCGACGACCTGATCCGGGCCGGCGAGCTCGACGACACGCTGCTCGATGCCCTCGTGGAGGCGGACGGCATCGAACTGGTCGTCGAACAGCTCGAGGACACGATCTTCGGGCCGCCATTGGCGTCGGCGCTTCGGGATTACGAGGAGACGGACCTGCTCGTGCCGTTGGAGAACGCGATCGATCGCGCCTACTACGAGCACCTGCTCGCGGACGTTGGCGAGTCCGACGACCGCGCCACCGTCCTCTATCTCGAGTTCCTGCGGGCGGAGATCGATTTCCGGAACATCCGGAACGGGCTCCGGCTCGCCCACAGCGGCGCCGACATCGACCCGGACGAGTACTACATCGAGGGCGGGAAGCTCTTCGACCGCGCGGAGCTGGCCAGCGTGGCCAACAGCGTCGACGAGCTGGCCGGTCGGGTCCGAGCGAGCTCCTATGGCGACCAGCTGAGCGACGCGTTGGACGACCTCGAGGACGCCGAGAGCCTCATCGCCTTCGAGCACGCCCTGGAGGCCGCCCTGTTGGCCTACTCCCGGCACCTCTCCGTGGTGTATCCGCTCTCGGTCTGTCCGGTGTTGGCCTTCGTCCTCGCGAAGGAGCGGGAAGTGGACAACATCCGGGCGATCGCCCGTGGCCGCGAGGCGGGCCTCTCGCCCGACGAGATCGAATCGGAGCTGGTGATCGCATGAGCCAGGAGATCGCGGTCGTCGGCAGCCCGGAGTTCACGACCGGCTTCCGGCTGGCCGGGGTCCGACGGTTCGAGAACGTGCCGGACGCGGACAAGGACGACGAGCTCGATGGGGCCGTCGAAGCGGTGCTCGAGGACGCGGAGGTCGGCATCGTGGTCATGAACGACGACGACCTCGACCACTTATCACGCGACGTCCGGGAGGCGGTCGAGACCAGCATCGAACCGACGGTGGTCACGTTGGGTGGGGGTCAGTCCAGCGGCCTGCGTGAACAGATCAAGCGAGCTATCGGCATCGACCTCATGAGGGACGAACAAGAATGAGCCAAGCGCAAACAGAGACCGTCCAGCAGGACGGCACGATATCGACGGTGAGTGGCCCGGTCGTGAGCGCGACCGGCCTGGCGGCGAAGATGAACGACGTGGTCCTCGTCGGCGAGGAAGGGCTGATGGGCGAAGTGATCGAGATCGAGGACGAGATCACCACGATCCAGGTCTACGAGGAGACGTCGGGGGTGAGTCCCGGCGAGCCCGTCGAGAACACTGGCGAACCGCTGTCGGTGGATCTCGGGCCGGGCATGCTGGACTCGATCTACGATGGCGTGCAGCGCCCGCTCGACATCCTCGAGCAGCAGATGGGCAGTTTCCTGGACCGCGGCGTCGACGCTCCGGGGATCGACCTCGAGAAGACGTGGGAGTTCGAACCGACCGTCGAGGTGGGCGACGAAGTCGCTCCCGGTGATATCGTCGGCACGGTCGAGGAGACGATCACCATCGAGCACAAGGTGATGGTCCCGCCCGACTACGAGGGCGGCGAGGTGACCGCGGTCGAGGCCGGCGAGTTCACCGTCACGGAGACGGTCGTCGAGCTCGACAGCGGCGAAGCGGTCACGATGCACCAGGAGTGGCCGGTCCGCCAGCCGCGGCCGACCGTCGACAAGCAGACCCCGGACACGCCGCTCGTCTCCGGCCAGCGCATCCTGGACGGGCTGTTCCCGCTCGCGAAGGGCGGCACGGCGGCGATCCCAGGGCCGTTCGGCTCCGGGAAGTGTGTGACACCGGAGACCCCCGTACAACTCGCTGACGGTACTCTAGTTCCAATCGAGGACCTGTTCGAAGACGTCACCGATGCATCGATCGACGGCGAGGGCGAAGCACTCGTCGAGGCCGAGATAGATCTGTTGACCTTCGACGAGACTACCGGTACGATCCGCCCGGCCACGACCTCACACGTCTACCGGGGCTCCACGGACGCGATCGTCCGGCTTCGAACGGCCAGTGGCCGCGAACTCGAAGTGACACCGGCCCACAAGCTATTCCGACTTCGCGGCGATCTCCAGGTCGAGGAGACACCCGCTGGGGCACTCAGCGAAGGTGATTCTCTGGTGATGCCGAGGCGGATAGATGTCGAGGCCGAGCCCAGTTCAATAGATGTCTACGGGGCGCTCCCAGAGACTCGACTCGTCGATCCGGAGGCCATCAAGAAACTCCGCGATTCCCTCGATCGGAACGTGGATACGTGGGCCGAGCTCGCCACCGAGCTCGACCGGCAGTATGACACGGTTCGTAACTACGCAGCTGGCCCGAATAAGCCAACGCTCGCGTTCGTCAGCGATGTCTGTGAGTATCTCGAGATCGAGCGCCCCGACGCCGATCGAGTAAAGCCGGGGAGCAATGGCAAGGCAGTGACCATCCCGCAGCACCTCGACGAGTCCTTCGCGGAGTTCCTGGGCCTGGTTCTCAGCGATGGGATGATTACTGAGAAGACGGTGCGCTTCCACAATAACAACGATGCTCTTCGTGAAATGTTCTCGGCACTGGCGACGGCCTTGTTCGACGTCGAGACCTCGGAGGCGGTCCACAACACCGTCGAGACGGTCCTCGTCCACAGTCGTGTACTGACCGAGCTACTCGCCGATCTCGGGGTGCCAACCTCAGAGAAGTCGATCTCGGCCACCGTCCCCGATGCCGTACTTACCGGCGGCCAGGACGTTGTCGCCGCCTTCCTCCGGGGTTACTATCTCGGCGACGGTTCGATGAGCGGCTGTACGGTCGAAATCGGGACGTCGAGCGAGTCCATGGCCTCCGGGTTGACCTACCTGCTGTCGCGATTGGGCGTGCTCTACCGTATCCAGCGCCGGGACAACGGTGCAAACAGGGTGACGATCACCGGTGCCGATGAGCTCGAAACCTTATATCGGGCCATCAGCACCGGAGGGTACTCCCACCAGAAAATCGAGCAAATCCGGAACTATGCAGAGTCGACGACTGGTAACACGAACGTCGACACGGTGCCGGTGGGCGCAGATACGATGCTCGAGATCGCCGAAGCAGCGACGTACACCGACTTCTCGGAGGCGGGTGTCGAGATGCCCAACTTCACCGGCCTCGGCCAGAGCCCGAGCCGCGACGCCTTCGAGGTCATCGAGCGGGTCGTTGCCGATGGTGGGGCCGATATCGCCGATCGAGTCTCGGCAGTGACTCGGATGATGGACGACGTCTTCTTCGACCCCATCGTCGAGGTAGAGCGCGTGGACTCGGAGCAGACGGTGTACGACGTCACGGTACCCGGCCCGCAGAATTTCGTCGGGGGGCACGTCCCGGCGGTGCTACACAACACAGTCACCCAGCAGTCCCTCGCGAAGTTCGCCGACGCCGACATCGTCGTCTACGTCGGCTGCGGCGAGCGCGGCAACGAGATGACCGAGGTCATCGAGGACTTCCCGGAGCTGGAGGACCCCAAGACCGGCAAGCCGCTGATGAGCCGGACGTGCCTCATCGCGAACACCTCGAACATGCCGGTCGCGGCGCGGGAGTCCTGCGTCT
>CAZKPC010000021.1:0-26097 GCA_964554565.1 uncultured Halobacteriales archaeon
GCCTATGGTGGATGATTCAGAGGTCCCCGACGACCTGGCGGCGCGGCTCGATCGGCTCGAAGCGACGCTGGAAGAACTCCAAGAAGAGGTCATGGGTGACGACCGGCTCGAGACCGGTCGGCAGGCCATCGAACCCGCAGCCGAGACGGCGCTCAAGCTCACCGAGCGCCTGGCGATGCCCGCCGCCATCGCCGCCCTCGAGGCGAACGTCCGCGTGCTGACGTTCGTCCAGGACCGGCTTCGGGAACTGGAAGGCCGTGACGGCGGGGCGCGCGAGGATTCGACAGCCGCCCCAAGTCAGATGAGCGAGCGGCTGCTCGACCGGCTCGACGACGCGTTGGGCCGGATGGAGGAGGCCATCGCCGACTCGGAGCTCCCACAGAACGCCGAGGCCCGGGAGCTCTTCGAGCGCGCCCGCGAGTTGAACGAGGACGTCCGCCAGCGCGTCTCCGACGCCGAGCCGTCCATGGACGGCGATGACGTCGTCACGATCGATGTCGAGGACGAGCTCGACCAGATCCGCGACGACGTCGGATCCGACGAGGACGAGGAGTAGGGCGACGCTTTTGCTGTAGCTTTAAACGCGGAGCCGCGCAAGCCGCGCCCATGCGACCCTGCAAGCGTCCCCCGGAGGGCCACCGGTGACAGACGCCGGCTGGTTCCGCGACCTGGACCCGGATGACGTCGAGGCCGGGGCGGAGGCGATCCGATCCGGCCGGGCGGACGCCCCGGCCGACTGGCCGGCGCGGGCCGTGGAAGCCGGGTTCGCGCCGGACGCCGAGACGTACTACGACCGCCTGAACGCGGCCGCCATCCGGGCGGCCAGGGACGCGGCGGCCGAACGGGAAGGGGCCCCCGATCAGCAGTTGATCCACGCCGTGCGAGCGATGGATGACTGTGCCCGGACCGCCAATGAGCTCGCCGAACGGCTTGCGGAGTGGGGCGGCGCCTACTACGGCGAAGCCGGCGCCGGGATCGATTACGCCCGGGAGCTCACTGCCCGCGAGCCGGAGACGCCAGTCGAGTCTCGCGTGGTCGCGTTGGCGAACCGGGTTGTGGCCCTGGCGGACGAGGGCGACGAACTACGGTCGTTCGTCGAGCGCGAAGCCCCCGAGGTGGCGCCGAACCTGAGTGCCCTGGCCGGCCCGGTGCTCGCCGCCCGGCTGATCGCGCTGGCGGGCAGCCTGCAGGACTTGGCTCGGAAGCCCAGCGGAACGCTCCAGGTCCTCGGCGCGGAGGACGCCCTCTTCGCCCACCTCCGCGGGCAGGGGCCATCGCCCAAACACGGCGTGATCTACACCCACGACTACGTCCGCGGAACGCGGCCCGACCAGCGGGGCTCGGCCGCGCGGGCCGTCGCGGGGAAACTGACGCTAGCCGCCCGGGTCGACCACTATTCCGGTGACCGCAAGCCGGAGCTCGACGAGGCCTTGGAGGCCCGCATCGAGCGGATCCGGGGCGAGGGGGACGGATGAGTCTGCCGCACGGAGTTCAGCGGCTGTCGATCGACGGTACGGAGCGGTTGGCCACCCGCGGCGAACCGGTCTACGGGGAACCGACGGCCGACGGCTGGCGGGCCTGGGACCCCGACCGGTCGAAGCTCGCGGCGATGCTCGAACGCGACCTCGATGTGGGCCTCGCGCCCGACGCGGCAGTGCTGTATCTGGGCGCGGCTGCCGGCACCACGGTAAGCCATGTCGCGGACGTAACGGGGCCGGTCTACGCGGTCGAGTTCGCCGCTCGGCCGGCCCGCGACCTCGTGCGAGTCGCGCAGGCCCGACCGAACGTGATCCCCCTCCTGAAGGACGCCCGCCAGCCCGAGCGGTATGCCCACGTGGTGGAGTCGGGTCTCGACGTCCTCGTGCAGGACGTGGCGACCCGCGACCAGGCGGCCGTCGCGGTGGCCAATCGTCAGTTCCTCGCCGACGATGGCCGGCTCGCGCTCGCGGTCAAGGCCCGGAGCGAAGACGTCGCCGCCGACCCGGAAGCCGTGTTCGACCGGGTGCTGGACGCGATCGAAGCGGAGTACACCGTGGTGGATACCGCCGCCCTGGCTCCGGACCACGACGACCACCTCGCCGTGATCGCTACGCCGGACCGCTGAGCGGCTGTCGCGGTGGGAGGCCCCGGGTCGGTTGAGCTCCCGGTTCGGGACTCACCGGTTTCCGGAACTATTTATCCGGGCCGGGGGTACCGGTCCCCCGATGGAAACGGGGACGGCCGAGGCCTTCGACCGTCACGGCACTGTCGGCGTCGAGGAGGAGTTCTTCGTCGTCGACGAGGCCGGTCGTCTCACGAGCGGGACCGACGAGCTCGTCTACGAGTCGGAGCCGCCGGAGCTCCTGCAGGACCGGCTCGATCACGAGCTGTTCAAGTGCGTCATCGAAACCCAGACGCCGACGGTCGACGACATCTCGCAGGCCCGGGACGCGCTCGAAGCCACCCGCGACGCCTTGGTCGAGCACGCGGCGGACCACGGCTATCGGATCGCCGCGGCCGGCTTGCCCCCGACGGGGAACTGGCGGGAACTCGAGCATGCCGAGAAACCACGGTACCGTTCGCAGCTCGAGCGGATCCAATACCCCCAACACCGCAACCTGACCGCCGGCCTGCACATCCACATCGGGGTCGATGACGCGGACAAGGCCGTGTGGATCGCCAACGAGCTCCGGTGGGCGCTCCCGCTGATGCTCGCGCTGTCGGCGAACTCCCCGTTCTGGAACGGCTTCGACACCGGCCTGTCGTCGGCCCGGGCGGTCGTCTTCGAGAACCTGCCCAACACCGGCATGCCGACCCTGTTCGAGGACATCGACGCGTACCTCGAGTTCGAGCGAGCGATGCTCGAGACCGGATCGATCAACGACCGCGGCGAGCTCTGGTTCGACGTGCGGCCCCATACGGAGCTCGGCACCGTCGAGATCCGCGCGCCCGATACCCAGACCGAAGCCGATCGCACCTGGGCCTTCACTGAATACGCCCACGCGCTCGTCATGGCCCTCGGCGAGCGATACGAGGACGGCGAGACCGGCCACCGCCATCGGCGGGAGCTCCTGGACGAGAACAAGTGGCGCGCGGCACGACACGGTCACGACGCGGCGCTCCTTGATCGCGAGTTCGCGGACGCCGTCGAGCTGGGGGAGCTCGTCGACCGCGAGGCCGACCGGCTGGGAGTCACCGGGATCCGCGAGCTCTACGCCGGCGAGAGCGGCTCGACCAGACAGCGCCGCCTGCTTGATGAGTCAGGCCTCGACGCCTGCCGTCGATCGCTGCTGCTGTAGCTGACCGAAAGTTTTTGCCACCGGGAGTCATCTACCAGCGCGGCCCAGCTATGCAGACCGACGAGTCCGCCGACTCCGATTCGGCGGTCGATGACGCCGCCGATACCCCCGGGGCGGCCGCCGTCGAATCCATCGACGACGGACTCGTCGAACTCCTGTCCTGGCTGCTCGACACCGAGACCCGAGCCCGGATCTACATCTTCCTCCGGATGTCGCCCGCGCGGACCAGCGGAGAAGTGGCTGATGGCACGGGCCTCTACCCGAGCACGGTCCGGGAATGCCTGGCCGCGATGTACGACGACGGGTTGGTCACGCGCGAGAAGCGGGCCAGTCAGGGGGCGGGGAACAACCCCTACGAATACGTCGCGATTCCACCGGGAGAACTCGTCGACGGGCTGCTCACGGACATCCAGCGCCAGCTGAACGCGGTCTGTTACCTCGATGAGCAATTGTCCGACGGGGTCCAGGCCACGCGAGGGTCACAGGTGCGTGTCGAAATGGTCGAGGAACCGGGCGACTGAGGCGACCGGGGTTTCGACATCCCTTTGGCCTGGCGCCCTGTCCGGGCAGCCATGCAGGTCGCGCTCGGTGGCACCTTCGATCCGGTCCACGACGGCCACCGAGAACTGTTCCGCCACGCCTTCGACCACGGCGACGTCACGGTCGGGTTGACGAGCGACGAGCTGGCCGCGGAAACCCGCCATGCCGATCGCCATGTCAGGCCGTACGCGGAGCGGAAAGCCGACTTGGAGCCGGAGCTCGAAGCTATCGCCGACGAATACGATCGCGAGTTCGAGATCCGCAAACTCGAGAAACCCACGGGTATCGCGGTCGAGCCGCAGTTCGATGTGCTGGTGGTGTCCCCCGAAACCCGACCCGGCGGGGAGCGGATCAACGAACTCCGGGAGGCGGCCGGCCACGAACCCCTCGACATTCACGTCGTGGATCACCGTCGAGCGGAGGACGGCGACATCATCTCCTCGACGCGGATCGTCCGGGGCGAGATCGACGAGCACGGGAACCTGACACCGGACGCCACCGGCCGCGAGGCGGCCGAGCGCGGGTCAGACGCCAGCGGACCCTAAGGGGCGGCGAATCAATCGCGTCTTTGATCGCTACCAGTCCGGCGGTTGGAAGCCGGCGGTCTCCAGCAGGTCCTTCCACCGGGCCTGGATGACCAGTCGGTTCACCTCCACCGCGTCGGCGACCTCGATCTGCGTCCGGTTCTCGCCGGCGATCAGCCCGCCGGCGTAGAGGGCGGCCGCGACCCCCGCGGGCTTTGAGCGGTCGGCATCCGGCACGGCCGAGAGGTAGAGCTCGGTGGCGGCCGATCGAGCCTCCTCGCTCAGCTCGAGCCGATCGGCCGCGGCGTCGAGGAGCTCCAACTGCGGGGCTTCCTCGACCTGATCCCGGGCGCTGTACACAGGCTGCGATTGGGAGCGGCTCGACCTAAAGGTTCCCCGGGGACCGAGCTCTACGGTGATCACGTCCGCCTGCAGGACAACGAGCCCCCGTCGGCCCCAGCCGGTGACCTGAGGCTATCACTCCCGGGAGACCCGAATTGGACGCCGGGCTCGGCGGTTGACCGTTGCCTGTTCGGAAATTGTGATTGGTCAGGTGCCTACTGGGGACGGTCGTGGCGCTCGACGACTTCCGCGAAGGCGACGTTCTCACGGGCTTCGGTGATCTCCACCGCCACCCGTTCCCCGGGTTCCGTCCCGGGGACGATCACGACGTACCCGGGGCCGACCCGCGCGATGCCGTCCCCTTGATCGCCGAGGTTCTCGATCTCGACGTCGACGACGTCACCTTCGTCGACCGGTGTCTCCGGATCACTGGCTTCCACACTCGGTTGGCTGGCCCCGGAGCCCTGGCTGGTCGTGGACAGGATGCCGACACGGTAGGTCTCCCCCGGCTCGAGGGAGCCGATCTCGACTTCCCGGTCCGGCACTTCGATCACGAACGATCCGACGCGGTCCTCGATCTCGGCGGAGAACAGACACAGCAGGTCTTCGTCCATACCGACTCCGCGCGGGGATCAGCCTTGGTTCTGACGGAACGTGTCGGGTGATTCCCAGTCGTGTCGGCCGCTCGCGTTTGCCCCTGGTTGACTCTCCGACATTGCGTCCTTTCTCTGAACGACGGGCCGATGCGGATGGCTTCACCATGGCTGGTCGAATCAAGTGCTTCCTGGAAGTGCGCGGGACCGGATTCGAACCGGCGGACCCCTACGGGACAGCGTCCTAAGCGCTGCGCCGTTTCCTGGCTTGGCTACCCGCGCGCAGGCTCCGGCTACCGGCCAACCGGGCATGAACTTACCGCCTTCGGAGATCGAAACCCACGGTCCGCGTCGGTCCCGGCTCGATCGAACCGACACGCTTTCCGCGAGCCGAAGCGAAGTCCCGCCCATGTCTGCGGGTGTGGTCCTCTGTGCCTTCGGCGAGCCGGCGACGCCAGACCGCGAGGCCGTCGTCGAGTACCTCGAACGGATCTTCCTCCAGAACGCTCAGTTGGAAACTCCCGCGTCCCGGGATGAGGCGCAGGACCGCGCCCGTCAGCTCGCCGAGCGACGGGCCCCCGGCCTCATCGAAGAGTACGAGTCCATCGACGGCTCGCCACTGAACGCCCAGGCCATGGCCCAGGCCGAGGCGGTCGATCAAACGCTCGCCGAGCGCGGTCTCGATGCCGAAACCTATGTGGGGATGCAGTTCACCGAGCCCTTCCTCGAGGACGTGGTCGACCAGGCCCTGGCGGACGGTATCGATCACCTGGTCGGATTGCCGGTCTATCCGCTCTGTGGGCCCTCGACGACGGTCGCCGCGCTCGAGCGACTGCGGACTGCGGTCGATGAAACCGCCGCCGAATTAACGCTCGACGAAGTCAGCGGGTGGCATCGACACCCCGGCTACGCGCGCCTCCGTGCCGAGAACATCCGGGCGTTCCTCGACGATCGGGGCCTCGACCTCGCGGCGGCCGACACCGAACTCGTCTGTTCGGCCCACGGTACGCCGATCCGCTATCTCGAAGCTGGGAGCCGGTATCGGACCTACGTCGAGGAGCACTGTGCCACCCTCGCCGGCCTCCTCGACGTCGACGAGTACACGCTCGGCTACCAGAACCATGCGAACCGTGACGTCGACTGGACCGAGCCCGATGTCGAGGACGCGATCGAGGCCGTCGACGCGGACCGCATTGTCGTCGAACCGGTGAGCTTCCTCCACGAGCAGTCGGAGACCCTCGTTGAACTCGACGAGGACCTGCGCGAGGACGCGACCGAGCACGGGCTGGAGTTCCATCGGGTCCCCGTCCCCCATGACCACCCCGGCCTGCCGGAGCTGTTGGCCGACCTCCTCGAGCCGTTCCTGGCGGACTTCGCCCCCACGAGCTACAACTTCCGGCCCTGCCAGTGCCGTGACGGCCCCGGAACGGTCTGTCTGAACGCTCCGCTCGCGCCGATCGAATGACGGTCGCTGTGGCCGGCGCCGGGATCACCGGGTTGGCGCTCTGTCACTACCTCGTCGACCGCGGGGTCTCGGTCAGGGTGTTCGAAGCGGCCGACCGCCCCGGCGGGGTTATCCATTCGACCGCCGAGGACGGCGTGGTGCTCGAGCACGGCCCCCAGCGCACCCGGCGGACCGACCGACTGGACGAGCTGATCTCCGCCGTCGAACTGGATTCCGAGGTCGTAACAGCCGAGGCGGACCTGCCACTGTACGTCTATGCCGATGGCGAGCTCCGGACCGTCCCCACGTCGATCCGGCGGTTCCTCGGCACGAGCCTCCTGTCCTGGCGGGGGAAGCTCCGGCTGCTCGCCGAACCGCTGACCGACGCCGGACGGCCCGAGGAGACGGCCGCGGCCCTCTTCCGCCGGAAGTTCGGGGACCAGGCCTACGAGAACGTCATCGGGCCGTTGTTCGGGGGCATTTACGGCTCGGATCCCGCCAGGATGCCGGCTGAACACGCGCTGTCCAGCCTGCTCCGGATGGAGGCCTCGAAGGGCAGTCTGCTGCGCCCGGCCATCAAGCGGATGGTCTCCGGAGCCTCGAGCCCGGCCATCTCGTTCGCCGACGGGCTCCAGCAGCTGCCGGAAGCCCTCGCCGAACAGCACGCGGACCGGATCTCCTTCGGCCGGGCGGTGACCGATATCGAGCCGGACGACGGCGGCTATCGGGTGATGGCGCGCGGCGAGTTCATGGCGGCCGACGCCGTGATCCTGACGACGCCGGCCCGGCCGACCGCCGACCTGATCGAACCGCTGGCGCCGGATTCGGCCGCCGCCCTGCGGGAGCTCACCTACAACCCGCTCGCCCTGGTGCACCTTCGCTCGGACGCGGACCGGGACGGGCTCGGGTACCAGGTCCGGCGTGACGAGGACCTCGCGACGCTGGGGGTCTCGTGGAACGCGTCGTTCTTCGACCGGGACGGCGTTTACACCGCGTTCCTCGGCGGGATGCACGATCCCGAACGGGTCGAGCAGGAGCCCGCCGAGATCGGCGAGGTCGCCCGCCAGGAGTTCGAGGCCGTGATGGACGCCCCGGCGGAGGTCATCAACGTCACTCGATGGTCCCGGGCGATGCCCGCCTGGGACCATTCCTGGTCCGCACTGGATCGGGTGGAGCTGCCGGACGGCCTCCACCTCGCAACGAACTACACCGACCGGGTGGGGATCCCGAGCCGGGTTCGACAAGCCGCCACCCTGGCCGACCGGCTCGCGGCTGGCCCTGACGAGTAGCGGGATGCCCGTGGGCCCGGAGCGCGGTCACCGCTCCGTGGCCTTGGCCGTCTCGACGAAGGCCTCGACGCCGGCGATGGGTGTGTCCTTGTGGACCCCGTGGCCCAGATTGAGGATGTGGCCGGCCGGCCCGGCCGCCTCGATGATCTCCCGGGTGCGCTCGCGGACGAGCGCCGGATCGGCGTAGAGGAACGACGGATCCAGGTTGCCCTGGACCGGGACGTCGCCCAATCGCTCCCGGGCGGTTTCCATGTCGACCCGCCAGTCCAGACTGACGACGTCGGCGCCCGCCTCCGCCAGGAGATCCAGCCGGCCGCCCATGCCGCGGGCGAAGACGATCGTTGGAGCGGACAAGCCCTCGAAGATTCGCCGGTGCAGCGGCAGCAAGAACTCGCGGTAGTCGGCCGCCGGGAGGTAGCCGGCGTAGGTGTCGAAGAGCTGCACGACGTCGGCGCCGGCGTCGATTTGGAAGGCCAGGTGCTCGTGGATCACGTCGGCGAGCTGCTCGAGGAGCGACCGGAACCGCGACGGATGGCGCGCGCGGAGTTTCCGGAGCGGCAGGTGGTTTCGGTCGGCCCCGCCGGCGACCGCATACGAGGCCAGCGTGAACGGCCCGCCGGCGAAGCCGATCAGCGGGACCTCGTCGCCGACGGTGTCGTCGAGGCGCTCCAGCAGTTCCCCCACGAAGGCGAGGTCGGTTCGCACGTCGCCGCGCGGCCGGTCGACGTCCGCTGGCTCGTCGACCGGGTTCTCGATCACGGGGCCGACGCCCGCCTCGAGGTGGTAGTCGAAGCCCAACGGTTCGAGCACGGTGAGGATGTCCGAGAAGATCACGAGGCCGTCCGGCCGGTATCGCTCCCACGGCTGGAGGGTGATCTCGGCCGCGACGGCCGGCGTCTCGATGGCCTCCCGGAAGGTGTAGTCCGCCCGGAGCTCCCGGTACTCGGGCAGGTGCCGCCCGGCCTGGCGCATCAGCCAGACCGGCGGGCGCTCGGTCCGCTCGCCCCGAGCCGCCCGGAGCAGGAGGTCCGTCATCGATGGCCCGTCCGCCGGAGCGCGCTAAAGGCCTGCGCATTGGGCCGCGGACGAAACCGTTATTGACCACTCGGTATAACCACTCGGTAATGAGACGGCGCACCTACCTCCGGAACGCCGGCGCGGCCGGCGTCGTGGCGCTCGCCGGCTGCCTCGGCGCGACCGATTCGGGGAGTACTGCCACCGGGACGCCCACCGGCACGCCGGGCGGCGAGCTGACCGTGGCGACCTACTCGTCGTTCACCGGCGAGGGGACGGCCGGGACGTGGCTCAAACAGCAGTTCGAGGCCGAGTATCCCGACGTCACGGTCTCCTTCGAGACGCCCCAGAGCGGCTTCAACCAGTACATCCAGCGGGCCCAGCAGGACGCGCCCATCGGTCCCGACCTCTACGTCGGGCTGAACACCGGGGAACTCGTCCGCGCGGACCGGGAGTTCGACGGGCAGCTGCTGGCGGTCGTGGAGGACGACCTCGAGCGGGCGGATACGGTGAAGGACGCGCTCCGGATCGATCCGGACGGGCGGGCGATCAGCTACGACACCGGCTACATCTCGCTGGTGTACAACGAGAACGAGGTCGAGAACCCCGGGACCTTCGACGCGCTCCTGGAACCCGAATACGAGGACGCGCTCATCGCCCAGAACGCTCAGCAGTCCGACCCCGGGCGGGCGTTCCTGCTGTGGACGATCCTCAACAAGGGGGCGGACGGCTATCTCGACTACTGGGAGGGCCTCGTCGAGAACGGCGTCAAGATCCTGGCGGATTGGGAGCCGGCCTACAACGCCTACCTCGACGGCGAGGCGCCGATCGTCGTGTCCTACTCGACGGACCAGGTGTACTATCACGGCGAAGGGGTCGACATGGCCAAACACCAGGTCGGGTTCCTCAACGACCAGGGCTACGCGAACCCGGAGGCGATGGCGGTGTTCGCTGACGCCGACCGGCCGGCCCTCGCCCGGCGGTTCATGGACTTTATGCTGCGGCCGGATTCCCAGGCAGGTATCGCCGTCCGTAACGTCCAGTTCCCGGCCGTCACTGGCGTGGATCCCGGCGAGGAGTTCTCCGAATACGCCTACGAGCCGCCGGAGCCGGTGACCTTTACGTACGAGGAGCTCGCCGGCAACGTCAGCGAGTGGGTCGACGCGTGGGCGCGCCAAGTCGCGAGCAAGTGAGCCTCGCCGGGCGGCGTGGCGAGCGGCTCGCCTTTCCCCTCGGCCTGGTTCTCACCCTCGCCGTCCTGGTGGTCGTCTTCTACTATCCGATCGGGCGGGTGCTGTCAGAGGCCGTCGCGGTCGGCGGCCGGTTGACGGCGGCTCCGCTCATCGCGGTCCTCGGCGATCCGTTCTACACTGGGGCGTTCGCGGGCGTGGTCCGCGACCCTCTCGGCACCCCGGCCGGCGTTCGCGGGTGGCTGGCCGCCGGGCGACCGCCGCTCCGGATCGGGCTCATCGGGTTCACGGCCTACCAGGCGCTCCTCTCGACCGTTGCGAGCGTCGCCCTCGGACTCCCGGGCGCCTATCTCCTGGCCCGCTTCGAGTTCCGGGGGCGATCGACGCTACGGTCGCTGACCATGCTGCCGTTCGTGCTGCCATCGATCCTCGTGGCCGTGGGCTTCCTGGCGATGTTCGGCCAGACCGGCGCCCTCAACGACGTGCTCGGGGTCCTCGGCCTGGGCCCGGTGAACCTGGTGTTCACCCTCGAGATCATCGTGCTCGCCCACGCCTTCTACAACGCGCCGTTGGTGACGCGTCTCGTCGGGGCGGCCTGGGAGACGGTGGACCGCCAGCGGGTCGAGACCGCCCGCTCGTTGGGCGCCTCGCCGTTGGCGGCCTTCCGCGACGTGGTGCTCCCGGCGCTGCAGGCGCCGCTGCTGACGGCCGCCCTGCTGACGTTCATGTTCACGTTCATGTCCTTCCCGATCGTCCTGGCGCTGGGCGGCCTCCAGCTCGCCACCCTCGAGGTCTGGCTGTTCGCCCGGGTCCGGGACCTCCAGCTCGCCGAAGCCGCCACGCTGGCCACGATCGAGACGGCGCTGACGCTGGGCCTGACGTATCTCTACTTGCGGTACGAAGCCCGACAGGCGGCCGGTCGGAGCGGCGGCGCGCCGCTCGGTCGTCGACCGCTCTCGATCGGCTGGCGGACCGTGACCGACGGTCGCCGGCTCGCGCTGCTCGGCTACGGGCTCGTGGTCCTCGTAGTCTTCGTCGGTCCCCTGCTCAGCCTCCTCGTCGAGAGCGTTACCGGACCGGACGGGGCGTTCACGACGGCCTACTACCGGTTCCTGCTGGACCAGCAGGCCGCGGCGGCGGCCGGCACGGTCAGGCCGCTGCCGGCCGTCGGGAACTCCCTGCTGTTCGCGGTCGGGACGCTGCTGCTCGCGGTCCCGATGGGCCTGGTCGTCTCGCTCGTGGCGACGCGGGGCGGTCGCGGGAGCCGCCTGGCCGAGGCCCTGCTCTCGGCGCCGTTAGCGGTCAGCGGCATCGTGGTCGGCCTCGGCCTGCTGCAGACCTTCGTCTTCGGGACCCGCGTGCTGGGCCATCGCGTCGTCTTCACCGGACCGGTCGCGATCATCGCGGCCCATGCCGTGGCGGCCTATCCCTTCGTCACCCGGAACGTGACCCCGGCGCTGGGGGACCTCGACCCGCGGCTCCCGGAAGCCGCGCGGTCCCTGGGGGCGACACGGCTCCGGGCCCTCCTGGACATCGAGCTGCCGCTGATCGCGGCCGCCCTGCTCGCGGGCACGGCCTTCGCGTTCGCGATCAGCATCGGCGAGTTCGACTCCACCGTGCTGCTCGCGGAGGGGGTCGACTCCGCGACGATGCCGGTCGCCCTCGAACGGTACATCGGCAACCGCTCGATCGGCCCGAACCTCGGGCCCGCGACGGCGATGGGGACCGTGCTGCTGGCGGTGACGGCCGTCAGCTTCGTCGCCATCGATCGGCTCGGCGGGCGGTGGGCGCCGTGAGCGCCGCCGACCCCGGGGTCGAACTCGATGGCCTCACCGTCCGCTTCGGGGACCTGGCCGCCCTGGACGACGTCTCGCTGAGCGTCGAGCCGGGCGAGTTCTTCACGCTGGTCGGGCCGTCCGGCTGCGGGAAAACGACGACGCTGCGGGCCGTCGCCGGGTTCGAGGCGCCATCGGCCGGGACGGTCCGGATCGCCGGTCGGGACATGGCGGGCGTGCCCCCGGAGGACCGCCCGATCGGCATCGTCTTCCAGCAGTACGCGCTGTTCCCCCATCTCAGCGTCAGCGAGAACATCGGCTACGGCCTGCGGTTCCGCGATCCCCCGGCCGGGGCCACCAAGGACGGTCGCGTGGCGGAGCTGCTCGAGCTGGTCGACCTCGCCGGTCTCGGCGATCGGGATCCGGACCAGCTCTCCGGCGGCCAGCAACAACGAGTCGCATTGGCCCGGGCGTTGGCGCCGGGCCCGGACGTGCTGCTCCTCGACGAACCGCTCTCGGCGCTGGACGCCCGACTGCGCCAACAGCTCCGGGTCACGATCCGGGACATCCAGCAGGAGCTCGGCATCACCACTATCTACGTGACCCACGACCAGGCCGAAGCCCTGGCCATATCGGACCGCGTGGCCGTCCTCCGTGACGGCCGGATCGAACAGGTCGGCTCGCCGGAGGCCGTCTACCGCGAGCCCGCCTCCCGGTTCGTGGCGTCCTTCATCGGCGACAACAACGTGTTCGCGGGGACGGTAACCGACGCGGATCCCCCGACGGTCTCGATCGACGGGACCGAGCTCCCGCTGTCCCCGGACGCCGCGGTAACCCGTGGGGACGAGGTGG
Organism: uncultured Halobacteriales archaeon; assembly: GCA_964554565.1. Taxonomy (GTDB): domain Archaea; phylum Halobacteriota; class Halobacteria; order Halobacteriales; family Hikarchaeaceae; genus CAZKPC01. Next base: position 12,842 of record CAZKPC010000021.1, read on the forward strand.
TCGTGGCCGTGCGGCCGGAGCACCTCGCGATGGCGGACGGCGACGGCACCCTCGAGGCCGCCGTGGCCACGGTTGAGTTCCTCGGCGACGCCTACCGCGTGCATTGCGAATGGGGGGACCGAACCCTCGTCCTGACGACGGACGAACGGCTCCAACCGGGCCAGCTCGTGAGTTTGGACGTGAGGGCGGCCGACGTCCAGCTCGTGGAGTAACCCGCTCGCACCGGCGGGTACAAGTGGCGGTCGGCGGTTGCTGGGGCCATGACCGAGCTGGGAAAGATCGACCGGGACCTCTTCGAGGCGGTCATCCGACCCGACCTCGGTGCCGAGCGACCCGATGTCGCCATCGGACCGGCCCACGGGGTCGATTTCGGGGCGGTCGAGCTGGGGGAGCAGCTGGCCGTCCTGGCCACGGATCCCATCTCGATCCTTCCCGGGCTCGGCTTCGAGCGGGCCGGCCGGCTCGCGATCGATATCGTCCTGGCCGACGTCGCGGTCTCGGGGATCGCCCCGACCCACGCGACGGTGAACCTCACCCTCCCGCCCTCGATGACCGACGAGGAGCTGGCCGCGGCGTGGCGCGGCATCGCCGGACACGCCGGGTCGTTGGGCGTCGCGATCGTGGCCGGCCACACGGCCCGGTACGCCGGGATCGACTACTCCTGGGTCGGCGGGGCCACCGCCATCGGCCTCGGGGATCGTGAAGCACTGATCCGACCCGATGGCGCTCAGCCGGGCGACGCGATCGTCGTGTCGACGGGTCCCGGCGCCGAAGTCGCCGGCCTGTTCGCGACGCTGTTTCCCGAGCAGCTCGAGGTGGGTTCGACGGAGCTGGCCGCCGCCCAGGACCGGCTCGCCGACATCGAGACCGTTCGGGACGCGGTGACCGTGGCATCGGTCGACGGCGTCACCGCGATCCATGACGCGACGGAAGGCGGGCTCGTCGGGGCGCTCGAGGAGATGGCCTCCGGGGCCGGTCTCGAGTTCGCGGTCGAGCGCGATCGGGCCCCGATCCGGGACGGCGTAACGGCCGTCTGTGCGGCGATCGGGGTGGACCCCTGGGTCGTGACCAGTGCCGGATCGCTCGTCGTTACCGTGGCGCCCGAGAAGGCCGAAGCTGTCGTCGAGGCGTTGGCGGATCAGGGTACGCCGGCGGCCGTCTGTGGGACGGTCCGAGCGGGCGAGGGGGTCGTGCTCGATGGCGAACCCGCCGAGCCGCCGGCGGAGGACCCCGCCTGGGCGGCGTTCGCCAGGCTGTCCGACCTGACGTGAGGCCGGCTGTTTCAGCCGGCCGATTGCTCGAACCCGTAGGCCGCATCCAGCAGGGTCGTCTCGTCGTAGCGCGGCCCAACCAGTTGGAGGCCGATCGGCTTGCCGTCGATCCGCCCGGCCGGGTGGGTGATCGCCGGGTGTCCGGTGAGGTCCGTCGGGTGGGTGTTCCAGTTGACCGGCGGCGTGACGCCCCGCTCGAACCCGCCGATTTCGAGGGCCGGGGTCGGGGTGGCGGGGCTCGCCAGGACGTCGACCTCGGCGAGGGCGGCATCGTATTGCTCCTGTAGCGTGGCCCGCAGGTTCGTCGCCCGGACGTAATCGGCGCCGCCACGATCCCAGAGGAGCTGCGCGCCGAGCGCGAGCATGTCCTTGACGTTCCCGCCGAGGTCGGTTCCCGCGCCGTCGCGGAGATCCCGAACCGCCCTCGCGAGCGAGGGTTCCACCCGGTGGCGTCGCCAGAGCCCGGCCGCCCCCCAGAGGAGCGTGCCGGCGAACTCGGGCGGCGCGATCCCCCACCAGGCTGGCTGTGAGTACTCGAGCGCCGGCAGCTCCACCGGGACGATCTCCGCCCCCGCAGCGGCCATCGATTCGACGGCGGAGCGGACGACGTCTTCGACCTCGGGGGCCACCGGATCGGCGAAACACCGGTCCGCGATTCCGATCGTTAGCCCGTCGAGATCCGGGGTCAGATCTTCGGCCGGATCCGGTTGCCCGGCCATGGCGGCATAGCCGGTCGCGGCGGTCCGCACGTCGGGGGCGAGGCTCCCGACGTGATCGAGCGAGCCGGCCAACGGCGTCACGCCGTGCAGCGGGACCCGGCCATAGGTCGGTTTGAGGCCGACGATGCCGCAATAACTGGCCGGGATCCGGACCGAGCCACCGGTATCAGTCCCGAGCGCGAGGTCGACCTCGCCGGCCGCGACCGCGGCCGCGCTCCCGCTCGAGGAGCCGCCAGCAACGTGTTCAGGCACGCGAGGGTTTTCCACGGCCCCGAACGCGCTGGTTTCCGAGGTCGGCCCGAACGCCAGCTCGTCCATGTTGGTTTTCCCGACCAGCGTGGCCCCGGCGGCCAGCAATCGATCGACGACGGCCGCATGCCCTTCGGGGACGAATCCCTCGAACGCTCGCGATCCGTTGGTGAGCGGAGCCCCGGCCACGCAGGTGTTGTCCTTGATCGCGACGTCGATGCCGGCGAGCCGGCCGTCGGCGTCATCGCGCTCGAGCCGGAACCGCGAGAGCCACGCGTTATTCGGGTCCTCCTCGGGCGGATGTGGTTCGACGTGATAGGTATCGGCCGCGGGGCTGAGTCCGGGGAGGAGAGCCTCCGGGACGTCCTGGAGGTCGTGGTAGACATCTGCCAGCGTCTCGGCCCGGTGGGCCGCGGAGGCACACTCGTCCCCGGCCAGCGGAAGCCCGAGCCGCTCGGCGAGTGTGGCGATGCCGTCGGCGTCTCGGGGTGAGAATTCGGCCATGGCCCCGACTCGATGCGGATGGCCATGAAGGTTCGGCGGGGGCCGGAGTTTTCACCGTCGCGGGCCTACAGCAGCGTAGGATGCCGCGCCTGGGGCTGGCCGGCGACGTGATGCTCGGGCGGAAGGTCGACGAGCGCCAACGGGAGCGAGCGGCCGACGCCATCTGGGGCGACGGCGTGCTCGATCGCCTCGGTCGGCTCGACGGGGTCCTGATCAACCTGGAGTGCTGTCTCTCGACGCGGGGCACCCGGTGGACGCGGACCTACCGGCCGTTCCACTTCCGGGCGGACCCCGAGTGGGCCGTGCCCGCGCTCCGGGCCGCGAACGTCGATGCCTGCGCCCTCGCGAACAACCACCTGTTGGACTTCGGCGAAACCGCACTCGAGGACACGATCGACGCCCTCGACGAGGGCGGGATCGCCCACGCCGGGGCCGGTCGGGACCTCGATCGGGCCCTCGATCCGGCGGTCTTCAGGGTCGGCGATCTGACGGCGGCGGTGCTCGCCTTCACCGACAACACCCCTGAATACGCTGCCGAGTCCGACGCCCCGGGCGTCGCACGGGTGGAGTTCGACGTCGATGACGACCGATCGACGGCGCTCGTGTCGAAAGCCATCGACCGGGCGACGGCAGCCGACCCGGACCTGCTGATCGCCTCGCTCCATTGGGGCCCGAACATGGTCGCCGAGCCGGCAACGGGCTTCCAGCGGTTCGCCCGCTGGCTGGTGCAGCAGGGGGTCGACGTGATCCACGGCCACAGCGCGCACGTCGTCCAGGGGATCGAGGTCATCGAGGGCGTCCCGGTGCTCTACGATACCGGCGACTTCGTCGACGATTACGCGGTCGACGAGGAGCTCCGGAACGACCGGAGCTTCCTGTTCGAGCTCGAGCTCACCAGCCAGGGCGAACCGACGGCGCTAGAACTGGTCCCGACGGAAATCGCCGACTGTCAGGTCCGCCTGGCCGGTCCCGCGGCCGCGCGGTGGAGCCGGGAGCGGATGCGGGAGCTGTCCGCGCCGTTCGGCACGCAGTTCGAGCGTGTGGACGACGGTTTGCGATGCCAGCTTTGAGGGCCCTCAGCGACCGGGCGTAGCGTTTTCGGGCCGGGCCGGTCTATTAGGTGGCTGCCATGGCGGCGGTCGGCTACGAGAGCTACTGGCTCGTTCGCTTCCTCTTTCACCGTGGCCTGGCGCTCATCTACCTGGTCGCGTTCCTCGTCGCGGCCCGCCAGTTCCGGCCGCTGGCGGGCGAGGACGGGATCATGCCACTCGCCGACTACCGCCGGCGCCACGACTTCACGGACCGGCCGAGCCTGTTCCATCTCCTCCCCGACGATCGGGTCATCGAGGTCGCGGCCTGGCTCGGCGTCGCGCTGTCCGCGGTCGCGCTCGTAGCCGGCCCCAGTTGGCTCCCTCAGCCGTTCGCGGTTCCGGCCTCGATCGGGCTCTGGGCCCTGTTGTGGCTGCTCTACCTGTCCTTCGTCAACGCCGGCCAGCGGTTCTACGGCTTCGGCTGGGAATCGATGCTCCTCGAAACGGGGTTCCTCGCGATCTTCCTCGGCGCCGGGGAGGTCGCCGCCCCGGCGGTCGTGATCTGGCTCCTCCGGTGGCTGCTGTTCCGCAACATGTTCGGGGCGGGCCTCATCAAGATCCGCGGCGACGACTGTTGGCGGAACCTGACCTGTCTGGACTACCACTACGAGACCCAGCCGATGCCCAACCCGGTGAGCTGGTTCGCCCATCACCTCCCCGATCGGTTCCATCGCCTGGAGACCCTCGGGAACCACGTGGTCGAGCTGGCGGTGCCCTTCCTCTACTTCGCGCCCCAGCCGTTCGCCGCGCTGGCCGGGCTCGCGACCATCGGGTTCCAGAGCTGGTTGATCATCACGGGGAACTTCTCGTGGCTCAACGCCCTGACCATCGTGCTCGCGCTGAGCACCTTCAGCGATGGCGTGCTCGCCACCGTGCTGCCCGGGACGGTTCCGCAACCGGCGCCGGTCCCCGATGCACTGTTCGCTGTCAGCGTCGCGATGGCGGCTCTCGTGCTGGCCTTGAGCGTCCGTCCGGTCCGGAACATGCTCTCGCGGGGACAGGTGATGAACACGGCGTTCGACCCGCTCCACCTCGTGAACACGTACGGGGCCTTCGGGTCGGTCACCCAGACGCGATACGAGCTCGTCATCGAGGGGACCCTGGACGACCCGCCGACCCAGCAGAGCGAGTGGCGCCCCTACGCGATCCCGGGCAAACCGACCGACCCGTCCCGCCGGCCCCCGCAGATCGGGCCGTATCACCACCGGCTCGGCTGGCAGCTCTGGTTCGCCGCGATGTCGCCCTCGCCGGGCCGGCATCCCTGGATCTATCCGTTCGTCGAGGGCCTGCTCGAGGCCGACCCCGACAGGCTCTCGCTGCTCCGCGCCGACCCGTTCGACGGCGACCCGCCGACGGCGGTCCGGATCCGTCGGTTCCGGTACCGGTTCACGACCCCTGAGGAACGGGCCGAAACCGGCGATTGGTGGGACCGGGAGGCGGTCGGGACGTACCTCCCCGCGGTGACGATCGAGGACCTCCGGCGGGGCCGCGCCGGGGACGCCGACCCGCTGGCCGGTCTCCTCGGGCGCTAACCGCCGGGCGGCGTCAGCCCTTTCAGCGCCGGTCCAGTGCCCGCGACCATGGAGGCGTTCGTCCAGCGCATCATCGCCGGCGGGATCGCCCTGGTTGCCGGCCTCTGGATCGCCACGCTCCTCGAGCCCGGGGTCGGCCCGTGGTTGCTCGGACCGGTCCTGATCGTGGCGGGCCTGGCCGGGCTCGGCACCGGCATCGCCCGCCCGATCGAGTACTGAGCCGCGCTCAGCCGGGATAGAAGGCGACCGGACCGTGGTCGTCCTGCCAGGTGAAAGCGAACAGGCGTCGCGCCGGCGCGCGGTCGAGCTGGCGGCCGTCCCTGCTCTGGCCGGTCGCGCCGTCCCAGGTCGTCCCGTCGGCCCGGAACCGGCCTGCCGTCTCCGTCGGTTCGAAGGTCAACCCGCCGTCGAAAAACGCGTGCAGCCCGTCCGCCGTCGAGAACACCGCGATCGACCGGTCGCCGACCGTGGGCTGGACGACGCCGCCGGCCGCCTCAACGACTGGGCGGGGGACACCTACTGCTTCCCCGCCGAACTCCAGGCCGATGACGACGTCCTTCGGGGCGAAGGCGTCATGGGTCCACTCGTCGCGGCCACCGGTCCCGCGGTGGGCGCCGAGCCCGTACCCGTCGGCCTCGAAATACTCGTCGTAGGGGCTCAGTTCGTACCGGATCCGGGCGGGCGTGTCGTCCTCGCTCGCGACCTCGCTCTCGCCCCCGGGCGGTTGTAACACCACGCCATCCGGATGGGCCTCCATGAACCGACCGTAGGACCACATCGACCCGGGCAGGACCTCCAACGAGCACCCTTCCAGCTCGCCGCTGATGGCTGACCCGCGGGACTGTTTCCACTCCGACCCGGTTTGGCGGTCGTACATCACGAGGTCGTCGTCGGCGAGCTTCCCCGAGACGCCGAACTCGAGGGCCCGGCCGTCGACGGTCGCATCGTAGACGATCGCGCTGCCACACAGCGGGCACCAGGTCACGGCGATCGGCTGGTCGTCGATGACGTCGTTGACGATCTCGTGGTAGTGCAGCACGCGGACCGGGTAGGCACGGGCCGGAGCGCCCGGGCGGTCCACGACGATGACGTCGTCGCTCTCGTTGCCGAAGTACTCGGTACCGAAGCTCGGGTCATCGATGCTCGGGATCGCGTCCGGTTCCAACACCGAGCGGACTTCCATACCGGGCTCCCGGTCCTCTCGCGTTAAAGCGGGTTCGGTGGTCGAGGTCGTTGCCGCCGGGCGGGCGGGAGAGCAACGGGGGATCGACGATCAGTGGCGGACCGAGCGGGCCTCCCGCACGTCCGCCCCGTCGCGGACCTTGTCCTCGCAGAACGGACACACCCGTGGACTGTCCATGCCGTCGGGGGCGAACACCCGGACGTAGGCCTGGGTGACCGATGCGCCGCAGTTCTGGCACTCCGGCATACGCGTGGGGTGTGTTAATCGATGTCGTATAAGCTTTCTGTGCGGCCTAGGGGCGTGCCTTTGAGAAGGGCGAACCGTTCCACGTGGCGGTCGGAGGGCCAAAGGCCGTCGTCCGAGATCTGCGGCCGATCACCCCGAACAGTTCAGGCGGGGTTCGACCGGCCGCAGAACGCTCTGGCGGACTCCGGCGGCGCGTTCAGGATCGGGTGTTCGACGGCTCAGTCGAGTGGCACAGTGACGTCCGTCGACCGCTCCGGTTGGCCGTCCTCGAAGACGGTAACGGTGGGCGTGCCGGTCGCCGGGTCCGCGGTCACTTCGACGCGGCCCCCGAAGGCGGCCTCGAGGTGGTCCTCCGTCAACACGGTGGCCGGCGGCCCGCTCGTCCGGATCCGACCATCGGAGAGCAGCACGAGCTCGTCGCAGTACCGGGCGGCAAGATCCAGGTCGTGAATCGCCGCCACGACCGTGCGATCGTCGGACTCGACCAGGTCCTCGACCAATCCCAGCGTGCGGACCTGGTGGTGGACGTCGAGGTTCGCGGTCGGCTCGTCGAGCAGGAGGACCGGCGCCGCCTGGGCGAGGGCTCGGGCCAGCAGGACCCGCTGGCGTTCGCCCCCGCTCACGGCATCGATGAGCCGGTCGGCGAGGGGGTCTGTCGCGGTCCGGCGGAGGGCGCGCTCGATGGCACCGGGGTCCGGATCCACGCCGCCGAAGCGTGGGCGATGGGGATGACGACCCAGCTCCACGACCTGGCGGACCGTGAAATCGAAGGAGAGGTTCGTGTGTTGGGGCACCGTGGCGACGCGCCGACCCAGCTCCCGCGAGGACAGCTCCGGCACCGGTTCGCCGTCGAGGGAGACCTGGCCGGCAGTCGGCTCAAGCAGGCCGTTGATGGTCCGCAGCAGCGTGGTCTTCCCGGCGCCGTTCGGACCGACCAACCCGACCAACCGGCCGGCCTCGACCGCGAGGTCGATCGCCTCGAGCACGCGTTCGCCGCCGAGCTCGACGGCGACGTCGTCGATCTCGATCACAGGGCGTGCACCTCCTGCTCGCGGAGCAGGTACAGGAAGAACGGCGCCCCGATGAACGCGGTCACGATGCCGACGGGGAGCTCCGCGGCGCCCATCCGGGCGATCGTGTCGGTCGCGACGAGGAACACGGCGCCGGCGACGGCACTGGTCGGCAGGAGCACTCGGTGGTCGGGTCCGACCACCAGCCGCATCGCGTGGGGCACGATCAAGCCGACGAACCCGATGATGCCGGAAACGGCCACCGCGACCGCCGTGATGAGGGACGACACGCCCAAGAGGAGACGCTTGGTGCGTTCGACATCGACGCCGACGGTATGAGCGTCCTCCTCACCGAGCAGCAGCGCGTTCAGATCCCGGGTATAGGGGAGCACGACGAGGAACCCGACGAGGACGAGCGGCGTGGCCACCAGGACGTCGGTCCAGTTCGCCGCGTGGAGGTGGCCCATCAGCCAGAAGACCGCTTGGCGCAGGCTCTCGCCGCTGGCCAGCAGCAGCAGCGACACGACGGCGCCCAGCAGGGTCTGGATCGCGATCCCGGCGAGCAGCAGCGTGGCGACCGGGGTCCGCCCGCCCTCCGTCGCGATGAGGTAGACGCCGAAGGCGGCCAGGAGGGCCCCGATGAACGCGGCCGCCTCGAGCCCGAACGGGACTGATACGCCGAGCGCGATGGTCGCGACCGCTCCGACGGCCGCGCCCGCGGACACGCCGATGATCGAGGGATCGGCCATCGGGTTGCGGAAGAACCCCTGCATGACCGTGCCCGCGGCGGCGAGGGCGAACCCGACGACGGCCGCGAGCAGGATCCGCGGAAGCCGGAGCGTGGTGACGATGACCCGCGTGCTCTCCGGGATGGCGAACCCGAGCTCCAGTCCGACGGCCGAGCCGAGCCCAGCGACCAGCGTCCGCGCGACGGTCCCCGGGGGGATCGCCACCGGGCCCAGCCCCGCACTGGCGAGCATGACCACCACCAGCAGCCCGAGGAGGCCGCCCGACCAGCCGATCGCTCGGGTCGTATGGCTCATTCGGTTAACCACAAATCGGGTTGTGTTAAGTAAATTCTTGTTGAATCGGCGCCGCGGTCCCGCGCTCGCTCCAGCGGTCAGGGCGGCGCGTCGAGACCCAGGGCCGTCAGGTCCAGATGGTTTTCCACGAGGTCCGCGGCCCGATCGTATGGCGACGGAGCGTGTTCGTTTCCGGCCGGTCTGGACTTGCCCGCCTGTCGAAACGTGGCGTCGATGAAGGCCTCCCGGGCGAGCCGGTTCTCGAAGAGCCCGTGGAGGTAGGTCCCGAGCACGTTCCCGTCGGCCGCGCTGTTCGGCCCGATCGGCCGGTCGAGCGAGGCCGTGGCGTGGGTCTCGCCCATGTGGATCTCGTACCCCGTCACGCTGCCGGAGGCCCCCGCCAGCGGCCCGACGCCCTCGAGGGTCCGGGTCACCCGCTCGACCCGTTTGTCCTCTGAGAAGCGGGTCTCGACGGGGAGTCGGCCGAGCCCCTCGACCACCTCACGGTCCCCGGTGCCCTCGATCGACGCGTTGGTGATCCGTTGGCCCAACATCTGGTACCCGCCACAGAGGCCGATCACCGGCCCCTCGAACCCCGCCAAGACCTCGTGGAAACCGGACTCGCGGAGCGCGAGGAGGTCGTCGACCGTGTTCTTGGTTCCCGGGAGGACGACCGCGTCCGCCCCACTGAGATCCGCCGCCAGCGGCTGGTAGGCAACCTGCACGCCCGGGTGCCGGCCCAACGGTTCCAGGTCCGTGAAGTTCGAGATCCGGGGCAAACGGGGCACGGCGATCGTGACGGTCTGCTCCGCCGGCGTCCCGTCCTCCCCGAGGAGCGCCGTATTCGCGGCATCGGGGAGCGACACGCTGTCCTCCGCCGGGAGTCCGGGGTCGGCATGGGGCAGGACGCCGATCACGGGAACGTCGAGGAGCGTCTCGAGTTCCGCGAGGCCGTCCGAGAGGATCTCACGGTCGCCGCGAAACTTGGTGAGGGCCAGGCCGACGAGTCGGTCGCGGACGGCGTCGGGGGCCAGCTCCACGGTGCCATAGAGGCTCCCGAACGCCCCGCCGCGTTCGATATCGGCCAGCAGGAGGACGTCCGCGTCGGTGAACTGCGCGGCTTCGATGTTCGCGAGGTCCCGATGCTGGAGGTTGATCTCCGCTGGGCTGCCGGCGCCCTCCGCGATAATGACGTCGTGGCGACCGGCCAGGCGGCGATAGGCGGCCGCCGCTCGTTCGCAGGCCTCCGCCCAGTGCTCATCGTAGTAGGCCTGCGAGCGGTAATGTCCGACGGCCGTCCCGTCGAGGATCAGCTGGGACTCGCCGTCCCCGCGGGGTTTGAGCAGGACCGGGTTCATGTCCGTGCTCGGGGCCACTCGGGCGGCGTTGGCCTGGACGTACTGCGAGACGCCGATCTCGCCCCAATCGCCGGATGGCGTGAGTGCGACCCGAGCGTTGTTGGACATGTTCTGCGCCTTGAACGGGGCGACGTCCACGCCGCGATCGGAGAGGTATCGACAGAGGCCGGCCACGACGGTGCTCTTGCCGACATGGCTGGCCGTCCCGAGCACGAGCACCGTCCGGGTCATCGGCCTCGACCCCGGTTCATCGGGAGCTGTTTTGGGCGAGAAATCGCACGCCGGGTCCCGTCTTCTGGGCGGTCAATACTCCGTGCCCCGGCGGGCGCGCTGGCCCGCATCGATCGGGTGCATCTCTTTGCTGACGTGGCTGATCAGATCCGCCGTCTCGTAGAGGTAGTCGGGCTTCTCGTGGCCGCCGGTCAGGACGAGTTCGAGGTTCGCCGGTTTCGAGTCGACCAACTCGAGCAGGGCGTCCACGTCGATCAGATCGCGGTTCGCGGCGTACAGGACCTCGTCGAGGATCAGCATGTGCATCCCATCATCCGCGGGGCTCTCCGGCTCGAACGCGGTCGTGAGATCCGCGGCCGCGGCGGCCTCGATCAGCTCCGTGGCGCGCTCGAACCCGGCCTGGGCCTCGGCGGCATGCGCGTCGTCATCGGACCCATCGAGGAGCCCGTGCCAGCCGTAGTGGCCGAGGTTCTCGTAGCTCAGCCCCGGCATGGCGGCGATCGCGTTGTACTCGCCCCGCTCGGCCTCCACGCTCGAGGCCCCGCCCTTCATGAACTGGACCATGTGAACTCGGAACCCCTGCCCGGCCGCCCGGAATCCCATGCCGAGCGCGGCCGTGGTCTTGCCCTTGCCATCGCCCCACCACGCCTGGACGAGGCCGAACTCGTCGGGGGCCCGTGGCGTGATGGGCTTGGCTTCGGGCTTCACCCCTTTGCCGGGGGTCTGTTCGAGCACGTCGTCGCGGTCGAGGTCGGTGGTATCTGGCTCTCGGGTCATAGTGAATCGATGAAGGCGTCGAAGGCCCCGCTTTCCGCGTGGAAATGGCAATAGGTGCCGAGGGTGCGGTATTCCTGGAGCCCGTCATGGTCGCCGTCCAGGCCCTCGCCACGCTCCATCTCGAAGGCGAACCGGGCGTCCCTGCCGAGGTCCGCGCTGGAGTAGTGGAACTCGTGGCCACGTAATCGCTGACCGTCGTCGGCGATGGGCGAGTCAGCCCGGGCGGCCAGTTCCACGTGGTCCAGCGCCTGGTAGCGGTCGTGCATCCGGACCGTCGCAGGGAGGACGCCGGCCATCTCGTGGGTATCGCCATCCGCCGTCGTAAGCGCCTCCGCGAGGACCATAAACCCGCCACACTCTCCGAGGATCGCCGTGCCGGAGGCCGCCGCGTCCGCCAAACTCCGGATCGCCGGACTGTCCGCGAGCGTCCCGGCGTGCAGTTCGGGGTAGCCTCCGGGCAGATAGACGCCGTCGGCAGCGGGCAGTCCATCACCCGCTGTCGGCGCGAACGAGACGACGTCGGCTCGCTGCCGGAGCCGCTCGTCGGTCGCCGGATACCGGAACGCGAACGCGGCGTCGCTCGCGACCGCGACCCGCTTCCCCGTCCGACCCGGCTCCTTCCTCGCCGCTGGCCCGGGCGGCTCCCGAACGGCATCGATCAGCGCGTCCGTCCTGATGTGTTCGGCGGCCGCGTCCAGCGCGTCGCCGTCATACGTCACCTCGTCGCCCATCTCGAGCCCGAGGTGCCGGTCCGGGATCTCCAACTGGTCGTGCGGCGGGACCCGACCGTAATAGGCGAGCCCCTCCGGCAGCGCGTTACGGATCCCGCGTTCATGCCGGCCACCGTGCGCGCGGTTGGCGATGACGCCCGTTACATCGATGTCGACGCCGGTGCGGTCGGCGAACTCACGAAACCCAAGGGCGGTGGCGGCCACGCTTTCCATGCCGGCCGCGGCATCGACGACCAGGACGACGGGGAGCTCGAGCGCGTCGGCGACCATGGCGGTGCTCGATTTCTCGCCGTCGTAGAGCCCCATCACGCCCTCGACGACACACACGTCTCCATCGCCTCGATAGTAATTCCGGCGCGTGCCGTCGACGCCCTCGAGCCAGACGTCGAGGGTCCGAGAGGGTTTCTCCGCCACCTGCTGGTGGTGGGTCGGGTCGATGAAGTCGGGGCCGGCCTTCGCGGGTTGCACGTCGTAGCCCGCGGCCTGGAACCCTCGAATCACGGCGAGAGTCGTGACCGTCTTGCCCACGCCCGAGGCCGTGCCGGCGAGCACGAAGCCCTTCATCGCTCGCTCCTGACCGCCAGGACCGACAGGTCCGAATAGGGGCTGTCGCCGGGCTCCTGGCCGCCGGCGTGTTCGGCAAGCTCGGCCAGCGTACACCGGTCCGCCGTTTCCCCGTCCATGGTCAACCGTTCGTAGACGATCGCTTCGAGCGAGCCCGGTGCCCCGGCTGCAATCAGTGTGTCGGCGATGTCGCCCGGCATCCAATCGTAGGGTCGTGGCAGCACGAGGAGGTGGAGGTCCCCGGCGGCTCGGGTCAGTCGGCCGAGGTCTCCGTCGAGCGGCCCCCGCTTGTGGAGCGACACGATCGACGACTCCTCGAGGGGGATGCGGGCGCGACTGGCGGCGATCTGGATCGACGAGATCCCCGGGAGTACTGACACCGGGCGGTCGACCGCGGCCTCGATCTTCTCGAGGAACTGGTAGCCCGAGACGTTCGGATCGCCCATCAGGACGGCCGTGCCGGTCTCGCCCCTGCGCACGCGGTCAGCGAACCGCCCGAGCTGGGCGGCTTCGTCGTCATACGTACAGCGGAGGAGATCGGCCTCGGTCTCGGATCGAGTGTGCTCGATCACGCTATCGAAACCGACGACGACCTCGCTCGACGCCAGGATTCGGCGGGCGTTCGTGGTCAGGTACTCCGGATCGCCGGGCCCGATGCCGATCGCATGAACGGGGGTGTCACCCGGGTGATGGTTCTGCGAGCGAGGCCCTGCTTCGGCATCGTTGCTCACTCGGAACGCCCCCGAAAGTCGTGTCCCCGAACCCCGA
>CAZKPC010000021.1:26197-28388 GCA_964554565.1 uncultured Halobacteriales archaeon
TTCGGCATCGTTGCTCACTCGGAACGCCCCCGAAAGTCGTGTCCCCGAACCCCGATCGGCCGGCGCATACTATACAAATCAAATTTCACTATGTAAATTTTTATTGTATTGGCGTCCGCCCGCTGCATCCATGCAGCTTCGTGCGGCCGTCCTCACGGTGATGTTGATCGTAGCGCTCGTTCCCGGAACAGCCGCGACAGCCTCTGCCTCGACGTCACACGGCTGTACGTATCCCGCCACGCTGACCGACGCGACGGGGACCCAGGTCACCGTCGAGGAAAGCGCTGACCGCGTGGTGACGCTGAACCCGAGCGCCGCTCAGATCATGTGGGAGATCGGCGCGCGCGAGAAGGTCGTGGGCCTCTCGAAGTACGCGTCCTACCTGAACGGGTCGGAGAACCGGACCGTGATCTCCGGGGAGGAGCAGATCGTGGTGTTCGAGAAGGTCGTCGACCTCGACCCGGATATCGTGCTGGCGCCCAACACGACCTCCGCTGAGACCATCGAAAAGCTCCGCGAGGCGGGCATCACGGTGTATCACTTCCCCCGGGAACAGCGTATCAAGGACGTCTACGCGAAGGTCCTCACCATCGGTCAGCTGGTCGGTGCGTGCGATGGCGCGGAGGAAACGGTCGGCTGGATGCAGGAACGCATCGGCGTGGTCCAGGAGGCCGTCGAGGGCCAGGAACGACCGGGTGCGCTCTATGTCTTCTTCGGATACACCGCCGGTTCGGGGACCTTCATCAACGAGATCATCGAGACGGCCGGGGCGAACAACATCGCCACGGAGGTCGGCATCGAGTCCTATCAGCAGGTCAGCCCGGAGGTCGTCGTCGAGCAGGACCCCGATTGGATCATCCTGAACTCGAACGATCCAGCCCTGCCTGAATCGGATGCGTACAACCAAACGACGGCCGTGAAGGAGGGACAGGTCGTGGTGGTGCAGATCGAACACCTCAACCAACCCGCGCCGCGGATCGTGTACGCGATCACCAAGCTGGCGAAGCACTTCCATCCGGACGCCTATGCCGCCGCGAACGCGACGCCGACCCCGTCGCCGACACCGACTACAGCGATGGCGGACACCGAATCCTCGCCGCCACCTGAGAGCGTCACGGACACGGCGAGTCCCGGCCAGCCCGGCTTCGGAGCGCTGGCGGCGCTGCTGGCCGTGCTGACAGCTGTCGTGGCCCTCAACCGACGCCGGACATAGCACCAACGCTCAAGAGTAACCGGCGCGAACCCGGGGTCGTGAACGTCGTCTCGACCTCGCCGTCGGCGACCGAGATCCTCTACGCGATCGGGGTGGAGCCGGTCGCCGTCTCCCATGCCTGCGACCATCCGCCGGAGGTCGAGGACAAGCCGGCCATCGACACCTCGAGGATCAGCGGCGAGACGAGCGGCGAGCGCCACGCCCAGACGGAAGCCGCCGCCGCGGCCGGGCACGTGTACTCCGTGCACGCCGAGCGGCTCCGCGCGGCCGATCCCGATCTGATCATTACACAGGAAGTGTGTGGCGTCTGTGCGGTCGATACGACCGCTGTCGACCACGTGCTATCGGATCTGCAGAGCGATCCCGAGGTCCTCGCCCTGGACGCCAACCGGCTCGCGGACCTCTTCGAGTGCATCCATGCAGTCGGCCGAGCGACGGGTCAGGAGGACCAGGCCCGGACTCTCGTCTCGGACCTGCGAGCCCGGTTGGCGGAGATCGAGGAGCGTGTCGAGGCGCGGGCAACGACGCCCAGCGTCACCGTCATCGAGTGGATGGACCCGGTTCACGTGGCCGCGAACTGGGTCCCCGAGCTCGTCGACCTGGCGGGTGGGGCGTACGGGCTCGCCGACCCTGGACAGCGATCCCGGGAGCTCGACTGGTCCGCGGTGATCGACTTGTCGCCGGAGGTGCTCGTGCTTGCTCCCTGTAGCTATCCCGTTGATCGGACGCGGGACCGGCTAGACGAACTCGCGACCCGGGACGGCTGGCGCTCGCTGCCGGCCGTTCGGAACGGCCGGGTCTATGCGATCGACGGCTCGAGTTATCTGACGCGGTGGAGCCCACGGCTCGTGCACGGGGCCGAGCGGCTGGCGGCGATCCTCCACCCGGACCTCTACGGGGATCCGCCCGCAGACGTCGCGCGCCTCGGCGAGCCGCCTACGGCGTGAACACCTCGGCCCGCTGCGCCGATCGGAGGCC
>CAZKPC010000022.1:0-28007 GCA_964554565.1 uncultured Halobacteriales archaeon
GGCGCCGTCATTCGAGCACCGCCCGTGAGCCTCCGACCGCCTTTCGGAGACCAGGAACGCGAGTCCCTCAGACCACCCGGTCGAGCACTGCGGACTGGCCCCGCCGAAGCCGCTCGAGGAACGCGGATTTGCTGATGTCCAACTCGGCCGCGACGTCCGACGCTGTCGTCTGTCGGGGTACCGAGAAGTAGCCGGCGGCGTGGGCTGCCTGCAGCGCTTCGGCCTGCGCGGGGGTCAGGTTCCACCGCTGGGCCACGCCGCTCTCCCCGGAGGACGTCATCGGGTAGACCCGTTCGAGCGTGGCCCCGACGGTACTGCCGGCCGTATCCATCACGCCCTGCAGGACTTCGTGGCCCACGACCGCCCCAACCACCCGGGCGCTGCCTGCCTGGTACCGAAGTGTCTCGATGAGGAACCCCTCGCTCACGAGGGCGTGGACGACACAGGCCTGCTTCGAGAGGCACCGGAAAAGCAGCCGACCGTCACTGCGGTCGACGTGCAAGTACCGGATCCGTTCATCACCGTCAAGCACGTCGATCAGGGCCTCGTTCGACGGCGCCGAGTAACGGAGCAAGGTGAACCCGTCATCCCGTAACTGCGGCGGATCGGCGTCGATCGTGGCACCGCTCAGCTCGCTGGCTTTGGCGAGCGGACACCCGTCCCCCTCGAGTTGGACCTCGACGCCGAGGGCCTCGTCGATCATACGCGCATCTCAGGGAGGATAGTATTTAAACCCCGTCCATAGACGGGTCAACTGGTAACCCGCTCAGGCCGATATGAAACGTACATAGCATGGATCTCGAGACCGTCAAGGAGCAGGCGGCGCCACGGGCCTTCGGCCCGAAGGACGACCTGCCAGAGGAATACCGGAAGGCGGCCACCCGGATGATCCAGTTCCACGCGAACTCGGAGATCATGGGTGGCTACCTCGAACGGCCCTTCATCCGACAGGCCCCGTCACTGGACCGGAAACTCGCGTTCAGTGCGAAAGTCCAGGACGAAATCGGGCACGGGCAGATGCTCTATCGAGCGGCAGAGCTGCTGGGGGTGAAAACCCGCGAGGAAATGCTTGACGAACTCGCCAACGGCGAGGGCAAGTTCCTCAACTGCTTCCACTACCCGATGGAGTCGTGGGTGGAGACGCCGATGATCGCGTTCTTCGTGGACGCGGCCGCCATGCGCCGGCAAGCGACCCTGAAGAAGACCAGCTGGGAGCCCTACGCCCACGCCATGGACAAGGTGTGTTTCGAGGAGGGCTTCCACGTCAAGCACGGGGAGGACATCCTGCGCACGCTGGCGACCGGCTCGAACCGGGAGCAGCGCCTGCTCCAGGAGACCTTCGATGAGTGGTGGCCGCGCATCATCCAGTTCTTCGGCCCGACCGACAGCCAGAGCAAGCACCACGACTTCGCAGCCGCCGTCGGGCTGAAACAGATGACCAACGACGAGCTCCGGACGGTGTTCCTGAACTCCTATATTCCGAAGGCGGAGAAGTACGGCCTCGAGATCCCGGACGAACCACGGATCAAACAGGACGAGGACGGGAACTACACCGTCGTCGAGGCGGACCTCGACTGGGACGAGTTCTGGGAGATCTCGAAGAACGAGTTCAAACCGGGGCGGGGGCAGATCAACGAGCGCAAGGCCGCCCGCGAAGCCGTCGCCTGGGTCCGGGACCTGATGGACGAACACGAACAGCGCGCCATGGGCGGCGACGCCGTGGCGGCGGACTGACCATGATCTGGGAAGTCTTCCGGCAGGAGCAGCCCGGGGAGTACCACACCCATTGTGGAAACGTCCACGCACCGGACCGGGAGATGGCGCTCATGTTCGCCCAGATCCAGCACGCGAGGCGGAAACCAACCCACAGCCTGTGGGTGGTGCCACAGGACGAGGTCTCCGAGGTCGACGAGGAGGAGGCCCCGTTCGGCGGGACGACCGACAAGTCCTACCGCTGGATCACGGCGTACGGCAACATCGAAGCCGTCTCCGAGGAGGTCGTGGACTCCGAACGCGAGCAGTCCGAGGCCGAGGAACAGCGGGGTGAGGCCTGATGGCGGCCGCCGATTCGCTGGCGGGGCCAGCGGAGCTGACGGACGAGGAACGCGACGCCGTCGAGCTGCTCCTGTTCCGGCTGGCCGACGACGAGTTCGTCATCGGCGATCGGTACACCGATTGGCAGGTCCGCTCGCCGACCCTCGAGTCGGACCTCGCGCTCTCGAACATCGCGCAGGACGAGATCGGGCACGCCCGGCTGTGGTATGACCTCCTGGAGGACTTCGAGTACGACGAAATGGATCTCATTTGGGAGCGGGAGCCGGCGGATTTCAAGCATGGCACGCTCTGTGAGCTCCCGTTCGACGAGGGCGACTGGGCCGACGTCATGCTCCGCTCGTACCTCTACGACGTGGCCGAGGCGATCCGGCTCGAGGCGCTCGTGGATTCCAGTTACCCGCGGATCCGGGACCGGGTGGAGAAGGTCCTCGGGGAGGAGGACTACCACGTCCAACACGGTCGCCGGTGGCTCGAGCGCCTGGCGGAGTCCGCGGACGGCCGCGAGCGGCTACAGTCGTCGCTCGACCGGCTCGGGCCCCACGCCGCCACGCTGTTCGAACCGGCCGACGAGGACCTCGAAGCGCGGATCTCGGACCTCGGCCTCCGGTCGGCGACCCTCGCGGAGATGCGGGCCGAGTGGCTCGAGACCGTCTCAGCGTTCCTCGGGTCCTTGGATCTCGATCTCGGCGATCCCCAATTGCCCGACGCGATCGGCCGGGACGGCCACCACACCGACCACTGGACCGCCCAGCACGACGAGATCACCGCTGCCTACCGGGAGCTCGGCCGTGACCGGGTGCCCCGGATCATGAAGGACCCCGACGATGTCGAGTGATCCGACCGATCTGACCGAGGTGAGTCCCGACGACGAGCCCACGCCGTGTGCGTATACGGAGTACCGGAGCGGGCCCGATCCCGAGGATCTCCCCGCCACCGGCGCCGGGGCGACCGGCCTCGAGCACGAAGTGTGGGAGGCGCTCTACGAGGTCGAGGATCCCGAGATGCCGGTGAGCATCGTGGATCTCGGACTGATCTACGGCGTGTCGGTCGAAGACGGCCAGGCCACCATCGAGATGACTCTGACCTACACAGGGTGTCCGGCCCGCGAGATGCTCCTCGAGGACGTCGAGGCGGCGGCCGCGGAGGTCGACGGCATCGAATCGGCGTCGGTGGTGCTGGTCTGGAGCCCGCCCTGGTCCGTGGAGTTGGTCACCGAGGCCGGTCGCGAAGACCTCCAGGAGTTCGGACTGAGCCTCTGACCATGCGCGGCCCTGATCCCAGTGTCGAAGCCGGCGGGCCGGCCCCGGAGGCCCCCTGTCCGTACTGCGGCTCGACCGACACCGAGCAGGAACACCCGAAGGGCCCCGGGCTCTGTCGGTCGATCTACGTCTGTCTGGACTGCCAGGAGCAGTTCGAGCGCTTCGGCTGAGGCCGCCGGTCTGACGACTGAAACGGCCGTTTGACCGAACCGATTGACTATCCGTTCGTGACAGCAAGCATCAGTGATGCGACGACGAGACTTCCTGACGGCGGCCGGGCTGGCGATCGGTGCCGTGGCCGGTTGTCTCGCTCCACGGAACAGTGGCGAGCCCACCACGACCCGGACAGAGACGCCCGCCTTCGATCCCGAGGGCCGGTTCGAATCGGTGCGGATCGGCGACCGCACGGGGGAGATCATCCCCCATCAGGTGGGCATCTGGAACGCGGCCGAGGAGCCGCGTTCGATCCAGGTCGCCGTGATCGATGCGGCCGCGGGCGAGACCCGCTACGAGCAGACCCTCGAGTTTCCGGCGGACAGCGCCCTGAACGTCGAGCTCCGGACCCCGACACGCTATCGGTTGACGATCCGGGTGCCCAACGAGTCGCTCGAACGCTCCTTCACGGTCGCGTCGTCGTACTTCGACACCTGCAACGACTCCTACAGCCACGTGAGCGTCCGGCGCTCCGGCCGGATCACCGTCCGGACCCTGACGACCGAACTCGCCTGCCACACCGCGACGGCCTGAGCTACAGCCGTGGCACGACCTCCGCGCCCAGTCGCTCGATGCAGTCGACCATGGCGCCGGTTCCGATCCCGGGATGGTAGGTTCTCAGGATGACGTGGACGTCGTCGCCCACCGCCTCCCGGTAGGGCTCGAGCTGCTCGAGGATCTGCTCGGGAGTGCCGACGACCGCGGATTCCTCGAGTTCGGCCCGGCGATCGGCTGACAGCTCGGCGACCGGTTCGCCCTCGAACCAGCTCGCATAGGTCCGGGCGAGGTAGAGCCGGCCCTCCCGCATCCGCTCCCAGGCTGCCTCCCGGGAGGGACCGACGAACCCGTGTTTCAGGACGTAGATCGTGAACTCGCCATCGAGGTCTTCCTCCGCCCGAACCTGGCGGATGTCCGCCGCGCGTTTCCGGACCCCCTCGACAGACAGTGAGGAGGGCGCCATCCACCCATCCGCCAGTCGGGCGGCCCGGCGGACGGCGGGCTTGGCGGCGCCACCGAGGACGATCGGGGGCGAGCGGTCCGGTTTCGGGGTGACGGTCACGTCGGCGCCAGTCGGATGGAACTCCGGCTCGAACCCCAGCGGGCCCTCGCTCCACGCGGCCCGACAGACCCGGACCGCCTCCTCGGTTCGCGGCCCGCGCTCAGCAAGCGGGACCCCGAACGCCTCGAACTCCGCTTCGCGGTAGCCGACCGCGAGTCCCACCGACAGCCGACCATCGCCAAGCAGCGACACGGTGGCCGCGTCCTCGGCGAGGCGGACCGAGTCATACAGCGGCGCCAGGGCGATGCCGGTTCCCAGTTGGACGTCGTCGGTCACCGCCGCCAACGCGCCCAGGGTCGGCATCGTCCCGGGCAGGTAGCCGTCCTCGGCGAAGTGGTGTTCCGAGACCCACGCGCTCGCCAGGCCCGCCTCGTCGATCACACGGCCGAGCCGGAGGATCTCGTCGTAGATGGCCGTCATCGACCGGTCGTCGTCGGGGCGACGCTGGCCGGTGAACAGGCCGGTGCCCAGCTCCATGGGTCAGGCCTCCACGGCGGTGAGCTCCTCGACCGGCCATTGGCTCAGGAGCTCCACGCCGTCCTCCCGGACGACAACCATCTCCTCGACTCGGACGCCCTGCCGTTCGGCCGGTTCCTGGGTCTCGACCGCCATGGTCATGCCCTCCTCGATCTCGATCGGGTGGTCCGGCGAGAGCCCCCGCCAGATCAACGGCACTTCGTACAGCTGGAGGCCCAGGCCGTGGGCCCAGTGGTTCGTGGTCAGCTGCCAGTGCTCGTCGGCGCCATACCAGTCGGCGTGCTCGCCGTCCATGTCAGGGAAGCCCTCGCAGATCTCGTCGGTGGTGACCCCTGGCTCGATCCGGTCCAGCACGTCGTACAGGTTGTCCCGGGCGGTGGCATACGCATCCCGCTGGGCCTGGGTCGGCTCGCCGACGCTGAAGGTCCGGTAGTAACACGACCGGTAGCCGAGGTACGCGACGTTGTAGAAGTCCGCGTAGACGAGGTCGCCGGGCCGGATCAGTCGGTCCGTGGTGTTGGCCTGGTGTTTCGGCCAGGTGTTGGGTCCGGACGTGAGGTAGCCGCCGTGGACGGTCGCGCCGTGTCGCCAGAGCTCCCGAACGGCCTCGCCCCAGAGTTCCGATTCACGTTGACCCGGCTCGAGGCCGGATTCGATGGCCCTGAAGCCGGCCTCGCAGATGGCCGCGACCAGCCGGAGACACTCGATCTCGTCCTCGGTCTTCGTCTTCCGGGCGTCGGCCATGACCGGCGCCGCGGCCCCCGGCCGGCTGTCGATACCGCGTTCCTCGAAGGCCGCCGCCAGGCCGCTGTGACCGATATCGAGGCCCATGGGGGCGTCGGCCCCGCCGTATTCTTCCAGGGCTTCCACGACGGTGTCGGCCATGGTGCCGAGCAGGAAGTTCCGGGCCGACTCGGAGCCGGCGGCTCTGGGCACGTTGCCGAGCCCGGGACAGGCATAGCGGATGTCCTCGAGCCAGGGGCAGTTGTAGCGCTGGTTGGAGGCGTGGTCGGCCGTATCCCAGTGGACGACGTCACCGGCCTCGGTGAGCAGCGTGTAGTGATCGGCCCCGCTCCCGCCGGTCATTGCGAGGCCCGTGACATAGCGGACGTTCGGGTCATCCACCAGGAGGAGGCTCCCGAGGGGTGACTCCCGGAGGCGCTCGAGCGCCCGCTCGTATCGCTCCTCCCGGAGCCGCCGGACATCGATGCGCTCCTCCCAGTCGACGGCCATCGTTCCACGGGTGCCGTCCATGAACCCCGGCTCGTGCATACCCGGGGCTTCCGGGACGGCCCTCATCAATTTAAGCCAGCTCCGCGGACGGGGCGGTATGCACGGGACGCCAATCCGGGTCGATCACGTCGGGATCGCCGTCGAGTCGGTGCCCGGCCCGGAATCCGTCTTGGTGGCGTTGGGCTGTGAGAAGGTCTCCGACGAGGCGGTCACTGACGAAGGTTCGGTACCCGTCGCGGAAGCCGGGGCCGACGCCCAGTTCCGGTGGACCTACTACGAACTCGGCGACGCCTCGCGGATCGAGCTGATCTCGCCGATCGCGGACGGGACCTTTCTGACACGCTTTCTCGAGTCGAACGGCCCCGGGCTCCACCATGTTACTCTCGAGGTAGCCGACATCGACGCCGTCATCGAGGCCCTCACCGACAGCGGCATCGACGTGATCGACTACGAGGAGTTCGAGGACTGGACCGAAGCCTTCGTGTCGCCGACGAACCCGACAGGGACCCTCTTCCAACTCATGGAGTTCGAACCCAGCTACGAGGAGGGCCGGCGGCCACGGTCAGACCTGTTCGTGAACGGCTTCCCGGTCCGGGAGCTCGATGCATGACCGACGGTGTCCCCCCCGATCGGCGCGAGGAAATCGCCGACGACCCGTTCTGTGACTTCCTCGGAATCGAGCTCGTGGACTTGGCGCCCGGTGGGGCCACCATGCGGATGACGCTCACGGAGGAACTCGTGAACTTCCATGGGATCCCCCACGGAGGGGCCATCAACGCCCTCGCCGATGCGGCCTTTGCCGCCGCATCGAACGCGGACGGCCGGACCGCCATCGCTCTGGACACGAACATCTCCTACCTCGATACTGTCGACGTGGGCACGGACCTCATCGCCACGGCGGAGGAACGCCACCGCGGCGGTCGGACCGCCGCCTTCACCGTTCAAGTGACTGATCAGGCTGGCGAGCCGATCGCCATCTTTCGAGGCCGCGTCTACGAACCCTGAGGCGCGGTGTCGGCGGATTAGCGGTGGTCGAAGACCCGCTGAACCTTCCCGACCTCGCTCCGCTCGATCACCTCGGGACCGACCACGGTGAACTCGTCCGGAGTGACGTCCAGAGTTCCCTCGATGGCCGTCAGGAGCTCGTCCTCCAGCTCCTCTCGGTCGCCATCGAAGTCCTCGTGGTGCTCGACCGTGATCTCCATCGCGTCGAGCTGACCCTCTCGCCGGAGGTCGATCCGATAGTGTGGGGCGATCTCGTCGTAGTCGACCAGGACCTCCTCGATCTGGCTTGGATAGACGTTGACCCCCCGCACGATAAGGAGGTCGTCGGTGCGGCCGGTCACGTTGTCCATTCTGACGGCCGTACGCCCACAGCCACAAGTGTCGTAGTTCAGGCTGGTGATGTCCCCAGTGCGGTACCGGAGGACCGGTAGCGCCTCCTTCGTGAGGGTGGTCAAGACGAGCTCGCCTTCCTCGCCTTCCGGGAGCACCTCGCCGGTATCCGGGTCCACGACTTCCGGATAGAAGTGGTCCTCCCAGACGTGGAGCCCCTCCTGGACCTCCGCACATTCGATCGATACGCCGGGGCCAATGATCTCCGAGAGGCCGTAGACGTCCACGGCGGTGACGCCAAGCTGAGCTTCGATCTCCTCGCGCATGGGATCGGTGAACGGTTCGGCGCCGATCACGACGATCGAGACCGGGAGATCGCGGATGTCGAGCCCCCGTTCCTCGGCCTGTTCAGCGAGATAGAGACAATAGGACGGGGTACAGGAGAGGACGTCGCTCTCGAGGTCCTCCAGCATGCTCAGTTGGCGCGGGGTGTTCCCGCCGCCCATCGGGATCACGGTCGCGCCGAGCTCCTCGGTCCCGTCGTGGAACCCGAGGCCCCCCGTGAAGAGCCCGTAGCCATAGGCGTTCTGGACGACGTGATCGTCGCGGACGCCCGCCGCGTAAAGCGATCGGGCCATCACCTCCTTCCAGACGTCGAGGTCAGCGTCGGTATAGGAGACGACCTTTGGCTTCCCGGTCGTTCCCGAGGAGGCATGGATCCGCCGGACGTCCGGCCAGTCGACCGCGAACAGGCCGTCGGGATACTCGTCGCGGAAGTCCTCCTTGGTCGTGAACGGGAGCTGGTCGATGTCATCGACACCTCCGATCTCATCGGGGTCGATCCCCGCGTCGTCCAGCGTCTCCCGATAGAACGGGACCTCCTCGTAGGCCGTTTGGACCGTCGCGCGTAACCGTTCGTTCTGGAGCTCGGTGAGCACCTCCCGTCCGGCGGTCTCGACGTCGTTGTGAACCATGAAGGGCCGTACCACACAAATACCCAAAGCGTTTCGGGTGCCTGAAGCTCGGGGGCGCCGAAGCCTGAGCCGACAGCGATTCGGCCCGGCGGGAACAGGGCTCGGTTCGGGCCCACCCGGCCGATCTCTGCTGGACACCTGGAGCGTGAAGGCTATGGCGGGGGCCAGCCCACGAGGCGCCTATGCAGGAGTGGACCGGGCAGGGTTGGGCACGGACACAGCGTCGCCATTCATGACAGCCTCGATCGGATTCAGCCCTCGGCTGGGCCGTTTGCCGGCCCGGAAGCCGCAGGAGCGCCTCTCGAGTGCGCTCCGGGTCCAGTCGCTGCGGACCGACCCACGGCGCCGAGGGGGCCCACCCCAACCTAACCCATGACCTGGTACATCGAGCTCCCCGGTGACTCCTACGAGGCCGCCTACGAGAACTTCGAATGGGACCTCCCCGCGGACTACAACATCGCGGCCGATTTCCTCAGGAAGCATGACGATCCCGCCGATCGAACAGCCCTCCTCCAGGGCTATCCAGACGGCCGTCGGGAATCCTATTCCTTCGCCGCGGTCGACCGACGCACGAACCAGCTCGCACACGCGCTGGCGGATCTCGGTGTCGGGAGAGGGGACCGCGTGGCGATCATGGTCCCGCAGAAACCCGCGGCGCTGTTCACTCACTTGGCCTGTTGGAAGCTCGGAGCCGTGTCCGTGCCGCTATCGATGCTGTTCGGGAGCGACGCGGTCCGGTACCGGCTCGACGATTGCGACGCCTCGGTTGTGGTCGCTGATTCGGCTGTTAGCCGGACCATCAGTGACGTCGCTGATGCCTGTCCGGCGCTCGACCACGTCATCGAAGTGGACGGCCCGAGCGAGGCGGGATATCCGGCGTTCACGTCACTGACAGACGGCCAGCCCGACGAGTTCGAACTCGCCGAGACCACCGCTGACACGCCGGCCATCCTCATGTACACGAGTGGGTCCACTGGGCCGCCGAAGGGGGTGCTGCATACCCACGGCGTCTGGGTCGGGGTCTGTCCGATCTACGCGATGTACTTTGGCCAGGGCGATGTCCGATCGAACGTCCTCGACAACCTGATCGTCTACGGCCATGCCGAATGGGCCTGGATCGGAAGCCTCGGGTTCACGGTTCTCCCGGCCTGGCACTACGGCCGGCCGATCGTCGGCTACCCGCAGCGCGGCTTCGATCCGGAGCGGTCGTTCGAGATCCTCGAAGAGTTCGATGTCACCCACGCCATGTTCGTGCCCACGGCCCTCCGCATGCTGATGGCGGCCGAGGTCGAGCCCGGGGACTACGACCTGGCGCTCGAGACGCTGATGTCGGGCAGCGAGTCGGTGACCCCGGAGATCACTGCCTGGGTCGCGGACGCGTTCGGTGACGTCCCGATCAATGAGAACTACGGGCAGACCGAGGTGACCGGGCCGATCAGCAACTGCGCGGCCTGGTTCGAACCGCGACCGGGAAGCATGGGCAAACCGGTGCCGGGGAGCGAGGTTGCGGTATTCGATTCCGAGACGGGCGACCGGAAACCGCCCGGCGAGATCGGGGAGATCGCCGTCCGCCGGAACCCGGCTCATCCCGGCATCTTCGAGGAGTACTGGAACGATCCGGAACGGACGGCCGCCGCGAGAATCGACGACTGGCATCTCACCGGTGACCTGGCGAGCGTCGACGACGACGGGTACTTCTGGTTCGAATCCCGCGCCGACGATCTGATCATCACGAGCGGGTATCGGGTGAGCCCGATCGACGTCGAGAAAGCCATCCTCGAGCACGATGCGGTCACCCAAGCCGGGGTCATCGGGATTCCGGACGACCGCCGGGGCGAGGTCATCAAAGCCTTCGTGGAAACCACCGGGGACGAGGCGGCGGCCCTCGCCGATGAACTCGAGCACCTCGTCCGGGATCGGGTAGCCCAATACGCCTATCCACGGGAGGTAGAAGTCGTCGAGGACCTCCCGAAAACCGTCACGGGCAAAATCAAGCGGACAACCCTTCGGGACTGGGAGCAGACTGATCAGGCGGAGTGATCGGGGTCACTTCATGCCGGAGCTCAGACGCTGACCCCGAGGTGCCGGTCACGGATCTCCGGTCGCTCCTCGAGGTCCGCGGGGGTGCCATCGTAGACGATCTCGCCCTGGTCGAGGATATAGATGCGATCCGCGACCTCCATCACGACGGCGAGGTTCTGCTCCACCATCAGGACCGTGAGCCCGTCGTCGTTGAGTTCCCGGATCAGCTCCTGCACCCGCTGGACGATCATCGGCGCGAGCCCTTCGGTTGATTCGTCGAGAAGCAGTATATCGGCACCGTTGATCAGGGCCCGACCGACAGCCAGCATCTGTTGCTCCCCCCCGCTGAGGTTGTGGCCGAGGCTCGTCCGGCGTTCCCGGAGGTTCTCGAACTCCTCGAGAACGTCATCGATCGACCGGCCGCGGTCGTCCTCACCGCTTCCATAGCCGGCAATTCGGAGGTTCTCCTCCACCGTGAGGCCCGGAAAGATGCGCCGTTCCTCCGGGACCAACCCGATGCCCAAGCGGGCGGTCTCCATCGGCGGTAACCCCGTGATGTCCTCCCCGCGCCAGGAGATCGAGCCGCCCGCTGGTGGGAGCGAGCCGGTGATACAGCGGAGCGTCGTGGTCTTGCCCGCCCCGTTGCGGCCCACGAGCGCGACGATTTCGCCTCCGGGCACCTCGAGGGACACGCCGTTCAAGACCGTCGTCTCGCCGTAGCCAGCGTACAGATCCTGTACCGACAGCACGCCGCTGCTCACGAGTGGAGATCCCCCAAGTACGCCTCCTGGACGTGTTCGTTCGCGGCAATGGCCGACGGCGTGCCGGTAGCCAACTCTCGGCCGCGATCCAACACCGTAACCCGGTCGGAGATGTCCATCACGACGTCGATGTCGTGTTCGATGATCACCAGGGTGCGATCGGCGAGTACGTCGTCGATGAGATCGATGGTCTCGGCCGTCTCGTCGGCACTCATGCCGGAGGTGGGTTCGTCGAGCAACACCAGGTCCGGATCGGTCGCCAGGACGAGGCCGATCTCGAGCCGTCGCCGATCACCGTAGGCGAGGGCGGCGGCCGACTCGTCCGCGTGGTCGAGCAGATCGATCCGCCGGAGTACGGTTTCGGTGCGCTCGAGGATCGAATCGAAGCTCGTCCGATTACGGGTGAACCGATCCCAGAGGGACATGTCATTCATTCGGGTCGCCTGGACGGCCTGGCGGACGTTCTCATGGACCGTCAGCCCGCCGAAGACGTTCGTGATCTGGAATGATCGGCCGATCCCCTGGCGGACGCGTTCGTGGGGGCGGAGATCGGTAATATCGTCGCCGCGAAAGCGGATCCGGCCATCGGTAGGCGACATGGTCCCGGTCGCGAGGTTGAACAGCGTGGTCTTGCCGGCCCCGTTCGGGCCGATGATGCTCCGGAACTCCCCGGGCTCGATCGCGATGTCAACGCGGTCGACCGCCACGAGTTCCCCGAACTGCTTCGTCAGCCCATCCGTTTCGAAGACGGGGGGTGTCGATTCGTCCGCCGTTCGGTCGGAGGCATCGATAGGGGCCGTGTCAGCCATCAGTCATCCTCCTCTACCTTCGGGACCGCCGACTGGCTGCCACCGGTGGTTTCGGTCGGTGTGATGCCCCCGCCACCGCGGTAGGAATCGAACCGAGCAGCGATGACATCGGGGAGCGATACCAGTCCTCGTGGCGCGAAGATGACGAAGAACACGAAGAGGACACCGAGGACCCCTTGCCACTGTTCAGTATAGGCCAGCAGCACCTCCTTCGCACCGAAAAAGACCCCGGCGCCGAGCATTGGCCCGTAGAGCGTTCCCATCCCGCCGAGGATCGTCATGACGATGACTTCGCCCGAGCGGATCCAATGCAGGAAGGACGGCCCGACACCACCGGTATTGATCGCGGAGAGGCCCCCCGCGAGACTCGCGAGGGCCCCGCTGACGACGAAGGCTCGCCGCTTGTAGGCCGTGACGTCGTAGCCCAGGAACGAAGTCCGTTGTTCGTTCTCCCGGATCGACACCAGGACGCTGCCGAACGGGGAGCGAATGAGCCGCCGGGCCACGAGGTAGGATCCCACGACGGCCGCCAACACGAAATAGTAGAAGAGCTCGGTCTCGCCGCCGAAGAGTTCGATATTCCCGACCTCGGCCGTTCCGAACAGTGGCGCGATCGTCACCCCGGAGATGCCGTACACGGGATCGAGGCCGAAGATGCCGTCCGTCGACCCGGTCCAGGGGACTTTAACGACTGCGCTCCGGAACAGCTCCGCGAAGCCCAGCGTGATCATGGCGAAGTAGACCCCGGTGACCCGGATCGAGAGGTAGCCAACCACCCAGGCGACCGCGGCGGCGACGAGCATACCGATCCCGAGGGCGACGAACACGGATTCGGCGAGGCCGGCAGTCGCCAACAGCGATCCGATCACGGGCGTCCGTCCCGTGGTCACGATCACTGTCGAATACGCGCCGAGGCCGAAGAAGAGCGCATGGCCAAGCGACACCAGCCCGGCATAGCCCATGACGAAATCAATGCTCAGCGCGAACAACGCCCAGACCAGCGTATTGATCAGTAAGGTATTGACCAGGTACGAACTGTAGACGGCGCCGATGCCGAACGGGGCGATCACCAGAGCCAGCACCAGGACGACCCCGAGCCGACCGGTCAACCGTTCGCCGATCACCGAGCCGCCCGCCCCGGTGAGTAGCTCGCCGGATTCGTCACCGCCGGACTCCCATTCGGGGCGGCCGTACAGCCCCTGGGGGCGGAGGAGGAGAATCGCGATCATGAGCAGGAACACGACCAGACCCTCGAGATCGGGGATCAGGTTCGCGAAGACCGGAGGACTCCGCGTGAACGTCTGAATCACACCGACGAGCAAGCCGCCCACGACGGCCCCGCGGAAGCTCCCGAGGCCGCCGAGGACGACGATCACGAACGCGGGAATGATCACGCCGTCCCCCATCGACGGGGCGAGGCCTTGTCGACCGGCCAGCACGATTCCCCCGAAGGCGGCCAGGCCCGCACCGACCGCGAAGACCAGCGTGTAGTACCGATCGATGTCGATGCCGAGGTGTTCGACCATCTCCCGATCCTGTGACCCGGCCCGAACGATCAACCCATAGCGGGTGTAGTTCAACCACAGCCAGGTCCCGGCGGCCAGCAGTCCCCCGACGACGATTACGAAATAGTTGTACAGTGGATAGGAGAACCCGAGCACCTCGACCGGACCGGCGAGCAGTTCGGGAGTGGGAAACTGCCGGGATTGAGGCCCCCAAACGAACTCGATGACGTCTTTGAATATCAGGACCAGACCGAACGTCAGCAAGATGTGATAGAGGGGGTTTCGGCCGTAGAGGGGCCGGAGCGTGATCTGCTCCATGGCCACACCGACCAAGGCGACGGCTATTGGGGCGAGAAACAGCGCGAGCCAGAACCCGCCCGAGCCGACCGCCAAGGCGAGCGCGAACGCCAGATAGGCGCCCAGCGTGAACAGTTCGCCATGCGCGAAATTGATGACGTCCATTACGCCGAAGATGACCGAAAGCCCCGCGGCCAGCAGCACGAAAACGATCCCGATCGTGAGACCGTTCAGTAACTGTCCGATGACCGCAGTGGCGACGGCCATCTATAGACTGCAGCCAGTCTCGTCGCAGGGGGGAATCGCGTCCTCGCCGGATTTCTTCTCGATCAAATCGACCTCAGTGACTTCGCCACCCTCGGGAAGCACGTTCTGCCCGATCCAGACGGGGTTGACGGCCTGGTGGTCACAGGTCCGGAACCGATTCGGTCCATAGAGCGAAGGGACCTCGAGCCCGGACAGGGTGTCTTTGACGACGGTCGGGTCGGTCGTTCCGGCTTCCTGGATGCCGTGGGCCGTCATCCGGATCGAGTCATAGGCCACCCGCGAGAAGTTCTCCGGCACCTCGTCGTATGCGTCTTGGAAGTCGCTCACGAACTGCTGGTTGTCGCCGGTCTCGGTCTGGACGGCATAGCGAGTCCCCGAGAAGATGCCGTCGCCGGCCTGGCCCAACCCTTGGCGGATGACGCGGAAGGTCGCGGTCGTGGACATGATGTCCATGTTCTCTTTCAGGCCCTGCTGGGTCGCCTGTTTCGCGAACCGGATGAAGTCGCCACCCGTCGACCCGACGACCACCACGCCCGCATCGGAGTTGGCCATTTCGCTGATGAACGGATCGAAATTGCTCGCGCCGAGTTCGGCCCGTGTGACCCCGACCTCGTTGAAGTCCGCCTCGGCCGCTTCCATTCGGCTGCGCCATTCCTTGAGGACCGACTGGCCGTACGCGTAGTCGGCGATATGGAACCACACGTCGCTGCTGAGGTTCTCGAGGGTCCAGACCGCCGACGCCTCGGCGACCTGAGCGGTGTTGGTTTCGGAGCGGAACACGAACTCGTTACACTGGCTGCCGGTGATCGGGATCGCCGCACCGCCCGGGTTGTAGATCACTTCCTCGTCAGCGGCGAACGAGTTCAGGCTGATCGCGACCGAACTCGAGATCGCGCCCATCAAGTACTGCGCGCCGTCCTGGTTCACGGCCTTCTGGGCGACCTGTTGGGCCGACGACGGATCGGTCTCAGTATCCTCGAAGGTCGCCTCGATCTCGAAATCGAACTGGTCGCTGTTGTTGACGTATTCGATGGCCAGCTCCGCGCCGTTGCGCTGCTCCGGACCGAGTCCCGAGTAGGCGCCGGAGATCGGACTCAGAATGCCGTACTTCACGGGCCCGGAAACCCCCATCGGGGTCGGGGTCCCGGTGGCGGTCCCGCCGTCACCATCGCCGTCGCTATCACCATCGCCACCTCCGCCACCGAGACACCCGGCGAGGCCGGCGACGCCGGCCACGCCAGCTGCTTGGATGAAGGCTCGTCGTCCGGTTCGCGGACTCGTGTTCCCGTCGTTGCGTGACTGGTCGGTTGGCCTGCTCGGCATAGTTCCCGTAATTGGATTTGGCTAATTAACCATTGAGCAGTCCATAGCCTGCTTTTATTAATCGCATCGCGAGTTTCATGGCGGTAATCGGGACCGGCCACTCTCACGGCGCATCGATCGCGGCAGTCCGAACCTACAAAGTCGTGCCGTCGGTACGAAACCCCCGTGTACAAACACGTAGCCCTGCTCGTCCGAAATCCGGAACTCTCCCACGAGGCGTTCGTCGACCACTGGCAAACGGTCCATACGCCGATCGCGCGGGAGATCGAGGGCGTCGTCCGGTATACGACAGTCCTGCCGGTGGATCCCGACGCGGCCGAGTTCGATGGCATCGCGGAGCTCGGGTTCCGGGACCTCGACGCGCTCTACGACGCGCTCGGCAGCGAAGGCTCCAGGGATTACGACCCGGCCAAGGGCAAGGCTCGCGAAGCCCGGGAGGACGTCGACAACTTCCTGGCCATCGAGGAGCGTCCGCGGCTCATCGGTCAAGAAACGGTCGAGGTCGATGAGACCGGCGGGGAGACCACTGGCCTGTACAAGCACTCGGCGTTTCTGGTCCGGAAGGACGGGCTCACCCACGACGAATTCCTCGACCACTGGGAAAACGAACACGTCCCGATCGCGAGCGAGATCCCCGGTGTCGTCCGCTACGCCAGGATCGTCCCGACCCAACCGGCTGCGGCCGAGTTCGATGGCATCGCGGAACTGTATTTCGAGGACCTGGGCGCGCTCCGGGCTGCGCTTGGCGACGAAGGGACGCGGGATTACGACCCCGATGACCCGGCTGCGCGAGCCGCCCGCGAGGACGTCGATAACTTCCTGGCCATCGAGGAGCGTCCGCGGTTCATCGGTCGGGAAACCGTCCAGAAGGACGTGACCGGAGGGGAACCGTGAGCGGGCCCGACTATCGCCGCCAGCTCCAGGACGCGCTGCCGGAAATCGGCGGCATCACGAACGAAAGCCTTCGCGAGGGGGTCGTGAACGCCTGGCGGCTCGGACTCGAACGCGGCGGCTGGCAGGCGATCGAGGACGTGCCCTACGCCTGGAACATCCACGAGGTCTCGAACGTCGAGCACGTGCGGGGCGTGACCCAGATCGCGATCGAGGCCGCGGCCGTCCAGCGGAACCTCCACGGCGCGGAACCGGATACCGACGTCGTCCGTGCGGCCTGTCTGCTCCACGACGTCGGGAAGTGCTACGAGTACACCGACTACGTCGACGACGAGATGGTAGATCCTGACCCCCGGTACGGCGGGGACACCATCCCGCACTCGCTGTCGGGCTACGCGATCGCCCACGAGGTCGGCCTGCCACAAGCGGTGCAGCGGGCGATCCCGCACTTCCTGGGCGAGGTGCCCCAGCGGACGCTGGAAGCCGAACTGGTCAAGAGCGCGAACGCCGCGAGCTCGAACGCCATCACGATGGCCACGATGGGCTTGACGCTGGACGAGTGGGTGGAGGAGTACTCCCAGACGACCGCCTGAGACGTTTCCTCAGACGGGATCCAGCCCGGCGTCGCGCCGGAGCACGTTGATGTACTGGCGGAACCCGGCCTCCAAATCGTACTGTGGCTCGTAGTTCAGCTGCTCCCGGGCCGCACTCATATCGAGGCGCTGGGTCCAGGGGAGCTCGCCCTCGTCGGAGACCTCGAGGTCGGCCTCCGGCAGGATCTCGCGGACGGTTTCGACGGCCTCGCGGATGGAAGCCAGCTCCCCGCGGACGTTGAACACCCGCTGGGAGAGCTCGGCCCCGTCCACGAAGGCGGCCCGGCGGAAGGCCAGGGCGATGTCCGCGGCGTGCTGCCAATCGATCTCCTGGTCGCCGTACTCGACGGCGAAGGACTCACCGAGGGCCGGCTTCTCGACGATGTTCGCGAGGAACGCGGACCCGCCAGTTTCGCGGTACGGGCCGTACGCGACCGTCGGTCGCAGGGCGACGTGATCCAGCCCGAAGTCCTCGTGATAGACCCTGGCCTGGGCTTCGTTGTACTGCTTGGTGGCGCCGTACAGCGTGTCCGGGGCCAACAGGTCCGATTCGGTAACCCACCAGTCGTCGCCGGCGGCGTAGTTCGCCGGCGGCGCGTAGACCGCCGCACTGGACGCCCAGGCGACGCGCTCGACCTGCTCGTCGAGGGTGCGGGCGGCTTCGAAGACGTTGTTCGTCCCCTCGATATTGACCGTCAGCGCGCCTCGCGGGTTCTCCCGCGCCGTGGTCGTCAACAGCGCGGCGAGGTGGACGACGTGAGTGGCCCGGGTCTCGCGGACCGTCCGGATGAGATCGGTCGCGTCCGTGACGTCCCCGCGGACGACCTCGACCTCGTCGGCCACGCCCAGCTGTTCGAGGATGCTCGTGTCCGTTGAGAGGTCGTAGGCCACGACCTCGTGGCCGTGCTCGACGAACTCCTGGGCGGTGTACGATCCGATGAAGCCAGTCCCGCCAGTGATCAGCACGCGCGTCTCGGCCATACGGGCGTGTGCCGAGGAGCGCCGAAAAGCGTTACTCGTGGAGCCCGCCGACGGCCTCGTAAAACGAGGACTGGAGCTGCTCGACCATCTGCTCGTCGCGGTCGATGCGGACGTCGATGACCGTGGGGACGTCGCGCGCCTCGGCGTCACGGAGCGCCCCGGCCAGGGCGTCGGGCACCGTCACCCGCTGCGCTTCGGCCCCGAACGCCTCGGCGACCTTGACGAAGTCAGTATCGTGGAACTCCACCCCCGGAATGGCGCCCGGCGCGTCCTCCATCTGTCGCACCATCCCGAGGCTCGTGTCGTTGAGGACGACGAAGGTGGGGGCCACCCCCACGTCGACCGCGGTCTCGACACTGGTCATCGTCATCGCGAACCCGCCGTCGCCGGCGACCGAGATCACGTCCCGTTCGGTCGCGAGGGCGGCGCTGACGGCCGCCGGGGGCGACCAGCCCATGCCCCCGACGCCGCCGCTGCCGAAGTACGTCCGCACCGCGGGCGTCTGGAGGTAGTTCAGCAGCCAGAACCGGTTGTTCCCCGAGTCAGCCGTGACGATGGTTTCGGGGTCCATGGCGGTCTCGATGGCCTTGACCGCCCGTTGGGGGCGGATCGGCTCCGCATCCGACTGACAGGGGCCCGCCGAGAAATCACTCCGCGCATCGGCGGCCCGTCGTTCGGCCCAGGTGCTGCTTTCGGTCGAGTCGGCCGCATCGAGCAGCGCCTCGAGGCTCTCGCCGGCGTCCCCGATCAGGCCGACGTCGGCCGGATAGACCCACCCCGCGTTCCGGGGATCGATATCCGCGTGGATGATCGTCTGCTCCTCGGGTCGGATGAACCCCTCGGCCGTCCAGTTCACGTCCATCGGGTTCAGCCGGCTGCCGACCACGAGCAGCACGTCCGCCTCGCTGACGGCCTGGTTGGCGCCTTCGTGGCCGAACGACCCGATCACGCCCGCGGCCAGCGGATGCGTCTCCGGGATCGTGGACTTGCCCAGGTAGGAGGTCGTCACCACCGCACCGTAGGCCTCCGCAACGGCGGCGAGGGCCTCGTAGGCGCCGGCCGCGTGGACGCCGTTCCCGCTGACGATCACCGGCCGCTCGGCCCGGGCCAGGGCCTCGGAGGCCGCGGCGATGTCGTCATCAGTCGGCCGCGATTGCCAGGACCGGGTCTGGACCGGGGCGTCCCAGAGCGGCGGCGTCGGCTCCTCGGGCACCTCGCCGGTGACCGCGTTGCCGTCCAACACGACCGCCGTCGGCCCCGGTCGGCCCGCCGTCGCGTGCTTGAACGCCAGGGCCACGCTCCGGAGCGTCTCCGCCGGGGTGCGCGGGAACCAGTGCTCCTTCGTGATCCCGTCGAGGATCTTCGGCAGGCTCAGGCCGCCGTAATCACCGCGGGCCTGCTGATAGGGCGCGAGAGTGGAGTAGTCCCCCCGCTCGGAAGCCTCGGTGAGCACGACCATCGGCGAGGACCCCAGACGGGCTTCCATCTGGCCGATCGCCCCGAGGCTGCCGATCCACGGGCCCTGCCCCATCAGCACGCCCGGCTCGCCGGTCAACCGGCCGTGGACCTCGGCCATCACGCTCGCTTCGCGCTCGTCCCGTGGGCGGACGACTTGGATGTCAGACGTTGCGAGGGCCTCGAACACCTCGATGACGCGGCCGCCCGGATAGCCGAACACCCGCGGCACGCCCAGCGATTCCAGAATGTCGACGATGGCCTCGGCGGTGGTGGTCATGGGATCAGGTCCACGGCCGGGAGCTCTCGGTGAGTTCCCCCGCCAGCGAGGTCCGCATGGCGGCCGGGAGCCCGCCGTCCGGCAGGGCGTCCGGGTTGGCCAGGGCCCACATGAGCTTCACCTTCGCGGTGCCCGGGAGGGTGTCCTCGGCTTCGATGACCCCGGCGTCCAGCAGGTCCCGGCCGGTATCGTATACCCGGTCACAGACCCGCCCCCAGAGGCACTGGCTGGTCATCACGACGGGGGTCCCGCCGTCGACCAGGGACTCGATCCGCGGGATCAGGTCGGTATGCACGTGTCCGAGGCCCGTGCCTTCGAGGACCAGGCCGGCCTTGTCCTCGCACTGCTCAAGGAACGCTGGGTCCATTCCCGGCGTGAACTTCACCAGCTCGACGTTGGGTTCGAGGTCCGGCTCGAGGTTGGGCTGGGCCTCGTCCCGCTCCCGATAGTCGCCATGGAACTCGACGGATTCGGTCCCGTAATCGACCGTTCCTAGCGGTTGGCTACCCACCGTTTCGAAGGCGTCCCGGCGGGAGGTGTGGTTCTTGCGGACCCGCGTCCCCCGGTGGAGCGCGCAGACGTCGTCGGACGGCGAGCCGTGCATACAGACGAGCACCTCCGCGCAGTCGGCTTTGGCCGCCTCGACCGCACAGACCGCGTTCATGACGTTATCGGAGGACGGCCGATCGGCCGAGCGCTGGCTCCCGGTCAACACCACCGGCACGGGCAGGTCCAGCATGAACGCGAGCGCGGCCGCCGAGAACTGCATCGTGTCCGTGCCGTGCATCACCACGACGCCGTCGGCGCCCGCCTCGATCTCCTCGTGAACCGCCTCGGCGAGCTCCGTCCACACGGCCGGCGTCATGTTCTCCGAGAGGATGTTCGCGACGACGCGGCCCCGGTAGTTCGCGCGGCCGGCCAGGTCCGGCACGGCCCGGAGCACGTCCTCGGCGGTAAAGCGGGCGGTAACAGCCCCGGTGCGGTAATCCACGGTCGAGGCGATGGTCCCGCCGGTCGAAATGAGCGCGATCGTTGGCAGCTGCTCGTCGAACTCGATCGCGGTCCGGTCGTCCGTCGGTTCGCCGGCCTCGATGTCGTGGACGTCCGATTCCAGGACCTGAACGTCCGCCGCGGCTCGCTCGAGGCCGACGTTGTAGCCGCCGTCCAGCTTGACGACGAGGTGGGTGTCCGTGGTGGAGGGCATCAACACCCCCTCGTAGCTGACGTCGGCCCGATCAACCCGGACCCGGTCCCCCGGCTGCATGGCGCTCGCTATCGGGGCGCCGAACGTAAACCCACTCCTTTCGCCGGCTTCAGGCGGTCGCGAGCGCCCAGCCGTCCGCGGTGCGGATCAGGACGCCGTCGTCGGCCAGTCGCTGGAGGCACTCCTCGACCAACGACAGCGGGAGTTCCAGTTCGCGGCTGATCGGCTCCGGTTCGCGGTGGCCCTTCGCGACGGCCGTCAGGACCTCCGCGTCGAGGTACCCGTCGTCCTCCAGCTCGTCGGACAGGCGGTCGATGACCCCTTCGATCCGGCCCTGGACCCAGCGTTGCGCCACCGACAGCTCCCGTTCGATCTCCTCGAGCTCCTGGAGCGCCCCGGCGAGCCCAGCGAGGTCGCTCGGATCGACGTTCTCGGTGCCGCCGTTCGCCGCGGTCCGCTGCTGTTCGCCGTCCGCCGACACTTCGATCGACAGGTGCGAGCAGCGCGAGAGGTCCAGGCTCGGGCTCGCAGGATAGTTGCTCTTCATCCCGAACCCGTACGGCGCGACCGTCACCTCGAGCCGGACGTTCTGAGCGATATTGAAGTACTTCCGGCGCTGGTCGTCGGTCCGGCTCTCGATGAGGTCCGCCTCCTCGAGCCGACGGAGGTGGTCGATCACCGCCTTCGGGCTCACGCCGAGGTGCTCCGAGATCTCCGTGACATAGCAGGGTTTCCGCGAGAGCAACCGGAGAATACGGCGCCGGTTTTCGTTGCCCAGGAGATCGAGCAGCGCGCCGGCATCCATCGTGCTGCCGTCTCTTAGGCATCAGCGGCCAAAAGGGTGTCTGCTCGAGCGGGTAGACGTCTCATTCGGTCGAGAAATCGGCCCCAGCGGCGATCGAACGGCCGAATCGAGAATGCGGTGGTATGAGGTTATGCAGTCCCCGGGGAGTCAACTGCGACTCTGGCGGCATTGCCAGCTGTTTCACTAGGCACCGATTGGCTCGCCTGACCTCTCAGCACGCCGCTACGGTCAGATCCAGCTCCGCTCTCGTTCCCGGATGAACTGTTCCCAGTGGAACGATCCTGTCCACCAGCGGTGTCGGACCCGGACGAACTGTTCCCGCCCGATCCAGCCTGGCCACCACCGCTATCAGATCCCGACGAGCCGTTTCCGGGGTCTCCTGTTCCATCGCCAGTCTCGGTCCGGTTCGATGAGTTGTCTGAACCACCGGATCGTCCAGTATCGCCCCGCTCGGAGCGGTTCGACGCGTTTCCGCCCTGGTTGCCATCACCCTGCCCAGCCGACCGATCCGACCCGTTTCCGGGGCCGGCCTGCTCCGCGCGGTCGGGCGGGCCTGGACCGAACAGTCCCGCCGGTCCCGGCCCTCGCCCGCCGGATAGGTTACGGGCGAGGCGACTGACCGCCGGGCCGCTGAGGTTTCGCGCTTCCGAGCGCAGCTCCTGCAGCCGCGACTGATTAACGCCGACCGCTGCACCACGGTCACTAGTCTCCTCGATGCCCTCGCTCAGGCTCGCGAGCCGCCCGACGATCGTCGAGAGCCGGGCCAGGTAGGTCGTCCGGTTGATCGTGCCGTTCCGGAACGCCGCCTGTACCGCCCGCCGCTCCGCCCGAAGCTCTTCGAGCGACTGATTGAGGCGGGACGCCCGCCGTTCGACCAGGGCGCGTTTCTCCGCGGCGGTGGACGCATTGGCGTAGGCCGCCGCCCACATGCCGTTCTCGACGCTGCCGGCCGTCTGCGCCAGGCTGGCTTGCATCATCCCCGAGATCGACTGGCCGAGCGACGGGGCCGCACTGGCGTTGTCCCCGGTCGGCGTCGCCGGGAGGCCCGTCGACGCACCGGCGGCGGTGTCAGGCGAAGCGGCGCCGACACCTACGGGCGCGCCGACGGTCACCAGCACGATGACGACGACCAGCCGACCGGATACCATGCCCTTCGCTACACCGGTGTTCCTTAAAAAGGAGGCCGACCGTTCGGTTCGTTCACGCCCATGAATGGTTGGCACGCTAGCAGGACAAACCCGGGGCCGACGCCGCGGTGAAACGCCGTGTTTGCGCTGCTATATGAACGGTTCGGCCAACCCTTATGGCAGGATGCCACTTGGCACCACGTGACAAGGATGTTCGAGGCGTTCTCGCGAGGGTACTACCTCGGTCGGCTTTACGTGGAACCCCATCCGGGGGATCGCCCCGTCATGCAAGCGAACCAGCACGAGCGCGTCAACCGCCAGGTCTATGCCACCGGCGAGGGCGTCGAACGCCTCGACTATCCGCTCGTGATGAAGCTCGACGAGCAGCACTTCGCGGTCCACGGTGCCGACGACGTCCCGGCCGACACCCTCGGACTTCCGACTGAACTCCTCGACGACGCCCGGATCGATCGGCCCCCGGCGCTCCGCGAGGTGCTGCTGGCCAGGGCCGACCGGGCGACGCAGCTGCTGGACTGGTTCGATTTGAGCGGGGCCGAGAGCACGAAACTGCAGTAGGCGTCGCCCGGAACCTACAAGGCGCCGGCCGCCCGCCTCCCGCCGATGACGGACGGGTTCCTCGGTCGGCTCACCGGCGCCAACGAGCGGGCGCTCCGCGACCGGATCGAGGAGCTCCAGGCCGAGATCGATCGGCTCGAGGCCCAGCTGGAGTCCGCCGAGGAGCGCCGGGCGGACGCCGTGAG
Source organism: uncultured Halobacteriales archaeon (assembly GCA_964554565.1). Lineage (GTDB taxonomy): Archaea > Halobacteriota > Halobacteria > Halobacteriales > Hikarchaeaceae > CAZKPC01. The sequence continues at coordinate 23,688 of CAZKPC010000022.1, forward strand.
CGCGCGACAGGCCGCCGAAGAGCGGGTCAACCGCCTCGAGGACCGGATCGCCGATCTCGAGGGGCAGGTGGACCGGAGCAGCGAGGAACCCGGCGGACCACACCGGCGAGGCGCGGAACAGCTGCGAGGCGAGCGCCTGCAGCGCGTGCTCCGCCGGCTCGAGGCTTTCGAGGCCCCAGCGGAAGGCGCCTTGACGGCCTCCGTGGCCGATGAGGTGCCACGCGCCGTGAGGGAGGCGTTCGGCGAGCGGACCCTCCTGGTCGAACGAGCGGCCCCCTGTCTCGCCCTGACCGATGATGCCGGACTGGTCGCCGCGACCCTGGACCCGCCACTGGCGCCCGACCCGTTCGTCGAGTGGGGCGATCGGTTCCGGCTCGACCGGGCCTGGTTCGAGCCGCGGGGAGCGCACGCGATCGCCCTCGTTCGCTCGGACCTCTTCGCCTACGGCGCCTACCAGGGCGAGCAGCGCGTCGACTTCGAGGGGTTCACGAGCGACGTGCAAAGCCAGCACTCGAAGGGCGGTTACTCGCAGGGGCGGTTCGAGCGCCGCCGCGACAACCAGATCGACGCCCACCTCGATCGCTGCCGGGAGGCGATCGCCGACAGGGATCCGGACCGACTGATCGTCGTCGGCGAGAGCACGCTCCTCGGGGCCTTCGAGGACCGGGCCGTCGCGACGGCCGCCGTCGACGCCACGGGTGACCCCGAGCCGGCCCTCGACCATGCCGTCGAGGACTTCTGGACGACGCGGCTGACCTTGGTGTGACGCGGCCGACCTCGAACGATGCGACGACCTCGGTGACTCGCGGTAGAGCGCCTGGACCTTCCGCCGGCAGGTTGAGCCAGCAGGGTTCTCGATGGTGGACGCGCCGAGCCGGTCGACGCCTTCGATGGGAGGCCGCCGGCCCGGTGGCGGCGGTTTTTTCGCTCCGGGGACCCAGGCCGAACCATGGAGCTGGGGATCGTCGCGCAGAAAGGCAACGAACGCGCGACGTCGCTTGCCGAGCGGGTGACCGACGCCCTGGAATCCGATGGGGTCGGCGTGCACTTGGACGAGGCGACCGCCGCGGCGATCGGCCGCGACGGCGTCCCAACAGCCGAGCTGGACACGAACCCGCTGGTGGTCAGCGTGGGCGGCGACGGGACGTTTCTCTATACCGCCCGGCACGTGGGCTCGACCCCGATCCTCGGCGTGAACCTCGGCGAAGTCGGCTTCCTCAACGCCGTCCCGCCGGCGGACGCGGTCGACGTGATCCAGGAGGAGGTCGCTCACGTTCGTGAGGAGGGCGCTCCGCGATCGAGAACGGTGCCTCGCCTCGTGGCTGTGGGGGGCGAGTGGTCGCTCCCGCCGGCCCTCAACGAGATCGGGTTGTTCGGGCCGCAGCGGGGGCGGGGAAACGGGGTGGACGTGACCGTCCGGGTGGGCGGCGAGCGGTTCCGCTCAGTCCACGCCGATGGCGTCATCGTGAGCACGCCCACCGGCAGCACGGCGTACAACCTGGCCGAGGGCGGGCCGCTCGTCCATCCGTCGGTGGACGCCCTCGTCGTGACCCTCATGACGCCGCGGGAGCCGGCGCCGCCGTTGGTCGTGGAGCTAGATGCCCCCGTCCAGCTCCGTGCTGAGGAGGCGCCATCGGTCGTTGTCGCGAGCGACGGCTCCGCCCGAACGACCGTCGACCCGCCCTGCGAGTTCGAGGTGACCGTTCACGACGAACCGGCCCGGATCGCCGGGCCGCCGTCGGACTTCTTCCGAGCGCTCGAGAAGCTGGAACCGCAAGCCGGCGACGGGTACTGACGCCACGGGAGCCGACCCCGGGAACGGTGTGCTTAACCACGGCGCCGCCAAATTCTCCTTCGACATGGAACACCAGCTGCCGGACGTGCAGGCGTCGGCTCCGGACGTCGCGGTGGGATTGAACCGTGTCGGCGTCACGGGCGTCGAGAAGCTGCTCGAAATCGATCGCGAGGGCAAGCGGCCCTACGTGCTGATGGCGTCGTTCGACGTGTTCGTGGATCTGCCCGGGTGGCGTAAAGGCGCGGACATGAGCCGGAACATGGAGGTCGTCGACGAGATCATCTCCGAGGCGTCCGGCCAGTCCGGCCTGCGCATCGAGGAGATCTGTGGTCACGTGGCCGAGCGGCTGCTGGAGCGGCACGACTACACGACCCAGGCCGAGGTGGAGATGGAGGCGGAGTTCGCGGTCAACGAGCGGACCCCGGCCTCCGATCGGCCGACTCAGAGCACGGCCACGGTCATCGCCGGGGCGACGGCCACGGATTCGGGTACCCGCGAGAAGATCGGCGCCCGCGTCACCGGCATGACGGTCTGTCCCTGTTCACAGGGCATGATGGCCGAGCGGGCCCGCGAACGCCTCGAGGAGCTCGGCGTCGACGAGGAGTCGGTCCGGGCCTTCCTCCGGGACGTCCCGCAGGCCGGCCACTCCCAACGGGGCCACGCGACGCTCACTATCGACGCGGCCGGCGCGCCCGAAGTCGACCTGCACGACGTGATCGACGTGGCGCGGGACGCCATGAGCGCCCGGACCTACAACCTCGCCAAGCGCCCCGATGAGGACCATATGACCCAGCACGCTCACGCCAACGCCCGGTTCGTGGAGGACTGCGTGCGGGCCCTCGCCTCCGGCGTCGTCGAGACCTTCGACGAGCTGCCGGACGATGCCATCGTCACGATGAGGCAATCGAACGACGAGTCCATCCACCAGCACAACGCCCACGCCGAGCGGGTCGCCGACCTCGGGACCCTGCGTGGCGAGACAGCTGATTAGAGGGGCAGTTCATCCAGGGACTCGGCTTCCGCCCAGCGGGGCTCGAACTCCTGCTGAACGTTCGCGGCGAAGGAGGGGTCGGTCAGCGCGATCATGGCGAACGCCTCCTCGCCGCCCAACGGGTTGGTGACCTGGATGCAGACCTCCGTCCGGTCGATGAGGTTGAACGTCCCGGAGAGCTCGTCGGTGAAGCGTAGTTCGAAGGCCGAGTGCTCGAGGACCGGCGCGTACTGCCGCATGAGGGATTCCGGGATGCTCCGGAGGAAGGATCGGGAGACGAGCATGGAGACTTCGACGCCCCGATCCACGGTGGCCTCGATCTCCCCGGCGACCCGGTCGCCGACCTCCCCGATATCGAACTGGGACGACGGCTGGTCGACCACCATGACGAGCTGGTCTGTGGACGCCGCCAGCCGCTCACAGAACAGATCGATCGTGTCGTCCGGGCCGAAGGCGACCGTCCAGAAGGGCTCCTCGGACATCTGGGGGTCCTCGAGCTGCTCGGCCAGCTCTTCGACCGTGCTCTCGAACTGCTCCAGTCGAGCTTCGAGCTCCTGTCGACGGTCGTCCAGCAACCGCGAGAGGGCGGTTCGGGGTTGGACCGGAGCGTACTGTTTCGGGCGACCGGTCTGTTGGCTGCGGATCAGTTCGGCCGCCTCCAGGTCGTTGAGCACGTCGTAGATCCGGCCCATCGGGACGCCGCTGGCGTTCGACAACTGTTTGGCGGTTGTCGGTCCCGTGCGGAGCAGCGAGCGATAGACCCGGGCCTCGTACTCTGAAAGACCGACGTCCCGGAGCGACGCCATACCGCTTGTGTTACCGCGGACCGGTTAAACGCTCCGGGAGTTGTCGCTCCGTCCCGGAGCGGAACCTGTAAGGACGGCGGCCGGAAAGGTCGCCCCATGCTCCGCTGGCTGATCATCGCCCTCCTGGTGGTGCCGCTGGCGGACATCCTGCTGCTGATCTGGGTCGCGGGTCAGATCGGCGCCGTCGCCACGGTGGCACTGGTCGTCCTCACGGCGCTGATCGGGATGATGCTGGTTCGGGCCGAGGGCCGGCACACGCTGCGCAAGCTCCAGCGCCGGGCCGCCGCGGGGGAGGTTCCCACGAACGAGCTCCTCGACGGCGCCCTCCTGATCGCCGCCGGCGCGTTCCTCTTGACCCCCGGGCTGGTGACTGACGGCGTCGGTCTGCTCCTGGTGATTCCGCTGACGCGGGTGCCGCTCCGGGTCGGCGTCAAACGCTGGATCGCCGTCCCGTTCTTCGACGGCAAGACCGGGGGCTTCGTAACCGGGCGCGTCTATACGGCCGGCGCCCCCTTCGGCGGGGAGTCGGCTGACGGGAGCGGCGACGAGACGGTCGACCTCGGCGAGGAGGCGTACCACATCGACTTAGAGGAGTCCGATGAACCGCCGAACGGAAACGCTTAACCGGTCACCACGGGTAGTCTCGCTCCGCTCGGGCCAATAGCTCAATCAGGTAGAGCGCCACTCTGATAAGGTGGAAGCTTGCGGTTCAAATCCGCATTGGCCCA
>CAZKPC010000023.1:0-27347 GCA_964554565.1 uncultured Halobacteriales archaeon
TCCCGGCGCGGACGGCCGGTCGAGAAACCGTTTAATATCCTGAGTCATTAGGTGATATTGATGAGCGACTACTCGGACGAGGACCGGCGCATCCTCGCGTACCTGACCGAGCAGGTCGCGCGGGGGGAGCGGTACTTCCGCGCCAAACACATCGCGTCACAGATCGGGCTCTCCGCCAAACAGGTGGGCGCCCGCCTGCCGCGCCTCGCCGAGGAAACCGAGGACGTCGAGATCGAGAAGTGGTCGCGCGCGAAGTCGACGACCTGGCGTGTCGAGCCCGCGTAGCCAGCCTTTTTCTCCGCGACGCTGTTGGGTGTAGCCATGCCCACCCGCGTGGAACGCACGTTCGAGGTCGACGGCGATGCCGAGTCGGTGTGGGCGTTCATCGCCGATCCCGGAAAACGGGCGGAGGCGATCAGCGTCGTCGAGCGGTGGGAGACCACCGGCGATGAGACCGTCTGGCACCTCGAGCTCCCGCTGCCCCTGATCGGCGGGACGGTCACCGTGCGGACGCAGGACGTCGAGCGTGACCCGCCCCACCGGGTCAAGTTCACCGGCCGCGCCTCGGTCATGCACGTCACCGGCGAGCACCGGCTGGAGCCGGTCGACGGCGGCACCCGGGTGATCAACGAGTTCGCCGTCGACGGCCGGCTCCCGGGGGTCGAACGCTTCTTCGAGCGGAACCTGGGTGACGAGCTCGAGAACCTCCATCGGGCGCTCCAGGCGCACCTCGATGCGGCCGACTGAGCCGCCTTAATGTCGAACAACCGGAACGGTGGGAGGTCGAACGGCTCATCGGTGCACGAGTCGATGACGTCGTTCTGCTCGTGGACGATGGACCGCTCGAGGGCAGTGAACTCCTCGATGGCGAGGACCGCGGCGTTCTCCCGATCACCTGCGAGATCGGGGCACCCACGACAAGCACTGACGGCGGAATGGAACGACTCGGTAGACTTCCACTCCACCGCAGCGTCCAACGCCGTCTCCCGTCACGACGCGCCACATCGCAACGGCGTTCCGCCGGCGATGCACACGCCGCCGATCACCGGGTAGAGAGGGTCCCCCAGGTGACCTGGCTCCAGAGCCGCTCGTACCCGTAGTAGGTACCCGTCTTGAGGGCGTTCGTCGCGATCCCGATGTTCACCGCGTCCCCTACGTCGCTCGTCACGTAGAACGCCACAACGACCGTGATCAGGAGCATCACCGCTCGATACCCGACGGTCTTCACGAGCGTTCGCTTCCGGTGTTCGTGCCCACGTCCATGAAGGAAGCTACGGAGCGGTGCCGGGAGACTACCCATCGGTTCCTCCCTCGAGATCCAGGGCCTCCAGTCGTTCGGGATCCTCGGTTCGGGAGAGCGACACCGGCTCGATCTTCGCGACACCCTTCACCGTTCGAACGCCCTCGATGCCCGGACAGACGAGCCGCGGTCGCTCCTTCGGGTCGAGCTCTGTTCTATCACGCCCGACCGCGAGCACGCTTTCGAGGGCGGTATGGAGGTCGAGACACGCCCGGTACCCGTCGTGGCTCTCGAAACACAGGTGGGTGGTCTCGGGCGGGCAGTCCGTGGCATCGACCAGGGCGGCGACCGGTGTTCCACGCCATGACGCCGTCGACCGGTGCCCGGACGCACACCGGATCGTGGCGGACCGCTCAACCGATTCGAACCCCTCGAGATCGACCGCTGCAAGGTGGATCGTCGTTCCAGATCCAGCCGCGCTTTCGGATCCCATCGTCATCATGGTTCGATCATCGGGGTTGCGGCGTCGGGGATCCTCTGTCGACGGTCGTCGGCCCAGTCCTGGCGTGAGATTCGCGTCGGAGTTCCCCGACAGCGTCCATCACGTCCGCTCCGAGCGTCTCGAACGCGCCCGCTGATCCGCCCCCGGCTCCGGTGACGATCGGTTCTCCGTCCTCGCCGGCCTCGCGGATCGATGGGTCGAGTGGAATCTCTGCCAAGAGCGGGTGATCGAACGCCTCGGCGAGTCGTTCGCCGCCACCGGTGTCGAAGATGGCGTGCGAGTTTCCACAATCGGGGCAGACGAACGAACTCATGTTCTCGACGATGCCCAGGACTTCAGCCTCGTGGCGGTCGAACATCCGGACCCCCTTGCGGGCGTTGTCGAGGGCGACGTCCTGTGGCGTGGTGACGACGACGGCCCCGAGCACGGGCATCTGCTGGAGCATCGTCAACTGGGCGTCGCCGGTGCCCGGCGGCAGGTCCACGACGACGTAATCGAGGTCGCCCCACTCCGTGTCGTGCCAGAGTTGGGTGAGCACCTTGTCGACCATCGGTCCCCGCCAAATGACCGGGTCGTCGTCCCCGACGAGGAAGCCGACGCTCATCACCTTCACGCCGTGTCGCTCAAGCGGGATGATGGTCTCGTCGTCCTCGGCCATTGCGGGATGCTCGTGCACGCCGAGCATCCGGGGGATGTTCGGTCCATAGACGTCGGCGTCGAACAGCCCGACCCGAGCGCCCCGCTCGGCCATCGCCGTCGCGAGGTTCACCGCGACGGTGCTCTTGCCGACGCCCCCTTTCCCCGAGGAAACGGCGATGACGTTCGGCGCGTCGTCGATCACCCCGGCCGGCGTGTCGTCCTCGATCGCCACCGACAACGACGGCTCGTAGCCGGCTGCCCGAACCTGCTCGCGGACCCGGTCGGCGATCGACGTTTCGGTCGGCGAGTAGGGGGCTCCAAACGCGAGCGGAACGTCCGCCACCCCGTTCTCCACCTCGATATCGCCGACGAGGCCGAGCGAGACGATGTCGTCGCCGAGCGTCGGATCTCGAACCGCGGCCAGTTCGCGTCGTAATTGGTCGGTCATGATGGGATCGTCAATTCACCGCTCTGACGTCGGTCGGTCGATCGCGTGCGACCGCCGTCAGCGACGGTCGAGCGCTCGATCTTGTCGAGCTTAACCGATGCACGCTTCCAGAGCACCGCCTCCCGGTTCTCCGCCAGGTGTTCGAGCCGTTCGATCGCGAACTCGTGCTCCTCGCTGCCTACGAAGGTGGTCCAGTCTTCAAGCCGTTCGAACCCGAAGACGAACTTCACTTCGGGCGAGAGGCCCTTGTCGTTCTGGAACACCTCGAAGTAGCCGACGCTCTCGTGGCTGACCCAGGTGACGACTTCCTCTGAGAGCCAGTTTTCGAACTGCTCTCGGTGGCTCGCCGGCACGTCGAATTCGATCTCGTAGACGTTGTTGGCATCGAGCATCTTCACCGCCTCCGAGCGAGCTCGCGGTGATGGGCCTTCACGAGCGCGAGCGCAAGGTCGAGGAGCCCGCCGTAGTAGTCTCGCGGGTCCTCTTGCTGGAGACGGGCGTGGAGCTTCGGGAGCCACTCCGTGAGGTGCTCTTCGAGCAGCCACCACATCGCGTCCTCGACGTCCGGGTCGTCGTTTTCAGCATCCGTATCGCCGGGGTTGTCAGCCTCCTGAATTGCACGCATCGCCTGCAGCTCCCCGAGCGCCTGGAGTTCGAGCCCGAGGTGGTCCGGTGGCTCGTTGCCGTGCGCGTCGTCGACGTCGAACCCGGCCCACCGGTACCCCTGCCGGATCTCCATCGCCAGCTCGCCGTAGAACCCGTCACCCATGTACAGCGACTCGTAGGGCGGGTCGGGGGCGCGCTCGGAGACCCCCCGAAATAGATGGGTATAGGCGGTCCGGAGCGTCTCGACGTCTGCGGCTGCCCCCGACTCGATCCGGTCCAATGCGACCTCGAATTCCACGGGTAGGGACTCAGATGTGCATTGCCACTCGCGAGCCCAAGCCCCGACGGCGTCGACGCGCTCTCGATCAGGACGAGCGAGGAACTGCTCGCCCAGAACCCGGTAGATTCGAGCGTCGGGACCGGTAGCCACCGGTGACTCAGCACCCTCGTCGGGCTCCGCCGTGACGCCGACGGCGTCGGATCGGTGCTCGGTTTCGGTCACGAACTCTCACCGCGCACGGTGACGATCGGCAACGTCTTCGCGAAGACGAGCAGTCCGAGCCCCACCAGCGCCGTCGTCCCCATCAGATTCAGCCACTCGTAGACAGAGGGCGTGTATTCGCCGACGGGATACAACAGGTCGGGGTACATCAGACCGCCGACGGTGAGCCACGTCTCCTGGTGGAGTACGCCGACGAGCATCACGCCGGCGAAGAAGACCGTACCGACCAGGCTGAACCGATCGACCGCCTGCTGGATGACGAGGTACACCGTCGGGATCACGACGGCCGCGATCGCCAACCAGAGCAGCGGCGCGATCGACCCCTCGAAGACGAGCGTCCCGATGTTCGGATCGGCCATATCGGCCGCGAACGTCCCCGTCTGGATCTCGTAGAAGACCCCCAGCAGGTACGTGAACGCGAACGCGCCGGTGAACACACCGAACCGCCGGAGGGTCTGGTCGGTGAAGGTGTCTTCGAGGTCGTATGCGTACCGGAGAACCCCGGCGATTACGAGGAGTGCTGCGGCGCCGACGGTCATACTCCCGGCGAGGAACGTTGGGCCTTGGATGGCACCGAACCAGTTGATGTTGACGCCGAAGGGCCCCCAGAGGAACGGTACGAGTCCGCCGCCGACGACGGGGATGAACGCCAATATGGCGGCGGCCAGCCACCAGCCAAATCCCTTCCTCTGCGACGCTTCCGCATTCGCACCCTCACCCTTCTCGTTCAACCGGCCGGAGTTCGACGGGTCGTATCCCCGAAGCAGGAGGTCGTAGATCGGCTTCAGTCGATCGGGGAGCAGGCCACGGTCGGCCAGTGCGTACAGGTCGTCGCGGATCCAGACGACGAGGTACCCGATGGAGAGGACGCCGAGCCCGCCGAGCAGGATGACGTCCCACGCGATCGGGGATTCCAGGGGCAGGTAGAGGAGCGTGTTGAACACGCGGAACGGTTGACCGAGGTCGAAGAGGATGTGCAGGAAGCTCGCGAGGAACGCGAGCGGTGCGACGAGCTCGCCGATCCTGGCATACGGCCGGTAGTCGTCCATTTCGAACACGCGGATGATGGCGGACAGCGCGATGGCGCCGACGCCCATCGCGGCCCACCAGCTGAACGCGCCGATGTCGAGGCCCCAGGGAACGCCGCCGTCGGTCCCCCAGTTGTCGAGCCCCGTGACGGCGTGGCCTTCAGTGAGGACGGTCACGAAGCTGTACAGCATCCCGAGAATCAACAGGCCAGCGAGGCCAACGAGCGCATAATACACCGTGCTCGTCTCCTCGAGCGGTTCAGTGATACGGTCCTGTCCGGCGGTTGGGGTGCTCATTGGTTCACCTCCACGTTGGTCGAACGGGTTTCAGGTGGGGCGTTCTCGATCTCGATCGCCTCAGCGGGGTCTTTGAACGTGTCCGCGCCCTCGATCTCGCGGGCGTCGTCGCTCGGCTCGTCACCGATGTAAACCACGTTCGGTTCGGTGCCACGGTCCTCGAGCAGTTTGAACGTCGAGGCCCCACCCTTCTTCTTTAGGTGTTGGCGCGGTTCGCTCTCCGGATCGTCCATGTCCCCGACCTTGATCGCGTCGACGGGGCAGGTCTGTGCACACGCCGTGGTACCCTGCTCGGCGGGGTCATCGGAATCCTGGCGGTGGACACAGAACGTGCACTTGCTCATGACGCCCTCGGGCTGTGGCCCGGACATGTGGGTGCCCCGCGGCTCGACGCCCTGGTCGTGGACGGGGTCGTGCCACGGCGGTCGCCCTCCGTCAGGGGCTTCCTCGCCGAGCTGGTCCGCGAGGCTCCCGGAACCGAACAGGTCGTCACCGATGCTCCCCTCGTCGCCGTACCCGTACTGAGCCTCGTCGGCGTGCTGGAACTGGGCGTAGTTGACGCCGTACGGGCACCCGATCTCACAGTACCGGCACCCGATACAGCGATCGTAATCCGTGAGGACGATCCCGTCCTCCTCGCGCTTGAACCGCGCGGAGGTCGGACAGGCCGCCGCACACGACGGCTCCGAACAGTGCTGGCACGGACGGGGCATGAACCGCTGGTCGGTGTCGGGATACTCACCTTCCTCGTACCGGAAGACGTGCATCCAGAACGCCCCGCGGGGCGTGCTGTTCTCGACCTTGCAGGCCTCCATGCACGCCCGGCAGCCGTAACACCGCTCGAGGTCGATCGCCATGCCGAGCTGCGACATCAGGTGTCACCTCCTTTCGGTTCGACCTTCGCACGGACCTGGAACGCCTGGCCGTTGTCGAAGCCCACGTAGCCAGGACCGGTCGGGATGGCGCTGTTGATGTTCGGCCCTTCGTCGAGCGCCTCGCTCTCGGGGTCCTTCCAGGAACCGTGGTGGGCCGGCACGCCGACCGTGCCCGGCTTGATACCGTCCTGGATCATCACGCGCCCCTCGACCTGGTAACTCTGGTCGTTCTGGGCGTCGTGAGTCTCGAGCACGACCTCCTCGCCGTCCTCGACACCGATGCGCTCGGCGTCCTCCGGGTTCAGACGGATCGAACTCCGCGGCGTGATCTCGTTGAGCAGCTTGTTGTTCGCGGTCCGGGACTGCTTCTGTTCGACCTGGTGCCAGCTGAATAACGTCAGGTCGTACTCGTCGGGCGAGTCGAACATCGTCGGGTCACGCCAGTTGGGATACCCGCTATAGTCCTGCACGTACGGGAAGTCCGACTCGTCGAACCCTTCCTGGGCCATGAGTTCGTCGACGCGTTCGCCGATGCGGTACAGCGTCTCACTGTAGAACTCGTGCTTGGCGTCGTAGGGGTTGAACTCGCCGTAGCCGTTGTCCATCCCCCACGTCCAAGCGTAGCGGTTCCCATCGCCGACCGTCCATTCGTTTGTGATGACGTTGCCGTTACGGAACCACTCGAGGCTCTTGCCCTTCGTCTTGGCCCACCGGTCGAGCCCGTCACGCAGGAACTTGCTCGCGTCGTCGGGGGCTTCGGACGCGTCCGCGTACGCGTATTCGGTCCCGTCCAAGCCGAGTTCGTCGTTGATGTCGAGGACGTACTCCTCGTAGGCGTCGACGGCTTTCGCCATCTCGATGAAGATCTCCGCATCTGGCTTGCTCTCCCACAGCGGGTCCATCGACGGGAACCGGATGTGTTCGATGTCCCCGTACCCATCCCACCCCCCGGTCGGTCCCTGCAGTTTGTCGGCGGTCGCCGCCGGCAGGACGTAGTCAGCCGCGACATCGGCGGTCTCGCTCATCCAGGGATCGACGACGATCGTCGTGTCAACCTTGCTCAGGCTTTCGATGACGTTCTCCGTCCGGGGTGCCATCATGACGGGGTTCGCCATCTGGACGACCCACGCCATCTCCTCGGGTTCGTACGGGAGATTGTACTTGTCGGGGTTGTTCTGGCTGACGTGACTCTGCGAGTACGCCCCGTCTGAGATCGGGTGGAACATACTCCCCGCGAGGTCCGGGCCGTCCGGGTCCGGCGTGATCTTCTGCGGGTGGAACGCCAGATCCCGGAACCCTTCCCGGTAATCCTTCGGCCCATCATACTTCGCCTTCCGGACACGGGTCGAGCCGACCACGTCGACTGCACCGACGAGCATCGCCGCGTGATAGTGCGCTTGCGTGGTCGGCACACCCATCTCCTGTTGAGCGACGTGATACCCGTGCATCCCGACGGGTCGGTAGGGGATCTCGACCCCGTCGACCTCGACGGTCGCGCCGATCCGGGCGTTTTCGCCCCACTCCTTCGCGAGGTTCTCGATCGTGTCGGCGTCGATATCCGTGATTTCAGCGGCCCACTCGGGGTCGTACTCCTGAATCTGTTCCAGGTAGAGCTGGAAGGCGGGTTTCGCCTCCGTCCCCTCGACCTCGTAGGTCCCCTCGAGAGCGAGGTTCTCGGGTGCGGACGCCTCCTCGTGGGGGACTGCTCGTCCGACCGCGTCGTCCCAGACCAGTTCGCCGTCCGCCCACGTGTACACCTCACCCGGGTCCTCGGCGTCGTCAGTCCTGAGGATGTGCCCTTCGTCCGGTCCTTCGATCGCGACGAGACACGGTGCGTTCGTCGCGGAGGTGAGATACTCCTCGTCGATGTATCCTTCCTCGACGAGGACGCTGTTGAACGCCAGCCAGAACGCCATGTCGGTCCCCGGCTCGATCGGGAGCCACTGGTCGGTGTACGGCCCCGAGTTCCGACGCTGTGGGTCGATTGCGACGGTATGCATCCCCTGGTCGTCGCGGGCGTCAGCGATCTGTTTCGGCCACGTGATCTGGCAGAGGTGCGCACCGCCGCCCTGGGTCATGTTGTGCCCCCAGCCGATGAAGAACTCACAGTTCTCGAAGTCCGTCTCCGAGACGCCATGCGTACAGAACATCAACTCCTGTGCGCGATACCCTGAATCAGAACACGTCGCCCCGTGACCGTACTTCTCGATGCTCCCGTACTTGTCGCTCGTCCCAGTGACCCACGCATCCTCCTGCCACTGAGGGGATTTCTTCCGGCCGACCTGAAACACCACTCTCCGGGGGTCGTCCTCCAGTTTCGGAACCAACCGGTCCCCGATCTCGTTCATCGCCTGGTCCCAGCTGATCTCCTGCCACTCACCGTGTGTGCCCTTCCCATTGGTCCGTTTCAATGGGGCTTTGATCCGAGTTGGGTTGTACACCTGCTCGATCTGGGCCTGCCCTTTCGGGCACAGCGACCCGTCGGTCCGGGGATCGTCGGGATTCCCTTCGTACTTGATAACGCGGTTGCCGTACTTCTTGGCGACCGCCGAACAGTCCATCTTCCCGATCCAGCACGCCGTCGGCACTTCCTCGTACTCCAAAGCGCCTCGCTGCCCTTGGACATTCGTCGTGAGGTGGGTCGCGGTCCCACCGATACCGAGTGCCAGGGCGGCAGCGCCGCCGGCTTTCAATGCGTCGCGACGCGTTAGGTCGAGACTCCCATTATCGCTTGTACCCATATGGTTTCACTCCGGTTTCGTTGGCCGTTCGTCGACGCCGAACTCATCGAGAACCGCGTCGTGATACTTCTCGTGGAACGCCTCCTCGCTTATCTCGCCCCGCGCGAGCCGAATCGCGTCCCGTCCCATCTCCTTGCCGAGCTCCGTGTCGTACTCGACGTCGGCGAGTCGACCGTCGGCCCACTCGTCGAACTCGTCGTCATGGATGTCCGGTGGGGTGCGATGATCTGGCTGCACACCCTATCGTACCACGTCAATCACCCTACTGCTCCCGCTAAATAATTCAGACCTTTATAAGGGAAAACGGGTTCGCCGGCAGCTGTGTTACTCCGCGAGGTCGTCGATCCACGTCAGCGCTGCTACCGCCTTCGGGAACCCGATGGTCGGGATCGAGAGGATCGCGACGTGTCTGAGCGTCTCCGGGGAGACGCCTTCTTCGAGCGCGCGACGGACGTGCGAATGAACGGCTCCCTCGGACTGAGAGCCGACCGCCAGCGCGAGCTTCACGAGCCGTTTCGTCTCGTCGTCGATCGGGCCCGTGACCGAACACGCCTCCCCGAGGTCGGCGTAGGCGTCCCATACCTCGGGATATTCACCTGCCAGTTCACCGGCCGCCGAGGGCAGTTGAGATGGGTCGTCTACCTCCTCCGCCATACCCCGGCGTGCGCTCGCCCCCAGCAAAAATCCCGGTGGCTGCCGCCCCTGACATGGATACGAGCGGAAGCCCACGATCATCAGTCGCGGGAGGAAGCTAACTACGCGCCGTGTTCCTCGAACCGCTCGGTGGTTTCGTCGGCGTAGACGACGCGATCAACCCGCTTTCGAGTCCCGGCTTCGTCCTCCCGATCTCCGGTGGCCGCGTATCGATACCAAACCCCGCTCCCCTCGGTCCGCGTCCGTCTGTGAGAACCGTCACAGAATGGGAACCCATCGGAAAGGCCACACTGACAGATCGCGACGTTGCCCTTCTCGGAGTCCAAGTCGGATTCGTCGAGCTTGCGTGGTCCGGTCGCCTCGAGTTCCACGAGTCGCCCCATATTGGAGGAGGTACGCGAATACCCGGTCAATGTTTTGCTCCTCGTAGCACCGTCAGTCCGCACTTTTCCGTTCGAACGCGGACGTCGCGAGCTTCGATTCGACAGCACTCAGCCGCTGTGAGAGAGCCGACTCCGAGATGTCGAGCTCGGCAGCGAGGTCACCAAGCGATTGCTCCCGCGGCTGCGAGTAATAGCCGGCGGCGACGGCGGTCGCGGCCGCCTCCCGCTGTTTCTCAGTTAACTCAAAGAGCTCGAGCGTGACGGTGGTCTGCTTCTCACCGGGATCGAGGGACCCGATCCGCTTCAGTCGGCGAAGCGCGAGTCCGTCGACGACGGCTTTCAGATCGGCGACCAAGTCGGTCAGTAGCTCTCGGTCGGGAAGGTACGTTTCGATAATGACCTTCTCCCCGGTTTTCCCGAGTATTTGAGACACGCAGCCGTGTTCGGTGAAAACTGTACACGGACATGTGCGTTCGAGCGTGCTCGACCGGTGAACGACTACGGTACAATCCTCCTCTTCACAGCCACAGTCGTTCGGAGCGATCGTCAGGTCGGTGTGGCAGTGCTCGCCAGTATGTTGTTGCCGGACAGACGTGATCTCCCGCGTGAACTCCCCCAGAGGACAGGTACTCGTAGGAGCGAGTTCGACCTCGAACTCGACGCACAGCTGCCGGGTCGTCTCATCCCCCGTAGACATTACCCCCGATTGGTCGTTCCCGATCATTCAGCCGATTCTTCGTGACCCGTTTTAAACCGATACTCGGCAATTTTCATCTTCTGGGAAAGGTCGATTGAGGGCCAATTGAGAAGTCACGGACAGTCGAGACCGTGCCAACGAGGATCTCGAGGACGTTTTTCCGATTCAGTCGGTAGAATAAGTGCTGTCAACAGGAGACAGGTCGAGGTGTGTCTCGATAGATGAGTCCAGGTGGGACGATCGATTGATCAGATAGTGACACCCCCCTGACTATTCATTCCGGCTTATCGATTACCGACAACTGCAGTGCTACAGATAGCCAGGGCGAGTGCTGGGAGCTTGACCTCGCGCCTTTCACTGCATCAGTAAGGCCTTTTGTATCGGGTCGTTTCGGAGCTTCTTACACCACCTACCTGACGTCCACAGAGCGATTCGAACAGCTCGAAATTTAGCCAAGATACAGAGGGTATCTGAGCTAGAAGCCGGAACAGTCGTTTCGTTATTTCGAAACGACGGCCGGTCTTCTGCGTCCCTTCTGTTCTGCTTTCAGTTCCCTCGAACGAGTTGGCCGGTGGATAGTGGGAACCCCGCCCCTAATGTCGCTAATCGGATTCGTATGTCCCCGTTGGTCAGTATGCACCAAACTCTGAGTGCGCGGGGTCGGGGCGATCTCCGATCTCCAATATCAACAGTAGTGATGTGCTACAATAAATACCGCTGTGCTGTTCCCAATTATTGGGAAGGGCCCGAATGTTTTTCGATTTTCTATGAAGTGTTTGAGATATGGGGGAACGCCATGGCTGTGGCCGCAGGCGGCTAACTGGGCTGATCTGACCGACAACCAATGTTCACCAAAACCTTCGGATCCGACCAATGAGCGCGAAACCCAAAGAATCCAAGCCGACTCGTCGGAACTTTCTGCAGTTAGCCGCGGGAGCTGCAGCCGGAACCGTCATCACCCGATACAGTACCGAGATAGGGGCCGCGTTGGAACAGGCCACGGAAGGTGAGCTAGAGGTCGTCTGGCTGCAGGGCCAGAGCTGTTCCGGGTGCACCGTTTCCGTCCTCCAAGGACAGTATCCAACGCTGGAGGAAGTCCTGCGCGAGTTCCGCCTCGAGGTGACCTTCCAACCCACCCTCATGGCGGAACACGGCGAGGCGGCCCTCGAAGCGATGAGCGACAGCCCGGACGTGTTGATCCTCGAGGGCTCGGTCCCCACCCAGATCCCCTCCGCGGCAACGCTTGGCGAACGCCCGGATGGGTCGGCCAAGCCCCTAATCGACTGGATCAACGAGTTGGCCCCCGAAGCCGAGTATGTGATCGGGTTGGGGAACTGTGCGGCCTTCGGCGGCTGGCCGGCGGCCGAGAACAAGAACCGACTATACGGACTCGGGGAGAACGTCACGGGGGCGAAGGGCCTCCAGTTCGAACAGCGGGAGCAACCGGGCGTGCTCGGGCCGGATTTCACGGCCGGATCGGGACTACCGGTCATCAATCTGGGCGGCTGTCCCCCCCATCCCGACTACATGTTGTTGACGATCGCGACCGTCCTCAACGGCCACGTACCCGAGCTCGACGAGTACAACCGGCCCAAGCCGTTCTACGAACCGCTCGTTCACGACAACTGCAAGTGGCGGGGATACTTCGACCGCGGCGAGTTCGCGGACAAACCCGGCGACGAGGGGTGTCTGATCAAGGTTGGGTGTGCCGGTCCCTACACCCACTGTGACGACCAGGATCGCCTCTGGAACGACGGGACGAGCGTCTGTCTCAACGTGGGCGCACCGTGTATCGGCTGTATGGAACCCGGCTTTTGGGACCGCTTCCAGCCGTTCAACACGGAGGTCGAGCGACAGTCCTTCCTCGGGCCGGTCAGCGCCGACGACGCGGGTTGGGCCGCGCTCATCGCCGGCGGCGTCGGCATCGGCGCCCACGCCGCCAGGAAGCTCACCGGCTACGGGAAGTTCGAGGAGCAAGAGAGACCGGAACGATCCGAGACGGACGCCGCCGGGGAGCCGGATGCTGAAACCGGCGAGGACACCCCGGAGTGAGCAAGCATGGTAGAAATATCGATCGACCCGACGACCCGCATCGAGGGCCATCACGGGATGGAGCTGCAAGTCGACGACGGTGTCGTGACCGAAGCCAAAAGCAAGATGAAGATGTTCCGGGGGGCGGAGATCGTCACCGTCGGCCGGACGCCACGGGACGCAGCCCAACTCACGGGGAAAGTCTGTGGAGTCTGTTTCATCTGTCACCGGATCGGCTCGGCCCGGGCGGCCGAGGACGCGGCGATGAACGCCGGAGCCTTCGACGGACCCCCGGAGAACGCCGTGATCGCCCGGGACGCGATCGAGGGCATCTTCTTCCTCTGGAACCACGCCATCCACCTGTTCGCCCTGGTCGGCCCGGACTACAGCGATGCCGTCGCCGGGACGGGCTTCGAACGGCTGGATCCCCTCGAGGGCGAGGGGTACTTGGCGGCCCTTGAGAACCAGCGGAAGGTGATGCAGGCGCTGGCGGAGTTCGGTGGGCGGGCCCCCCACCCGCTCGCGTTCGTTCCAGGTGGTGTCGCCACACAGCCGGACGCCTCCACGATCGAGAACGTCAAATCCCGCGTTCGGGAGGTCAGCGAATGGATCGGGCCGACCGAGGCAGTCCCGGAGGTCATCGAGAACGTCCAAAACGGGGAGTACGATCCGGAACTCGGCGAGGGGCTTCACGACATCGTCTCGATCCTCGTGGCCGCTGCCAGGGAGGGCACGGCCGAGCTCGGGCAAGGGCCCAACCGGTACTACAGCAACGGGCTGTTCACCGATCCCGAGACGGACGAACTGATCTTCAAACGTGGCGTCTATCGAGACGGGGCCGTCGAGCTGATGTCGAAAGACGAGATCGTCGGGGGCATTACCGAAGACACGGAGTATTCCTGGTACACCGACGACTCCGGCGGACGTCCGACGGAGGCGAAACCCCCCGAGCCCCAACCGGACAAAGAGGATGCCTACTCGTGGGGGAAGGCCCCGCGGTTCGACGGCCAGACGGTGGAGGTCGGACCGCTCGCCCGGCTCGTCATCTCGGGGTTCGACCCCTTCGATCTCCGGGAAGCCTTAGGCGGCGGGGCGGCCGAGAGCAACACGTTCAACCGGCTCGTTGCCCGCGCCCAGGAGGCACTGATCGTCCGTGACCGGGTGATGGATCTGTTGGACGCGATCGACCCGACCGAGCCGTTCATGGCCGAGTTCCCCGAGGACTTCACGGGCGAGGGGGTCGGCCTCTGGGAGCCATCCAGAGGGACGCTCTCACACTATATGGATGTCGAGGACGGGACGATCGACCGCTATCAGATCATCACACCGACGTTGTGGAACATTGGCCCGCGCGACGGTGAGGGCAACCCGTCGATCATTGAGGGGGCCATCGTCGGGGACGAGGTCGACGATATCGAGAACCCGCTGAACGTCATGCGGACGATCCGATCCTTCGACCCGTGTCTGGCCTGTAGTGTCCATATCAGGAGTCCAGATGCGGAGTACGAGGCCGTCATCGAGCCCGTGCAACCGGGTGACGAGCAATGCGTGGTGGAGACCGATGGTGGAAGCCGATAGCGACACCGTCCCCGATAGGGGGGAGGTCGACCACGAATCGGCAAGCGAGGGGTCGATGCAGCACGGAGGTGTCATCGATATCGAGCGTCTGCCGGGCGGAAGCCGGCTGACGGCCGTCCGCGCCGAACTCGTCCGGAAGTACCGTGGCTACCAGACGCTCGATGAATCCGAGAAGCAGTCGGTTGTCCGCTGGGGATTCGGCTCCATCCTCTCCCACTGGGTGACCGTGATCACGATGTTCGCCGCGATGATCACCGGGTTCATGATCTGGACCGGGCTTTACGGTCCCCTCGACATCGGCATCTGGGGCGGCTACCAGGCGGCGTTCTCGATACACGTCTGGACGGGAATCCTCCTCGCCGTCGTCGCGCTCGTCGTGTTTCCCTTCTATCACAAAGTCGTCGACGGGCACCGGCTGCTGCTCACCAAGACACAGATCATGGAGCAACTCGTTATCGCGCTCGCTGTCGTCGGGGTACTACGGTATATCCCGGGGTACAAACAAGCGCGCCGAGCTTACGACGAGGACCGCGGCCACTGGGTCGGGTACCATCCGACACAGACGGCCTTCTGGTATGTCACCTGGTTCTTCGTCATTCTGCTTACGCTAACTGGCTTCGCGCTATGGGCGGAACTCTCGACCGAGCCTTCGTGGTGGATCTCCCTGCTCGGGTTCATGAATGGCTGGCTCCCGTTCGAGCGGCTGCTCCAGGTACACCTGGTCGCGACGTTCCTGACACTGATGGCGATCCTCGTTCACGTCTACGTGGCGCTGCTCCCCGGAAACCGGGACATCCTGGGATCCATGTTCAACCGGACCGTCAAAGCCTGGATCGTCGACGAGGAGAGCCGTCCCGAACCGGCGGATATCGAACAGCCGGAGGCAGGAGATGACGACTAACCGCATCGCGGCCGCAGAGAACGAGCTGACCGGAAGGGGGCCAGACCCGGAGCTGGCGGTCGTCGGCGTCGGCAATCGGATCATGGGCGACGACGGCCTCGGGCCGGAAGTCATCGACCGGCTCGAGAAGAGGTCGGCCGGATCAAAAGCCGACGTTCGACTGATCAACGCGGGCACGACGGGCTTCATCGCCCTGGAGGCGATGAGTGGCGCTCGGCGGGCGATCGTCCTCGACGCCATCCAGAACGGCGAAGCGCCCGGAACGATCCAGGAATACCGCTGTGTTGACGGCGCCTTCGAAACGGAGATCCCCGAGATCACGATGCATGACGTGTCCTTCACCGAGGCGATGATCGCGGGCCGCGAGGCCTACGATCTCCCCGACGAGATACGAATCCTGGGAGTCGAGCCGGCGAACGTCTCGCTCGGCATCGAACTAAGCGAGACGGTCGAGCAGGCGGCCACGGAACTGGTTGACATGCTCACAAAGACTATAAGCGACATGACAGGATCGGACAGAGAGCCAGACGCTTCGGGCACAAAGGGTGACCCATGAACACCTCGTGGTACTGCACGGATTGTGAAACGCGGATCGAGAAGGGAGAAATAGAGGAACACGAGCGTCAGGGACACCAGGTCAGCGGTATGCTGCGCCCGGACCGACTGATCGGAAACGACCCCTGGAACATGAACGTCCACGTCGACCGCGAGGAGGGGCAGTGATGTGTCTCGGCATCCCGGGGGAGATCCTCGATATCGACGGCCAGGAGGCGCGAGCGGAGTTCTGGAACGTCGAGAAGACCGTCCGTCTCGACATCGTCGGCGATACGGTCGAGGAGGGCGATTACATTCTCAACCACGCCGGGTTCGCGATCCGGAAGATTCCCGAGTCAGAAGTCGACGAGACGATCGAGATCTACGAGTCGTTCCTCGAAGGCGACGAGGAGGACGCGCTGGAGGAGATCGGCGCAGAGGACGCCGTGCTCGAATTCGGTGATCGCCCGGCGGCCGTTCAGGAGGAATCGCCGGCTGTAAAGACGGATCCAGGCGACCGCGGGCCTCCGCCGGAGGGATAGAATGGCCACCGAGCAGGCGTTGAAGTTCAGAGATCCGGACGCTGCTCAGGAGATCGCGGACCGGCTGGACGGGCTGATGGCCGACATCGACGGCGCGGTCAACGTGATGCATGTCTGTGGCTCCCACGAGCAAGCGATCGCCAAGTTCGGGCTTCGAACGATGCTCCCGGAGGGGCTCTCGGTTCGCATGGGGCCGGGCTGCCCAGTCTGTGTGACCAACATGCCCGAGGTCGACGAGGCAGTGGCCCTGGCGAAGAACGATGCGATCGTCGCGACCTATGGCGACATGTTTCGGGTGCCTGGAACGGGCGACAGTCTCGCCGACGCGAGAGCGACCGGGGCTGACGTCGAAGTCGTCTACTCGGCGAGTGAAGCCGCCGAACTCGCCGAGGCCAAGCCGGACGAAGAGGTCGTCTTCTTCGCGACCGGCTTCGAGACCACGGCTGCGCCGACGGCCGCGGTGCTGACCGACGACCCTCCGGAGAACTTCTCGGTGTTGTCGGCACACAAGTACGTCCCTCCCGCGATGGAGGTCGTGGCCGAACTGCCCGACACCGACGTGGACGGCTTCCTCGCGGCCGGGCACGCGGCGACGATCACGGGCTACGGGCTCTTCGAGGACTTCGTCGAGACCTACGAACTCCCGGTCGTCGTCGGCGGGTTCGAACCCCTCGACGTGTTACTGGGCCTCCAGCGGCTCCTCGAATATATCCGGGATGGACGGGCGGGACTCGAGAACGCCTATCCACGGTGCGTGACCGAGGGCGGCAACCGCCAGGCCCTGGAGACGCTCTGGGAGGTGTTCGAGACCACCGCTGGGGAGTGGCGGGGCATCGCCGAGATCCCCGGCGCGAACCTCAAGCTCCGCGAAGCGTATGCCGACCACAACGCCCGCGAGCGGTTTGATATCGACCCCGAGAGCAACAACGTGGATCCGCTGACCGAAGAGTGTCTCTGCGGCGACATCATGGCCGGGACTGCAGATCCCGACGACTGCGAACTGTTCGGCGAAGAGTGTACGCCGGGCAACCCGGTTGGCGCCTGTATGGTCAGTAGCGAAGGCCCCTGCAAGATCTGGCTCGAGTACGGCGGCCACCCAGACATCTAGCGACCATGAAAAACACCGACGGCACCCAGCAGGAGTCCGGAGAGATCGTGACGCTCGCCCACGGTGCGGGGGCAGGCACCATGCGGTCGCTCGTCGACGAGATCGCCGTCTCGCGGTTCGCGGACGGGTCTGACCCGGACACCGGTGGGGGGCACGTCGGGTTGGCGGCGCTGGACGACGGCTCTGCGCAACGAATCGAGGACGGCAAGTCGTTGGTCGTGACGACTGACAGCCATGTCGTGACGCCGCCCGTGTTCCCCGGCGGCGACATCGGTCGGCTGGCGGTCGCCGGCACGGTCAACGACCTGGCCGTGATGGGCGCCCCGGAGCCGCTCACGATCACCTGTTCACTCGTGCTGGAGGAGGGGTTTCCTGTGGCACAGCTGAACACGCTCATGGACTCGGTCAGAGATACTTGCGAGGAGGCCGGCGTGGAGATCCGGACCGGGGACACGAAGGTGATGGGCCGGGGTGAACTCGACGGCCCAGTGATCAACACCACGGGAGTCGGACTGGTCCCATCGAGCGATGTCGTTCCGGACGCCGGCCTGTCGCCCGGGGACGGCCTCATCGTCAGCGGCACGATGGGCGATCACGGCATCGCGCTGCTCTCGGAGCGCGAGGGCTTCGGCTTCGGTGGTGACCTCGGGAGCGACGTGGCGCCGGTGAACGGCCTCGTCAAGGAGGCGCTCGAGGCCGGCCAGGTAACCGCGATGAAGGACCCGACCCGCGGCGGCCTCTCGACGGCGCTCAACGACATGGCGGCCAAGGCGGATGTCGGGCTCGAGCTCGAGGAGTCCGAGATCCCCATCGACGGCACCGTTGCCTCGGCGGGCGAAGTGCTCGGCATCGACCCCCTCGACATCGCGAACGAGGGGAAGGCCGTCTTCGGCGTCGCTCCCGACGACATCGAGGCGGTCCTCTCCGCCATCCGCGAGCACCCGCTCGGTCAACAGGCCGCACTCATCGGGCACGCCACCGAGGAGCACCCCGGTCGAGTGGTCCTCGATACCGGCCTCGGCCGGCGCTACCTGAGTGAACCGGAAGGGGAAGCCCTCCCGCGGATCTGTTGAGATGCACGAACTGAGCCTCGCGTCGGGGATCGTCGACCACGCCCTCGCCTCGGCCAGGGAGCACGACGCCGAGCGTATCGAGGAACTGACCGTCGAAGTCGGCAAAGCGACGCACATCAACCCGGCCCAGTTGCGGTTCTGCATCGAGGCCGCGATCGAGCGCACGATCGCCGATGGCGCCACCGTGACGATCGAGACGGTCCCACCGCTCGCTCGGTGTTCGTGCGGTTGGACCGGGGAACCGGAGGCACTCGAGATGGCCCTCTCGTACGCCCCGGAGGTCCGCTGTGCGGCGTGTAATAGCCGCGCGGAACTCGAACGTGGCCGGGAATGCCGCCTCGCCAGTATCGAGATTCCGGATCAAGGGCCAGATCGAGCTGCACACACCCCACAGCAATGAGCTATCAAACAGCCACGAGACCGTACTTCCCGCCGAATCTTACCCAACCAACCGAGCGTTCGGGTCTGCTCGACGCGATCAAGAGGAAACTCGGTGTGGTTCGGGCCCACCGATTCGGCCACGGTGAGGAACCGATGGAAACGGCGACGGACGTGGAGGCGGACGTCCTCGCGAAGGTCAGGGAGCAGGCTCGGGACGTCCACGAACGGCTCGCCCACGAGCACGGGGTCTACAGCGTCGAACTCGCGGGCAGTACCGGCGGCGGAAAGACACTGCTCCTGGAGCGGCTGATCGAGCGCGCCCCAATTGACGAGGAGATCGGCGTCATCGTGGGCGACGTCGCCGGGGAAGACGATGCCCGCCGGCTCCGCTCGCACGGCGTCGCCGTCGAGAACGTCAACACCGGCAAGGAGTGTCACCTCGATCCGAACCTCGTCTCGGAGGCCCTCGGGGCGTTCGACCTCGACGCACTGGATACACTCTACCTCGAAAACGTGGGGAACATGGTCTGTCCAGCAGACTTCCCGCTCGGCGCGAACCGGCGTGTCCTCGTGGTGAGTACGACGGAAGGCGACGACGTGGTGCGAAAACATCCGATGCTGGTCCAGAGTGCCGACGTGGTCGTGATCAACAAGATCGACCTGGCAGAGGCGGTCGACGCCGACATCGAGCAGATTCACGAGGACGTCGAGGCGGTTGCCCCGGAGTCGCCCGTCCTCGGGACGAACGCGCGGGAGGGTGTCGGTGTCGCGGACTTGGCTCGCAGCCTCGAAGCCGGCCGGGACGAACACGGCAACGGCGGCCATGGCCACGATGCGGGTCACGTCGACGACCTTGATCACCGACACGGCCACGACGCCCACCAGAGTCACAGCAGCCAGTCAGATAGCTCCGCCGGGCCCACATGACCGGCGACCTCAAGGAGCGAACACGGGTCAGCATCACGGTCACGGGCACCGTCCAGGCTGTCGGCTTTCGGCCCTTTGTCTACCGTCGCGCAACCGAACACGGCTTGGCCGGATCGGTGCGGAACAGGGGTGATGCCGGTGTTGCCATCGAACTAGAGGGCGAGCCGGCGGCAATCCAGGCGTTTTTAGACGACCTAGAACAGCGTCCACCCCCGTTGGCGGTCGTAGAATCGGTCACCGTCGAGGACCGCTCAGCAACCGGCGAATCCACCTTTACGATCGAAGCGTCCGACCAGTCCGATGGTGGCGTCGGGACGGTTCCGCCCGACACCGGCATCTGCGATGCCTGCCTCGAGGACGTGCGCGACGAGGCATCCAGGTACCACGGCTACTGGGCCACGTCCTGCGTGGACTGCGGGCCCCGGTATACCGTCATCGAGGCGTTACCGTACGACCGGCCGCGGACCGCGATGGCCGCGTTCCCGATGTGCGAGGACTGTCGCAAGGAGTTCGAAGACCCGGCGAACCGACGGTACCACGCCCAGACGATCGCCTGCGCGGAATGTGGCCCGGAGCTATCGCTACGCGACGCGGACCGGACCCAGCTCGCCGCGGGGACCGACGCCGTCGCCCGGACACGAACGCGACTGGAGTCGGGGGAAATCCTGGCCGTTCGTGGCATCGGTGGCACCCACTTGGCGTGTCTGGCAACCGACCGGTCGACGGTCGACCGGCTGCGAGAGTTGACGGGGCGACCCGGGAAGCCGTTCGCGCTCATGGCGTCGAGCATCGAGTCCATCGAGGGCTTCGCGGCCGTCGACGACGCCGAGAAGGCTTTGCTCGAAGACGTCCGTCGGCCGATCGTGGTCCTCGAGGGGCGGACGGACGCCCCGTGGCTCGATGCGGTTGCGCCGGGGCTGAACACCGTGGGTGTCATGCTGCCGTACGCGGGGCTGCACCACCTCCTCTTCGACGGCCTGGACGCGCCCCTCGTCATGACCTCCGCGAACCGTCCCGGCCGGCCGATGTGCACGTCGACCGATGCCATCTTCGAGCGCCTCGGTGACGTCATCGACGGAGCACTGGTCCATGATCGCGAAATCGTCGTTCGGTGTGACGACAGCGTGGTGCGATCGGTCGACGGCACCCGGCGGTTCCTCCGCCGTTCGCGAGGATGGGTCCCGACACCGCTGTCCCGGCCGATAGCGGGGCCGCCGGTGCTCGCCTTGGGGGCCGGATTCGACGTGACCATCGCCATCGCCCGGGACGGCGACGTGGTCCCTTCCCAGCACGTTGGCGACGTACAAGATCCTGATACCGAGGCGTATTTGCGAGATACCGTCGACCACCTGGAGGAGCTCCTCGGAGTCGAACCGACGACGGTAGCGTCCGACCTCCATCCCGATTTCGTGACCACCCGTTTGGCCGACGAACTCGCCAGCGGCGACCCGGTCCGCGTCCAGCACCACCATGCACACGCGGCGGGACTCCTGGGAGAACACGGCCTCGACCGGGCCATCGTCATCGTCGCCGACGGGACGGGCTACGGACCGGACGGGTCGATTTGGGGCGGTGAGGTCCTCGACGCCCGTTACGCGGCGGTCGACCGGGTGGGTGGGCTGTCGACGTTCACCCTGCCCGGCGGCGAGGCCGCCATCGAACGCCCGGGGCGGATCTTAGCGAGCCTGCTCCGGCCAGACGGCCCGGCGCAGGGGTCACTGGAGGCGCTTCTCGCCGAAACCACCCCCCTCAACCAATCGGAGGCACGCACCCTCATCGAGAGCCGCCGCGCCGGGATCAACACCCCGACCACGACGAGCGCCGGTCGGTTCCTTGACGCGGTCAGCGCCCGGCTGGGCGTCTGCAACCACCGCCGATATCAGGGAGAGCCGGCCCGCCGACTCGAGGCAGCTGCAGCGGGGCACGATCCGATCGACATCGAGATCCCGACCGATGAACGCGATGGCGAGTCGGTCCTCGACGTCCACACCCTGATGGCACGACTCGACCGGCTGACGAAGACGCATGAGGCCGGCCGGATCGCGGCGACGGCCCAGTGGGCGCTCGCAACCGGCTTGGCCGACATCGCCGTCCGCTCCGCAGCGGCCGCTGGAGTCGACGCCGTTGGCTTCTCCGGGGGCGTCGCCTACAATGACGCCATCGCCCGCCGCATCCGTGAAGTCGTGGAGAACGCCGGCGTCCGCTACCTCGCGCCCGATCGTGTCCCGCCGGGCGACGCGGGCATCGCCTACGGCCAAGCGCTCGTGGGGAGCGCCCGCCGATGAGCGATCACGGTCGGAGCACCGCCGGAGCACAGTTAGATGGCGAGCACCCGCATGCGGCTTCGAACCACCGGCGGGCGCCGCTCGTCGTCACGTGGGAAGTCACCCAAGCGTGCGGGCTGACCTGTGACCACTGCCGGGCCGAGGCACAGCCGGGGCGACACCCGGACGAGCTGTCCACCGAGGCGGGTCGAGCCCTGCTCGATCGCATCGCCGCGTTCGGCGATCCCGCTCCCATCGTCGTCTTTTCCGGGGGAGACCCATTGCAGCGCCCGGACCTGTGCGAGCTAATCGAGCACGCCGTCGCGAACGGGCTTCGAACGGGTGTCACCCCGGCCCCGACGGAAGCCCTCGACGTCGCCGTCCTGGACCGGTTCGAGGATCTCGGCGTGCATCGGGTAGCCCTGTCGCTCGACGGCGCGAGCCCGGCGACCCACGACGGGTTCCGCGGGGAGGAGGGCTCCTTCGAAGTCATCCACCGCGCCGCCGAGCACGCCGCCGACATCGGCCTGCCGCTGCAAATCAACACGACTGTCACGGGGACGACGGTCGGAGAATTACCCGCTATCGCCGACCTGGTCGAGGCGTTCGAAGCCGTCATGTGGGAGGTGTTCTTCCTCGTCCCAGTCGGACGGGGGACGACCTTAGAGCAGCTGTCGCCCGAGGCCACCGAGCGGACGCTCCGGTGGCTCTATCGACGCCAACGGAGCGCGGACTTCCGGCTCCTCACCGTTGAAGCGCCCCAATACCGCCGTGTCGCGAGAGAAGAAACCGGGGATGGCGCAGGGGAGCCGACACTGGGCTCGACGGGCGACGGGAACGGCATCATCTTCGTGAGCCACACGGGGGCCGTTTACCCCTCCGGGTTCCTCCCGCTTGAGGTCGGGGACGTCCGAGAGCAGGACCTCGTCCGAATCTATCGTCGAGCGCCACTACTGACGCGACTCCGCGATCCGTCGCAGTTGCGGGGTAAGTGCGGGGGCTGCCCGCACCGGTCCTACTGCGGCGGTTCGCGGGCGCGAGCGTACGCATCGAGCGGGGACCCCTTCGCCGGCGATCCGCTCTGTCCGTTTCCGCCGACCGAGGGGGGTGGGGAGGGACAAGCCTGGAATTGACGTCCTCCACGCTTTGAAGCGGAGGATACCCACACTCGGGGTCGCGATGACCGGGCGAGTGTGTTGCTGGTTTCTATGCTCCGCGGCGGGGCGGTGGGCGCGTGGCGACGCCAGTCCGTCCGGACTCCACCGCTGGCGGATCATCGGCCGCGCCATCGGCCTGTCTCAGCTCGGAGCCACGGTGGTGAGACCCAGACGCGACAGGGCTGCCGGTTTGGATCGCTTTCCGGCAGCCGGAACCTGATCCAACCGGATAGGTGAAGTCGAACCGAGAAGGGAACCAGAACACCTATCTGAATAACAATTCAAATGACCGGTAATGGCTCAGGCGACCAACCGCATTCGTCGGCTCCTCACGGACGAACTCGGACATTGCCGGGACGAGGACGTCGAACAGCGGATCGACGACCTGCGATCGCTCGCGGACACGGCATTCGGCGACGACGCCATCCATCCAGTCTTCAGTGTTCTCGGCAACGAGACGAGATATCGGCTCGCGCGCGCCCTCTCCGTCGCCGGCGAGGAACTCTGCGTCTGCGAACTCGAACCGCTCGTGGACGTCAGCGAGAGCGCGATCAGTCACGCGCTCGCCGACCTCGTCGAGGCCGGCCTCGTCTCGCGACGGAAGGAGGGCAACTGGCGCTACTACCGGACGACAGACCTCGCGAACGCCCTCTTCGGCGCCGTTGAGCGCTTGGTGAACCACGATGAGTGAGCTCGACCACGAACACGGACCGAACTGCGATTGCGAGAGCTGTGGCGACCCGCGGTCGATGGACGTCCTCGACAAGTACCTCACCGTCTGGATCTTCGCCGCGATGGCCGTCGGTGTCGGGCTCGGGTTCGTCGCCCCGTCGGTCACTCAGCCGATCCAGGAACTCCACCTCGTGGAAATCGGGCTCATCCTGATGATGTATCCGCCGCTGGCGAAGGTCAACTACGGCCAGCTCCCGACGGTCTTCAAGAACGTCAAGGTCCTCGGACTGAGCCTCGTCCAGAACTGGCTGATCGGTCCGACCGTGATGTTCGCCCTGGCGATCGTCTTCTTCAGCGGGCTCGTCCCCGGCTTGCCCGCCCGGCCCGAGTTCTTCCTCGGACTCGTGTTCATCGGGATGGCCCGGTGTATCGCGATGGTGCTCGTCTGGAACGAACTCGCCGAGGGTTCCGCGGAGTACGCCGCGGGCCTGGTCGCGTTCAACAGCGTCTTCCAGATCCTCACCTACGGCGTGTACGTCTGGTTCTTCGCGCTCATCCTGC
Organism: uncultured Halobacteriales archaeon; assembly: GCA_964554565.1. Lineage (GTDB taxonomy): Archaea > Halobacteriota > Halobacteria > Halobacteriales > Hikarchaeaceae > CAZKPC01. The sequence continues at coordinate 24,342 of CAZKPC010000023.1, forward strand.
CGCCGTTCCTGGGCTTGGAGACACTCGTCGCTGGAATCGCCGCATTCGGCATCACGCCGATGCAGGTGTTCCAGGCGATCGCGATCTTCCTCGGCATCCCGTTCGCGGCGGGCATCCTTTCAAGGTACGTGGGCACTCGGACGAAGGGCGCCGAGTGGTACGAAGGGACGTTCGTGCCGACGATCAGCCCGCTGACGCTGGTCGCGCTGCTGTTTACGGTGATCGTGATGTTCGCGATGCAGGGCGAGCGCATCGTTGGCAAGCCCAGCGACGTCTTGCTGATCGCCGTGCCGCTGACGATCTACTTCGTGGTGATGTTCCTCGTGAGCTTCGGGATGGGTCGGGAGATCGGCGCGGACTACTCGACGACGACCGCGATCGGCTTCACCGCCGCGAGCAACAACTTCGAGCTCGCGATCGCCGTCGCGGTAGCAGTGTTCGGCGTCGGCTCGGGGGTCGCGTTCGCGACCGTCGTCGGCCCGCTCATTGAGGTGCCCGTATTGCTCGCGCTGGTTAACGTCGCGCTGTACTTCCAGCGCCGCTTCGATTGGTCCGGCTACACGACCGGCCAACTCGTGAGTACCGAGCCCATCGACGAAGAACCGTCCCCCGCCGGAAGGGACACCGATTGACTCGCCATGACCGACGATCCGGTCCTGGTTCCGACGGCCGGCAGGGACCGCACCGAAGCCATGGCGCCTAGCGTGACGTGCATACAGCACCACTCGATGCGCCTGTCGACCGCCCCTCGGTCGCCGACGAAGGCATCGCGTGCGGACTCGACGCGATGGTGCTGGACCGCGATCGCTCGTCCCTCGATCCCCTCGCCCACCACGCTCACGGCACCGCCGATCGGGGCAAAGCGACTGCAACCGACTGCGATGAGGGGCCTATCAGTCGGAGAGCTACCGGCGACCCGGCCGAAGACATCGTCGCCGACGACGACACGTGGGATCACGAGATGACCGTGATTGGCACGCACGGACGCGGCGGGTTTGGGCGGACCGTCGTCGAGAGCCTCACCGAGGAACGACCGATATGACGGAACAGCGACGGATCGCCTTCGTCTGTGTGCAAAACGCCGGCCGCTCACAGATGGCCCATGCGTTCGCGCAGCGTGAAGCGACGGACCGGGAACTATCGGAGCAAGTCGAGCTACTGACCGGTGGCACCCGTCCCGCCGAGCACGTTCACGAGGAGGTCGTCCGTGCCATGCAGGCCGTCGGGATCGATATTACCGACCGGACGCCTCGGGAGATCACGTTCGGGGAACTCCAGGACAGCGATCACGTCGTCACGATGGGCTGTTCGGTCGACGACGTGTGCCCCGCCGGGTGGGTCGGGGAAAACCGCGACTGGGATCTCGACGATCCCGAGGGATCGTCACCCGAGGCAGTCGCCGAAATCCGTGACGACATCGAACGACGAGTCAAGATGTTGTTCGATGAATTCGCCGAGGACGACTGACAGATTGCGACGATGGTACCAGAAGTACCTGGGGGCTCGACCAAGCAGAGCTCTTGTTTGGCGGCGGTCAACTGTTCGCCGAGTACGTGAACGTAGCTGAGGCAGCCGCGGTCGGGGCAAAAGTCCCGCGCCGAGATTGCTGAGTTGAAAGGCCGGAACCCCGACATGTCGGATCCCGCGTTCGTTGAGAAACAAGAGAACTCGACCCCAAGGGATGGAGTGTAGTCCGACTCAGCCGGACGCCGGCTGCTTTGGTGCCAGCACGGCCGCCGAGCGCGCCGGCTGCCCTCCTACCATCTCAATATCATGCGCTTCGTACCACCGGGTTCGGGTTACGGTTCGGCCGGGACTTTATCCGAACGTATCGCGGAGAGACCGTTGGACCGAGATCCGGACGCGTTGTATTCCTCATAGTCTGGGCGATAAAATCAGGCCGAACGCAAAGACCTGCCATCCCAGTTTTCGAGTGAGATGATGCCGGCGGTTCGACCTCACTGGCCATTTCCCCGTTCAACGAATGGATGGATTTCCGGATGTCCAGTACGTTCTCACACGAACCCCTCGAGCTGCCTCGCCTATTGAGTTTGTTCGTGGGCTGATGTCAACGAGCCGAACACCGAATCGTCCCGGTGCTATCGGGCCAAATCGCCAATCTTTTCAGCTTCAGTATTTGAGTTAAAAAAGCCAGCAGCTTTTCTCTGTTGGCATATGCGCGCCCCCTCGGCCCACCCGGCCACCCGCGCTCCCCTCCCACACCACGACGCGGACCCGGGTCCGGCGCGCCAGCTTCCACCCACTTGGGCGCTCCCCCTCTTCCCTCCCGCTACGAGGAATCACCGATGCTTTAGCGACGGGTGGTGGCTGGCAAGTGTCCGAGTCAGTCGCCGCCCGTCTTGATTTCCGCGGACAGGCCCTGGGCCATCTCGATGTCCTTCGAGTTGTTGAGCGTCCAGGCCGTGCGCTCGGTGACGGCCTCGATGACCTCCCGGGCGCTCGGATAGCCGTTCCCGGACTTCTTCACGCCGCCGAACGGCAGCTGGACCTCGGCGCCGATGCACGGCAGGTTCGCGTACGCCAGGCCGACCTCGGCCTGGTCACGGAACTGGTGGAGCTGGCGGTAGTCCTCCGAGATGATCGCGCCCGTCAGCCCGTAGGGCGTGTCGTTGTGGATCGCCATCGCGACATCGAGATCCTCGGAGTATGACAGCAGGGCCACGTGGGGCCCGAAGACCTCCTCGTGAATGCAGCGCAGGTCCGGATCGTAGTCGATCTCGTACACGAACGGGCCGACCCAGTAGCCGTCCTCGTGGCCGTCGGGGATCTCCTCGGGCTCGAGCTCGGCCCGATCGACGAGCACCTCCGCGCCCTCCGTCCTGGCCAGCTCGTTGTACCGACGGAACTTCTCGACCTGCTCCTCGTCGACCACCGGCCCCATGAACGTGGCCTCCTCGAGCGGATCGCCCACCGCGACCTCCTCGGCGAGGTCGACGAACCGGGCCTTGAACTCGTCGTACAGCTCCTCGTGGACGATCAGCCGTT
>CAZKPC010000024.1:0-2212 GCA_964554565.1 uncultured Halobacteriales archaeon
TCGGTCCATGGAACTCCAGGACGTCGACCGGATCGCCGTGCTCGGCGCCGGGAACATGGGCCACGGCATCGCGGAGGTCGCGGCGCTCGCGGGCTTCGACGTGACGATGCGCGATATCAACGAGGAGCTCGTCCAGGAGGGCTACGACCAGATCGAGTGGAGCCTCGACAAGCTCGTCGAACACGAGCAGATCGAGCCCGAGGCCGCCGACGCCGCCCTCGAGCGGGTCACGCCGGTCGTCGAGCTGGCCGACGCCGTCGGCGAGGCCGACGTCGTCATCGAGGCCGTGCCCGAGCGGATGGACGTCAAGCGGGAGGTCTACGACGAGGTCGTGGCCACGGCCCCGGACCACGCGGTGTTCGCGACGAACACCTCGAGCCTCTCGATTACCGAGCTCTCGGAAGCCACCGACCGCCCGGCGCAGTTCTGCGGCATGCACTTCTTCAACCCGCCGGTGCGGATGCCGCTGGTCGAGGTGATCGCCGGCGCCCACACCGAGGAGGCCACGCTGGCCCTCATCGAGGACCTCGCCGAGGCGATGGACAAGACGCCGGTCCGCGTCCGCAAGGACAGCCCGGGCTTCATCGTCAACCGCGTGCTCGTGCCGCTGCTGAACGAGGCGGCCTGGATCGTGCACGAGGGCGACGCCACCGTGGCCGAGGTCGACTCCACCACCAAGTTCGGCATGGGGCTGCCGATGGGCGCCTTCGAGCTCTCCGATCAGACGGGCATCGACATCAGCCTCGACGTCCTCGAGTACCTCTCCGAGACGCTCGGCGAGGCCTACGAGCCGGCCCCGCTGATCGTGGAGATGGTCGAGGAGGGCCGGCTCGGCAAGAAGGCCGGCGAGGGCTTCTACGACTACGAGGACGGCGGCGTCGACGTCCCGGGCGACGAGCAGGTCGACGCGGTCGCCGCCCGCTTGCAGGCGGTGATGGCCAACGAGGTCGCCAAGCTCCTCGCGGCGGACGTCGCCGACCCGGCGGAGATCGACCGCGCCATGGAGCTCGGCGCGGCGTTCCCCGACGGGCCCGCCAGCGAGGCGGACGACATCGGGCTCGAGACCATCCTCGAGACGCTCCGGGCGCGCCACGAGGAGACGGGGCATCCCCGATACGAGCCGGCCGACTACCTCGTCGAGCTGGCCGAGGCCGGCGGGGGCTTCCACGGCGACGAGGAGGCCAACGGCGAGGGGGCGACAGAATTCGAGACGCTCGACGTCTCGGTCGAGGGCCGCGTCGGCCGGATCGTGCTCGATCGGCCCCACCGGCTGAACACCATCACGCTCGAGCTCCTCGACGAGCTCCAGGCCGCCGTCGAGCAGTTCGAGGCCGACGAGGACGTCCGCGCGATCCTGCTCACCGGCGCCGGCGACCGGGCGTTCTCCGGCGGGGTCGACATGAACGCCCTGTCCGGGGCGGCCGAACCGATCCAGGCGGTCGAGGTGTCCCGGGAGGGACGGGCGGCGTTCGGCTGCCTCGAGCGGACCGGGCTGCCGGTCGTGGCCGGCATCGACGGCTACTGCTTCGGCGGCGGGATGGAGCTCTCGTTGTGTGCCGACCTGCGGATCGCCTCGGAGCGCTCGGAGTTCGGCCAGACCGAGCACAACCTCGGCATCATGCCCGGCTGGGGCGGCACCCAGCGGCTGCCCGCGCTCATCGGGGAGAGCCGAGCCCGGGAGATCATCCTGACCGCCGATCGGTACGAGCCCGAAACGATGGCGGAGTACGGCCTGCTGGCTGAGGTCGTGCCCACCGAGGAGTTCGAGGCGGCGGCGCTGGAGTTAGCGCGGGACCTGGCCGCCGGCCCGCCCATCGCCCAGCGGTACACGAAGCGCGCCCTGCTGGCCGGCCGTGAGAGCCGGGAGGCCGCCCTCGAGCTCGAGGCGCAAGCCGCGGGCGCCCTGCTGAACACCGAGGACATGATGGAGGGCGTGACCGCCTTCATGAGCGACCGGGACCCGGAGTTCGAAGGGAAGTAGCAGCTTTACTTTCACTCTGATCTTGCCTTGATTTTTGTAAAATAGAGGCCGAATATATGTCCGTATGGACCGTCCGTACCGGGACCGCGAGTGGCTGGAACAGCAATACCATGGTGAAGGGCTGACACAGCGGGAGATCGCCGAGGAGTGTGGGGTATCGCCGACGACGATCCGGAAGCAGATGAAAGAGTTCGGCATCGAAACGCGCGAGGTGAAGGGCGAGAACCACGG
>CAZKPC010000024.1:2312-9162 GCA_964554565.1 uncultured Halobacteriales archaeon
GGACGACTGCGGGATCGTGATGACGCCGTCCTGCTGGGCGAGCCATCGGAGCGCGATCTGGGCCGGCGTCTTGCCGTGGCGGTTGGCGATCTCGATGAGCGTCGTGTCGTCGAACACCTCGCCCTTCGCCAGGGGCGTGTACGCGGTCAGGAGGACGTCCTGCTCCAGACAGTACGCGAGCAGCTCGTCCTGGGGGTGATACGGATGGTACTTGACCTGGTTGGTCAGGATCGGCGTTTCCGAGAGGTCGATCGCCCGGCTGGTCTGGTCAACGTCGAAGTTGCTCACCCCGATGTGCTCGACCCAGCCGTCGCGCTGGAGCTCGTTCATGGCCTCGAGCGACTCCTCGAGCGGGACCTCGTCGCTGGGCGCATGAATCAGCAAAAGGTCGACGTAGTCCGTATCAAGCCGATGCAGGCTCTCCTCGAAGGACTCCCGCAGGTCGTCATAGGCCAGGTTCTCCGGCAGGATCTTGGTCGTCAGGAAAACGTCTTCGCGGTCGAGTGAAGATTCGGACACGGCCGCTCCGACAGCGGCCTCGTTGTCGTACATCTGCGCCGTGTCGAGGTGCCGGTAGCCCAGGTCGAAGGCCGTCAGGATGGCCTCCCGGCATTCCGCCCCCGTCATGCCCGAGGTCCCGAGGCCGAGGACCGGAACCTGGACCTCCCGGGCTGACTCGTGCTCCATAGCGCCCCTTGGAATGGCCGGGGTCAAAAAGCGGGTGGCCCGGCGATCAATACCCCCACACCGGCACGCCCCCCGCCTCCAGCGGCTCGAACGGACCGTCAGCGATGTCGGCGACCGGGATCGTCCGCGACCACTCGAAGCCGACCGACGCGAGCGCGACCCCGGTAGCGGGGAACCCGACCACGATCCAGTCCTCGTGGCTGCCGTCGGCCCGCGTCTCCCGGAGGACCTGGAACCGATGGACCCGCCCTTCGCCGACGGGCAAGGACACGCGGACTTGCTGGATCGCCATCGCGCTAGCCGGACGTCCGGCGGCTTGGCGGTTAACAGTTCGTGCCCGAGGAGGCAGTGCAGAGTGGGCCCGCCCGGATTTGAACCAGGGACGAATCGGTTATGAGCCGACCTCTCTAACCGGACTGAGATACGGGCCCTACTCGGCCTTGGGCGAGATGCGTTGAAATACCTTCTCTTCACGTGCTAACATGCCACTGAAGGCGGCGTGAAAGAGAACGCCGGCAACGCCGTCGCCAGGACTCGAACCTGGGACCACCTCGTGGCTGCGGCCCGCAGCCGTACTGCGCACCCTAACAGCGAGGCGCTCTACCATCTGAGCTACGACGGCTCGGCCGCAGATAGCCGGGATCCGCCCATAGTGGTTTCGTTTTCCCGGACGACGGCGGGGCGGGACCCGCGGACCGATACCCTTTCCCCGCCCGTGTGAGAACCCGGGGAGGATGACCGACCGGTCGCTCGACGCCGTGCTCGAGGCCGTCCGGGAGCGGGTGACGCCCGACCCGGCCGAGCGCGAGCAGCTGCAGGGAGCCGCCGACACGGCGCTGGAACGGGCGCGGACGGCGGTCGCCGAACGTGACGTCGACGCGACGGTGCGGCTGGTCGGCAGCGCCAGCCGGAACACCTGGCTGCCCGGCGAGAAGGACATCGACGTGTTCGTCGCGGTGCCGCCCGAGTTCGATCGCGACGGCCTCGAGGCGACGGGCCTGGAGATCGGCCACGCCGTGCTCCCGGACGGCCGGGAGGCCTACGCCGAGCATCCGTACGTCACCGGGTCGATCGACGGCGTAACGGTCGACGTCGTGCCCTGCTTCGACGTCGATGACAGCTCGGCGTGCCGATCGGCCGTCGACCGGACCCCGTTTCACGCGGATTACGTCGAGGCGCGGCTCGATGCCGGGTTGGCCGCCGACGTCCGGGTGCTCAAGCAGTTCCTCCGGGGCGTCGGGATCTACGGGAGCGACCTCAAGACCCGCGGGTTCTCGGGCTACCTGACCGAGCTGCTGGTCCTCGAGCACGGCAGCGCCCGGGCGGTCCTCGAGACGGCCGCCGGGTGGCACCCGCCGGTGCGGCTGGATCCCGAGGATCACGGCGAGCGGACCTTCGACGCGCCGCTCGTCGTGGTGGACCCGACGGACCCGACCCGGAACGTGGCCGCCGTGCTCACCCGGACGAACCTGGCCCGGTTCCAACACCACGCCCGGGCCGTGCTAGCGGAGCCGCGGATCGACCGGTGGTTCCCCGATCCGCCCGAACCGATCGACGCGGCCGCCGTGCGTGAGCACGTCCGGGAGCGGGGCACGACCCCGGTGGCGATCGCCGTCGAGCGGCCGGACCTCGTCGACGACGAACTGTATCCCCAGCTCCGGAAGTCCCTGAACGGCCTCGGGGACGCGCTCGCCAGGCACGGCTTCCCCGCCATCCGGCAGCGAGCGTTCGCCGCCGACCGGGCGGTCCTCTGGTTCGAGCTGGTGGGCGCGACCAGGCCAACGGTCGAACGCCATCAGGGGCCCCCGGTCCACGTCCGCGACCACGCCGAACGGTTCCTCGAGCAGTACGCCGACGATCCGGCGGTCTACGGCCCGTTCATCGAGGCGGACCGCTACGTCGTCGAACGGGACCGTGCCTTCCCCTCGGCCGTCGAGTTCCTCGAGAGCGACGCGGTGTTCGAGGCGCGGCTCGGCCCGGCCGTGGCGCGGCAGCTCGAGGCCGGCTACGAGCTGTTGGTCGGCGAGGAGGTCGCCGGCCTGACCGAGGAGTTCGGAGCGGCCCTCGCGGACTACTTCGACCCGGAGCCCTGAGGCCCGGCTTCACGCCTCGGTGAGGCCGTGGAGCCGCCGGAAGGACGCCAGGCGGTCCGCCAGGGCGTCGCTGGGACGGCCGTCGTCCGGGGCCGGCTCCCGGCCGTCGAAGACGTCGTGGACCATGCCGACGCCGTCGGCCAGCATGTCCAGTTGGTAGCCGCCCTCGAGCACGAACGCGATCCCGGCGTCGGCGGTCTCCGCGAGCGTCCGGACCTGATCAGCCAGCAGGCCGAAGCCCTCGGTCGTGAGATGCATGCGGGAGATGGGATCCTCGCGGTGGGCGTCGAAGCCTGCGCTCACCAGCAGCAGGTCCGGATCGAAGGCCGTGACCGCGGGCCCGATGATGGTCTCGAGGACCTCGCGGTAGGCCGGATCGCCGGCGCCCGGCGGCAGCGGGACGTTGACCGTCGTGCCCTCGCCGGCGCCGGTGCCGTTGTCATCGACGGCGCCGGTCCCCGGGTAGAGCCCCTCCTCGTGGATGGAGGCGTAGAGGACGTCCGCCCGGTCGTAGAAGGCGGCCTCGGTCCCGTTGCCGTGATGGACGTCCCAATCGAGGATCGCGACCCGGTCGGCTGGCCCCGAATCGATCACCCGCTGGGCGGCGATGGCCGCGTTGTTCAGGAAGCAGAAGCCCATCGCGTCGTCGGGCACGGCGTGGTGGCCCGGGGGCCGGCCGATGGCGAACGGCGTCTGGCGGGGGGCGGGGCGCTCCATGGCCGCCTCGGCGGCCCAGATCGCCTGGCCGGCACTGGCCAGCGCGGCCTCCCACGTGGCCTCGACCGCGATCGTGTCGGGATCCCAGCGGCCGCCGCCGTCCGCACAGAACGACCGGACGGACTCCACGTACTCCGACTCGTGGACCGCCTTCACGGCTGGCAGCGGCGCCGGATCGGCCGCGACGTATTCGACGCTGTGCCGGCGGGTGAGCCCTTGTTTGATCGCCAGCAGGCGGTCCGGCGAGTCCGGATGGCGGCCCCCGGGGTCGTGGTCGAGACAGCGGTCGTGGAACCCGAACCTCATTCGACGAGGTCGAAGTACGCCTCGATGTCCTCGGCCTGCACCGTCCGCCGGTCGGCGTGGCGGGCGAGCCGGGCGGCCCCCCTGGCAGCCTCGTCGGCGAAGTCCTCGAGCAGGTCGGCGAGGGCCACGCGCGCCTCCATCCCGACCCGATACCGGTCGTCGATATCGAGCCGCGCGATCCGGTCGACCGGGGCGACGGGGAGAACGAGCGATTCGGCGTCCGGGACCGACGGAACCCCGAAGTCGGCGGCCTGGATGGTTTTCCGGCCGTCGGCGGTGGCCGCCTCGGCCGCGTCGGTCGCCAGCGCAGCCCCCCGCTCCTGGATCCGCTGGGCGAGCTCCTGGGCGGCCTCGGCACTCACCCGGAGGCTGCCGGCGTTCCGCCGGATGATGGTGTCGACCGGCGCGAACGGCAGCTCGACGCTCATGTCACCACTCCGATGACCTGTCGGCTTAACTGTTCCGTCACCCGGGCGACGGCCGGCGGTTTCCGGCCGCTACCGGACGTCCTCGGCGTCGATCCGGCCGTCCCGGTGGGGCCCCGCCACGGTGACCTCCTGGCCGAGCTCGACGTCGGCCTCGGTGTCCACCGTCACGGTCCGCTCCCCATCGTCGAGGACGACGGGTTCGCCCGCCTGGACGACGACCCCCGTGAACTCGATCGGCTCGCCGTCGGGGAGGGCCGCGTCGTCGCTCGAGCCCGGGGCCGGCTCGGCCGACCCGCCCTCGCCGTTCGCCTCGGCGAAGGCGTCCAGCCCGAGCTCGTCGTCGCTATCGCCGGCTCCGTCATCGACGCCGCCACCCGCGGGGTCGACCTCCACAGACACCTCGAGCCCGGCTTCGCCCTCGTCCAGTCTCGTGACGGTCGACCGCCACCCCGCGGAACCTTCCAGGTCGTCCTGCCAGCCGTCCTGGATCTCCACGTCGGCGAACTGGACCTCGTCGCCGGGCGCGAGGTCGAGGTCCGCCTTCTCGCCCCAGAGGGCCACCCGGATGTCGCCGGTGTCGTCCTGGAGCCGGACGTTCCGCACCTGGCCCTCCGAGCCGTCGTCCCGATCGAAGGTCCGCTTGGGATCCGCCGACCGGATCACGCCGGCCAGATCGACCGTGTCGCCCAGTTCGACCGACTCGATCGCCGTGGCCTCGGGGACGTAGGCGATGTCGGCGTCGATCCGCTCGATGGTGCCGCGGCTGCCGACGTGTAGCTCGAGGTCGCCGTCGCGTTCCCGCACGTACCCGTCGACGACCTCCACGGTTTCGCCGGGGTCGAACTGCGTTGCCAGGTCGGCTTGCTCGTCCCAGAGCGTGACCCGCACGCGGCCGGTGGGGTCGCCGAGCACGAGGTTCGACACCCGCCCCTCGGAGCCGTCGTCCCGAGAGAAGGTCCGGACCGGCTCGGTCGCCAACACCCGGCCGGCGAGGGTGACGTCGGAGCGGCCGAGCGACAGCTCCTCGACGGTGTACTCGTCGGTGACCGCGACGTCGATGTCGACCTCCTCGTCGATCTCGACCTTGTCGGCGTTGACCTCGACGCCGTCGTAGCCCTCCTTCGGTCGGCCCTTGAGGCGGAGGCCCACGCCGGCCTCCAGCTGCTCGGCGGCCGCGTTCGCCATCTCGTCCCAGAACGCGACCCGGATCCGGCCGGTTTCGTCGGCGACCTCGACGTTGATGACCTGGCCGTCCTCGTCGTCGTCCCGCTCGAACGTGCGGAGCTCGCCGACCGAGAGGACCTTGCCGACGAACTTGACCTCCTCCATGCCGGGCTCGATCTCCGCGATCCCGTTGACCTCCTGGTCCGCGAGCTCGTGGGCGATGAGCATCGCGGCCGTCTCCTCGTCAGCGAGGCCGCCCATCTGTTCGACCTTCTCCTCGACCGCCGCCCGGAACTCCTCCTCGGAGACGTCGGCCTCGACGTCGGCGTAGATCTCCTCGATAGCCCCCATTGTGGATATACGCCGAGGGACACGAGGACCGCGCATAAGGGTTGTGCTGGCGGGGCGAACGGACCGCCTTCCGTCGGTTTCCATGCATCGGTGCCAGGCGTCGTTCGGGAGAACCCAGCCGGCTTACGAGCCCGCACCGGCCGGATCGATCGCCCGGGGCGGTCAGGACCGATCGGCCACCGTGGCCCTCACGACGCCGTCCGCCGTCCGGTGGCGAACCCGGACCTGCGCCGGACCGCCGCGGAGGCCGGCGGCCCGGAGGTGGTAGTCGATATCGGTGATGCATTCGGCACACGCCGGCGTGTCCGTGGCGGGCTCCTGGACGACGGCGACGTCGACTTCCAGCACGTCGAGGTGCAAGCTCGTGTCGGCCAGTCGGGCGGTGTCACAGGTGTCACGGCCCGCGATGACGCCGTCGACTTCGACGACGTCGTCGCCGAAACTCACGGTCGCGTCGTTCAAGCCCTCCCCGCAGTCGCGGTCCCGGACCTCGAAGGACAGCTCCGTCGGCGTGTACGCCTGCTCGCCGGACGGGGTCGGCTCCGGCGTCGCGGTGGGGGTGTCGGCCCCGAGGCCGTCGACACAGCCGGCGAAACCGCTCACTCCGGCGAGGCCGCCGAGGTTCGCGAGGTACCGCCGCCGGCGCATGGTTTCGGTTACGACGTCTATCGTTGTTAACCGCGCTGGCCAGGTGACGGCCCGTGTGGTCGGCGATCCAGGCTGGCCGGCCAGAGACGGCCCTCAGCCGGAGGTCGTGTTCCCCGACGAGGTGTCGGCTTCACGCAAGAGCTCGCCGAGCTGGGTGATCTTCCGCCCGTAGGTTTCGAAGTCGCCCTCCCGCAGGGCGGCCTGCGCCTCGTCGTAGAGCGTCCGCGCCCGGTCGAGCCGGGCCGGCGAGAGGCCCGCGGTGGTCCCCGGCTGGGCGGGTCGCGCGGCGCCGACCTGGACCGCCACCGCCTCCTGGAGGGTCGGCTGCATCACGACGTTGTCCCCCTGGGTGAGGATCACCCGCTTCAGTTCCGGCAGCCGGCCCGCCTCGCGGGACTCGAGGAAGAGCGGTTCGACGTAGATGACGGTGTCCTCGATGGGAATGGCCAGGAGGTT
>CAZKPC010000024.1:9262-26223 GCA_964554565.1 uncultured Halobacteriales archaeon
CCCGGGAACTTGAGGATGATGTAGTACGGATCCATCGGCGCCTCCTCCCCGCGCGAGACCTCGTTGGGGATGCGCCACGCGTCCTCCTTGTTGTAGAAGACGTTGGGGTCCCGCATGTGGTAGTCGAGATACTGGTGGGCCTGGACCCGGAAGGCGTCCTCCGGATACCGCACGTGCTTTCGGAGGTCCGCGGGCATCTGGTCGATGTCGACGAACAGGCCCGGGAACGCCTTGCGGTAGGTGCGGATCAGCGGGTCCTCCGGCTCGGCCACGTAGTAGGTCGTTTCGCCGGTATAGGCGTCGACGACCACCTTCACGCTGTTGCGAACGTAGTTTTCGCGGTCGCCCTTGAAGCGGACTCGGTCGGAGTAGGGGAACTGGTCGGACGTGGTGTAAGCGTCATAGATCCAGTAGAGCTCGCCGTCCGATACGACGACGTAGGGATCGCGGTCGTATTCCAGGAACGGGGCGATCGTCGGGGCGCGCGTCTGGATGTCCCGCTTGAACTGCAGCCGGGACTCGCTGGTGACCGAGTCCGAGAGGATGATCCGCGGGTCCTGGAACTTGATCGTGTAGACCAGTTCCCGGAGCGTCGAGCTGAGCTGAACGCCGCCACCGCCGTCGTAGGTCGTGTAGACGTTCTGGCCGCCCTGCGGGTAGTCGAGCTCCCGGGTTCGGGTGTCGACGATGGCGAAGTCCGTGGTCGCCTCGCCGTAGTAGATCCGCGGCTGCGTGACCTCGATGCCGGCCGTGGCGTTGGGCGGGATGTCCTTGAGGTAGAACTCGGGAAGGCCGTCGGCGGTCACCTCGCTGACCGGCGACATCGCGACGCCGAAGCCATGGGTGTAGACGAGGTGCCGGTTCACCCAGGTGCGGGATTCCTCCGGCAGCGCCTCGAACTCGATCTCCCGGGCGGAGACCATCACCTGGCGTTTCTGGCCATCGACCTCGTAGCGGTCGATATCGACGTCCGTGAACTGGTAGTAGGTCCGGAAGATCTGGAGCTCGTTATAGGTCGTCAGGAGCGGCCGCGGGTCCCAGAGCCTGACGTTGTCTACCGTGCCGGGGTTGTCGTCGATCTGGTCCCGCGTCAGCGTGTCGTTGACCTGGAACTCCTGCTCGTCCACGCGGTCGAGCGCGAACGCCTGGTTGGTGAACTCGATCTCGTGTTCGATATACTCCCGTTCCTTGTTGAACTCGTCCGGCTCCACGACGAAGTCCTGGTAGGCGAAGCCGGCGAGGTTCCCGAGCAGCAGGAAGCCGACGAGCAGGGCGATCGGGATATAGACGGCCCGGGCGTCCGGCCACCGGATGTTCGCCAGCACGACCACCCCGCCGAGCGCCGCCGTGATCGCGAGCAGGCCCAGCAAGGGGAGGAAGACGGCCTGATCCGTGGCGCCCATCCCGAAGACCACGCCCCGTTCCGAGAACAGCAGCTCGTACCGGTCGAGGAAGAACTCGGCCCCGGCGAGAAGCAGGAACACGCCGATGTAGGCCACGACGTGGCCGTACGCGTGTTCGCGGACGAACGCGTAGGTCGCCGCCGGATCGATCGACACCTGCTGGCCGCCCTGCCGGGCCGCTTCCACCACGGGGGCGGCCCCGGTCTCCGCTGTGGTGACGAACGGCCGGACGTAGAGCGCCAGCGCGAGGGCGAACCCGGCCGCGACCACGAGCTGGAGGAAATCGATGAGGAAGTTCAGCACCGGGAGCGTGTAGACGTAGAACGCCACGTCCCGGCCGAACACCGGATCCGTTGTGCCGAACGGCGTGGCGTGCACGAAGCGGAGGACGGTGTCCCAGGCCCCGGCCTGCAGGAGCCCGATGACGACGGCGCCAGCCACGACGGCAGCCCGGTACGTCCACGGCAGGTCGGCCGCCCCGATGTCGGCGAGGTTGGAACTGGCGACGCGCAGCGTGGCGTAGAACACCGCGAAGCTGATCGCCGCGGTCAGCAGGAAGAGCCCGACGCGATAACCGAACATGATGAGGAAGACGTCCCCGTAGCCCTGCGCGGCGAACCAGAGGAACTCGCCATAGAAGGACGGACCGGCGAACAGGCCGTAGACCACGAGGAGGAGCGCCGTCCAGCCGGCCAGCCGCCGCCACGATCCCGAGGGCTCGGCCATGGCTTAGTCTTCGGACCGGCTCACTAAAGCTTGTATCCGTGGCGAACGGTGATCTTTGGGAGGCGGGGCAGTCCCAAGGGGACGGGCCAGGTCGTTCAGCCGGAGGGCAGGTGGTCGGCTTCGAACCTGGCCGACGTGCTGGCTGGCCGCTGGCGTGAATCGGCCCCGCTCCGGTGGTCGGCACATCCCGATCGAAAGGGCCGCGAGCTGACACGGCGTGGGGCCGACCCCGACGCTGGGTCGCCGGGTGGCAAATCACAATCCTCTTTACCGCAATCGGCGTACGTATCCTCGTGTCCTGTTAGGGTAGTGGACTATCCTACGGGCTTGCGGAGCCTGTGACCGGAGTTCAAATCTCCGACAGGACGTAAATAATTACAGCGTTAATTTGCCTAGAATAATCTATCCTCAGACCGGGTCTAGACGCTTGAAATCCCCGCCTCGAGTCTTCACAACCTCATCGGACAGTCTATATCGACCGCACCGAATTGACCGATCCATGATCTGGTTCGAAGCGCTCCGAAATAGAGAAACCAATCGTTCAAAAAATCGGAATTTCGGGGGTTTTGAGCACATTGACTCCCGAAATTCCCAACAATCCATGCAGTTGCTCAATCCGAACAAATCCCTCCAATTGGACTAGCCTCCTGGCATAGTTTCTCGAGTACGGGAACATCAACTCACCGAGACATCCACGAGTTGACCGAAATGACCCGGATGAATGGAATGATTCGAACTCTTTCGAGAGTCATGTCACGACCGGATTCATCATATTTGGTTGAGCTGCCCTTCTAGAGATCTGCGAACAGGTCTTGGGCTCTCCGGTAGATGGGTGTGCCGAGCCAGTCGCGTGACTCTCTCAGCAGCGTCAACCGATGCTCAGCCTCCGCGGGGTCGAGCACACCCCGTTTGACCAAGGCCTTCAAGACAATCGGTGAGATCGCGACCCGTGCGTCCACAACTGCCTGCAGCTCGGGGAGGGCTCGGAGATCATCGGTGATCAAGAAATCCGCTTCTACGTCGTTCGTGAGCACTGCACAACTCCCTTCACCCTGATCGACGCGGGATGATCTGAAATCACCGCTCTGAACGGAATGGACGTTCACCCGATCCAACTTCTCGAGGACCGTTTCAGCCGCGTCCCCGTGTGGGTCATCATAGCCACTCGTTGCCTCGATTTCTGCTACGACATTTTCGGTAGAGTGGACGTCGAATTCGGTGAGGAATGACTCGAGCGTGTCGATTGTGGCTATCGAGATGAGAGCGCTCGTGTCTGCGACGATCATTCCCGACCGCCACTACAGTTCGGCGAGTTCGTCCGCCAGGTCCTCACCCTGGTCCAGGATGGTCTTGGATGCTCGAACTGACTCTGCATCTTGCCGCCCAACAAACTGTTTCAATGTATCGAACCCGATCTCTCCGTCGAGGTACAACTCGATGACTGCTTCCTTGAACGCGTCTTCGTCTTCCACGTCTTGTAGGTATTCCCGCAGAGCGTCCACGATGAGCTCCGTTCGGTTCTTGCGCGTAACTTCCGCAGCGACGTCCGCTTTCTCTAGTAGGTCGTCAGGGAGCCGGAAGTTGACTCTGGTCGTTCCCATCCTAGATCGCTTGTACATACATTGTACCCACATACCATAAAAGCATTGTCCGACGCTCCGGCAACGATCGATACCCCTATGTTCTCAGGTAATGAACAATTACTATTAAGCATATTTACCCGTGAAACCCGAGCGCTCATCTCCGACAGGACGTTCTCGCCGCCCGCCGTTCTCTCCTGCGGTGCCACTTCGCGGTCGAACAGGCCCACAACCGCGATCGGATAGCCATCGACGAAACGACGTTCCAGGCCGGGATCTAGCCACTGGCGCCGACCAGTACCCATAACCGGATGCGCCGCTAGTCCCCAGGCATGAGCGAGCCCGAGACCCGCGAGCTGCCGGAGTCCGACGAGGAGTGGCGAGAGCTCCTGACCGACGAGGAGTACGCGATCCTCCGAGAGGCCGGCACGGAGCCGAAGTTCTCCGGCGAATACCTCGATCTGGACGACGACGGCGATTTCCGGTGTGCCGGGTGTGGGAGCGTCCTCTTCGACGCGGAAACGAAGTACGGCTCCGGCACCGGCTGGCCCTCGTTCTACGATGCCGAGGACGGCGCCGTCGAGTTCCGCGAGGACCGCAGCCACGGCATGGTCCGAACCGAAGTCGTCTGTGCCACCTGTGAGGGCCATCTGGGACACGTCTTCGACGACGGCCCGGAGCCGACCGGCCAGCGCTTCTGTATCAACTCCGCCGCACTGGATTTCGAGCCGGACGAGTGACTGGGGTTACCCCCGAGGGCTGAACCCGCTCGTGAAGATCGCGAGCCACTGGCCGTAGTCGGGGCGTTCCAGGACTTCGATCCGTTCGACCCATTTCACCCACTGGAAGCCGCGCCGCCCGGGAGCGACCAACCGGGCCGGAGCCCCGTGGCCGTGGGTGAGGGGTTTGCCGTCGACGGTCGTCGCTAACACGGCTTCCCTGGCCTCCTCGAGCGGCAGGCTCCAGCGGTAGCCCGTGACGGACCTGAACCGCACCCACCGCGCGTCCGCCGACACGCCGGCCGCGTCGAGCAGCCGGCCGACCCGGACGCCGGCCCACTCGCGCTCGACGTACCACCCGCTCGTGCAGTCCAACACGGCCCGCTCGGCGTCCTCGGCCGCGAGCGCGTGCCGGGACAGCACGAGGGGCGAGTCGACCGAGCCCGCGACCTCGAGCTGCCATCTGGCCGGATCAATCGGCTCGGGGTCGTCAGCGACCCAGCTGGTCACGGGGAAATCGTTCCCGGACCCGCCGTCGGCCGGTCTGGAGCCCGTGAACCGCCGAGCCGGCGTGTCGAGGAGTTCGACGAGTCGTTGTTGGAGCTTCCAGGCCACGAGGCTGCCACCCAGCAGGAGGGTGGTCTGGAGCGCGGTCCGCCGACCCTCGAAATCCGCGGTGGTCGGGAGCCTGAACCGCGACCGGAGATGAAGCGCCAAGCCGAGGAGGAGCCCCACGCCGAGGAACGCATGGACCGTCAGCCCGGACCACGGACCGGCCGCGACCGCGGCGCCGTGGACCCACAAGACGCCGGTCGCGATCGTCGCGGCTGCCAGCGCGAGAGTGGCGATCGAGACGACTACCGTCCGGGACGGCGGTTCCCGATCGAGCAGCCCTGGCAGGACGCGCCGGAGTTTCCAGGCGAGCAAGCCGACGAGGACCGCGCCGGCGATCCCATGGCCGGCCACGACCCACCACCCGGTCGACCGGCCGGTCAGCAGGCTCGCGAGGCCGGTGCCGGCAGCCGCGAGCGTCCCGACCAGCACCCCTGCGTCGACCAGCCGGGGACGGGGCGTGAGTCGCATTCGTCGACCGGTGATCCGTCCACGGGCCGTTACGAGCGCGGACCGAAAAGTCGACCGGCGAGACCCGGGACCGGGCTCGGGCCTGGCGCTCTAGCCATCGATCAGTGGTGAGGACGCTGCCGACACCGACCGACAGCGTTTCGCCTGGCGAGTGACGGCACCGAGCAGTCGCGTTCATCCAGGATCCCTCGCCACGGTGCAGATCGAAGCACTCACCCCGGCCGGTCACCTGGCCCCGGCCGTCCGATGGACGCGCACCTCCGGGCCGGGATCGCGATCTACAACGCCGGGTACTACCATGCCGCCCATGACGCGTGGGAGGACCACTGGTTGGCACTCGACGCCGGCACGGAGGACGAACGCTTCCTCCACGGCCTCATCCAGTTCACGGCGGCCGTCCACCACGCCCAGCGCGCCAACTGGAACGGCCTACAAGGCCTCGCTGAGAGCGGCGCCGGCTATCTCGAGGGGCTCCCGTCCCCGTATCGAGCGGTCGATATCGGAACCATCCGTGACTACCTCGGGGAACTCGCCCGGGATCCCGAACACGTGGAGCGAGCCGCGCCGCCGGCCGTGACATTTGACGGCCGAGCGCTCGATCTCGACGACCTCGAGTATCCGGCTTGCAGGGTGGCCGGGCCCGTCCTGGCCGAGGAGCTCGAACCGTACGACGAGGCCGTGATCGAGCGCGCGGTGGAGTTCGCGGACGAGGTCGTGGCGGCGCGGGAGGCCGGCGAGAGCCGGGGCGACGACCGGTTCCTGACGTTGGTGACCGATTTCGTGAGCGACGCCGAGCACCGACCGCTGATCTATCAACGCCTCGAGGGCCACGTCGACCGGCGGGTGGCGGAGCTCGAGGACGTCGAGGGCTTGTTCGACTGAGCCAGCGGTTCACCCGTGCTCGGCCGAGTTGTCCTGGGGCTCGTAGCCCAGCACCTCCCGGGTCCGGTCCAGCGAGTAGAACTTGCGGTCGTTATCGGAGATGCCGTAGACGATCTCGTAGTCGTAGTCAGCCTGGAGGCAGCGATCGAACAGGTGCGCGCAGTCCCGATAGGACAGCCACATCGCCTGGCCGCGCTCGTAGTCCGCGGGCGGGCTAGCCCGGGTGAGGTTGCCGATTCGCACGTTCACCACGGCGATCCCGTGTTCGTCGTGGTAGAACCGGCCGATCAGCTCGCCGGCGGCTTTCGAGATCCCGTAGAAGTTGCCCGGGCGGGGTAGCTCGGTTCCATCGAGCATGACCGGGCCACCGGGGCGATAGACCCCCGGCTTGTGATCGGTCTCGAAGTGCCCGACGGCGTGGTTCGAGGACGCGTAGGCGAACTTCCGCACCCCGGCGTCGGCCGCGGCTTCGTAGAGCACCTTCGTGCCGTGGATGTTGTTGTCGAGAACGGAATCCCAGGGCGCTTCCGGCCGCGGGTCGCCCGCCAGGTGGATCACGGCGCCGACTCCTGCGCAGGCCTCCGCCATCGTCTCCGGGTCCGTGACGTCGCCGACGAGGTACGGGTGGTCCGGCTCCTGGGGCGGCGGGTTGTGAAAGAGCAGCCGCCAGTCGTAGTCCCCGCCGATCCCGTCGAGGATGGCCTGGCCCACGTATCCCTTTGCCCCCGTGAGCAGGACCGGGTCCTCCATCGGTCTCGGCTCCGCAAGCGAGCGGTAAGTACCATGCGGTTGCCGGGGTCGCCGGGGGAAGGGCACTTATGACCCGCCCGGGCGAGCGTCGCCCATGGCCCCCAGCACCCGGGAGACCGCCTGTTTCGAGGCGGGCGTGAAGTTCGGGTCGCTCTATCACCAGTTCGCCGGCACCCCGGTGAGCCCCGACAGCGCCGGCTCGCTCGGCCGCGCCATGGAGGCGGCCATCGAGAACCAGCCGCACTGCCGGTCGGTGACGGTCTCGATGCGCGAGGAGGCGCTCGAGGACGACCTCGATCCCGTCTACGGCTACACCGAGCTCTCGGGCCACCACTTCGAGGCCGAGGTCGTCGTCGAGTACGAGGACGTCGTCGCGGTCGCGCGGATGGAGATGGAGGGGGACTACCCGCTGATGATGGTCGAGTCCCTCGAGCCGTGACCGCCGGCGGGCTCAGGCGGCCCGGCGGGTCGCCACGACCACGAACGTCTCCCGGCGCTCCCGGGCGAGCCTGATCCGGAACCCCGCCTCAAGGAGCAGCGACTGGCACGTCGCGAGGTCGAAGTACTCCTCCTCGACGGGCGGGTCCCGCTCGCCGGCGCCCGTCGCCGACCAGTCGACGACGACGAACCGGCCGCCGGGGCGCAGCACGCGGGCGATCTCGTCCAGCGCGGCGTCGAGCTCGTGGTGGAAGGTCATCACGGCGATCGCGCCGTCGAGCCCCCCGTCGTCGAACGGGAGGTCGCCGAAGGCGCTGGTCACCGGCTCGACATTGGCCGGCATGCCCTGCTCACGATAGCGCTCGTGCATCTCCGCGAGGATGTCTACGGCGTACGTCCGGCGCACGACGGGAGCGATATCGTCGGTGTAGAAGCCCGTCCCGCTGCCCAGGTCGGCGACGACCCACGTCGGGGAGGGGTCGAGGTGATGGCGGAGCTCCTCGCCCGAGAGCCACCGATAGCGGCTCGGGTCCTCGAGTCGGTCCAGCCGGTCGAGGATCGCCCGGTGCTCGTCGGAACCGCCATCAGCGGGCCCGTTGGCCTGGTCCATGGCGGCCCTGCGGCGGTGGGGGGCTTGTAGGTGTCCACTCGGCCGGGACGCGCGCCCGGTCGACTCGGGCCAGACAGCGGCGGGCAGCGGTCCGCGGGGCGGACTGAGCCGGCCACCACTTCCGGATCCGGGTCACGGTTTAAGGCCCGACGCGCCGAAACCAGCGGTATGAGCCAGACGACGCTCGATGACGAGCTCTTCGACGAGGCGGCCGGCGAGCTCGAGGCGGACGTGGAGGCCGCCCTCGAGGAGGCCCGGGCCGCCCTGCCGGACGCCGACGAGCTCTGGGCGGTGGAGGCCGACAACGTCCTCGGCGTGCTCAACGGCTTGCGGGCCGACCTGGCCGCGGAGGACGCGGGCGAGCAGCTCCGGGAAGCCCGAAAATGGTACGAGATGGGCCGCCGGGCCGACGCCTTCGACGACGGGGACCTCGGCGCGGAGATCGAGGCCGTCGAGGAGCTCTTCGAGCAGCTCGAGGCGGCCAAGGAGCACGTCTCGGCGCTGGCCGGCACCCTCCCGGAAGTCAAGGGCGCGCTCGAGGAGTTCGAGGACGGCTAACCGCGCCCGGCCGCGGTGACCTGGGGCTCCGGCGTGACCCACGCCAGGACCACCCCGAGCAGCGCCACGGCGAGCGCGAAGCCGAACGCGACGGTGAACGCCCCCGTTTGATCGATGAGCCAGCCGGTGAGGACGGGCGTGACGAACGCCCCGATGAAGCCCACGAGGTTCAACACCGCGATGGCCGTGGCCGTGACGTTCTCCGCCACGAGCTCCCGGGCGTAGGGCAACAGCAGCGCTAAGCCCATCTGCGTGACGAACCCGGCGATCACGAGAGCGATCAGGAGGACCACGACGATCCGGAGCGTCGCGATCAGCACGATCAGGGGCGTGATGACGAGGAAGGAACCGAGGACGATCGGGTTGCGTCGACCGCCCAGGAACCGATCGGAGAGCGAGCCGCTGGTCACCCGCCCCAGCGCCCCGATCGCCGGGAACACCGCGGCGAACACGCCGCCCTGGGCCAGCGAGAAGCCGAACTGCCGGACCAGGTAGGTCGGGAGCCAGTTGTTGAAGAAGATGTTCAGCGAGAAGGCGGCGAACGCCAGGCCGCCGACCGCCCAGACCCAGGGGTTCGACAGCACCGTCCGAAAGGCCGCTCGATCCGGCACCGTCGTCTGGATCCGGAGTTCGATGCCCGTCGTGTAGCCCCAGAACCCGAGGGCGGACACCGCGGTGACGCCGCCGTACACCAGGAAGCTGGTGGGCCAGCCGAGCCCGCCGGCCAGGACCGGCGTGAGCACGTGGGAGATCGCGAAGCCGCCCGGAATACTGGTCAACAGGAACCCGATCCCGGTCCCCTGTCGGGTCCGATCGAACACCGCCCCCACGACGTTGACGGCCGCCGTCCAGAGAATGACGTTCACCGCGCCGCCGACGAACCGGGCCCCCACGAGCGACCAGTAGGCCCCCGTCTCGCTCGCCCAGAACGCCCAGGCGGTGCTCCCGACGTAGAGCAGGGCCATGAGGAGGATGACGGTCCGGTCGTCCCGACGGTCGAGGAGGAACCCCGCGGGCAGCGAGAAGACCACCATCCCGAGGAGGAAGACGCTGACCAGCCAGCTCACGCCGGTCGAACCGACCGCGAGGTCCGCGGAGACCAGCGAGAGGACGCTGGCCGGAGCGATCTCGTAGGTCGTGATCCCGACGACGGCCAGCCAGAGGAGGACCGCGATCGTCCACGCCTCGCGGCCGCTGGCTTCCCGCGGTGCCCCCATACGGTCGGCGGTTGGTCAACCCCGAAGAAAGGCCTTCGGAAGCCGCGGCGGCGTTGGGGAGGGTTTTTGCCGTCACCGGCAGCGGGGCGCAGGTATGCAGATCGGTGTCGGGAGCGGGAACCCGGTCAAGCTGGCCGCGACCGAGCGGGCATTCGAGGCGGCCGGGATCGAGGCTGAAGTTGCTGCCGTGGATGTCGATTCCGGCGTCGGGGACCAGCCGATCGGCGACGAGGAGACGATCCGCGGCGCCAGCGCCCGGGCCCGACGAGCGCTCCCCGGCGCCGATCTCGGGATCGGGCTCGAGGGCGGCGTGGCGGAGCGTCCGGACGGCTGCTATCTGATCATGTGGGCGGCGGCGACCGACGGCGACGAGACGACGCTCGGCTGCGGCCCGCGGTTACGACTCCCGGCCGGGATCGCCGATCGCGTCCGGGGCGGGAAGGAACTCGGCCCGGTCATGGACGACGTCGTGGGGGCGTCCGACGTGAAGCGGAACCAGGGTGCAGCGGGGGTCTTGACCGGCGGCATCATCGATCGGGAACAGGCTCTGCTGCAAGCGGTCGCCGGAGCGGTGGGACCGTTCGTAACCGACGTCTACAGAACGCCGGAGCGGCCCTGAACCGAACATTCAATCGGGGGAAAGCGGTCGCTCGGCGAGCGCCGCGAGGAGGTCCGCCAGAGCGTCGGCCGCGAGGTCCGTCAGCTCGGCGCCGAGGTCGGCGTCACCGTCCGTGGGATCGCCCACCACCCCGTTCTCGGTGAACTCGTCGGAGTCGTGCGCGAGGTTGACGCCGGACACCCAGTCGCCCCAGCGGTCGCTCGCGTCGGCGGCCGCCGAGTCCACGCGGTCCTCGCGGACGAGCTCGGGATGGTGCTGTCTGAGCATGGCGGTTTCCAGCGGCCCCGCGTGGCCCATGTTCGAGCCGTGGTCGCCCACGGCCTCGAACCACGTGAAGGCCGCGACGTGCGCTGAATGGTCCCTGGAGACGGCGGCGGCCACTTCACGAAGAGCATCGCTGTTGCCACCGTGACCGTTGACGATGACGACGCGGCGCCAGCCGTGGCTGAGCAAGGACTCGACGGCCTCGCGGACGACCGAGCGGAACGTGTCGGGGGACAGCCAGCAGGTGCCCGCGAACCGGCGGTGCTCGGCCGAGATGCCGTATGGGAGCGCCGGTGCGAGGACCACCTCTTCCTGGAAAGCAGCGACCCCCGCTTCGGCCACCGCCTCGGCGTTCAAGCTATCGGTCGACAAGGGGGCGTGCGGACCGTGCTGCTCGGTGCTGCCGACCGGGAGGACGGCGAGCTCGGTCTCCGCGGCCGCGGCGTCGGTCCAGGTGGCCTCGGCCAGGCGCATACCGGCCGCTCGCCACCGGGGGGCTTGTAACCGATGGTCCCGGCCCGGAACGGCTCGCTACTGCGAGCCCCCGATGAGCGCTTCGAGATCCCGCTGAGTGTCCTCGAGTCCGAATACGATGATCCGCTCCAGTCCCAATCCGTAGGTGTGAGTCGATAGCCCGGGCCGAGGGCATCCTGCGGCTCGTTAGTCTGTCGGAACCCCATGCTGGACTCGACGACATCAACGGTCAGGGGCAGGCCCGGCCCTATGAACCCGAGATCGCCGCCGTGGCCAGGTCCCAACCGGTGGCCCGGAACCGGTACCGACGGGGATCTACTCCAATCAAAATACCCAATGGTTTGTATTACCTACCATACTCCATTGAGTAGCATGGCCGAAGAGCATTCAGTCCCGGAATCGCTTTCGACGTTCGTTGATCGGAAAGAGCCTTCGGAGTGGTCGGTACAGTTAATCAATCCGACGGAGCCGGAGCCGATATTGAAAATGGCTGATAACTTATTCGGGGGCTTGGACGCGGAAATATCCCAAACAGAGATCGAGGGCATAGAGGACGACCAGATCCTCGTGATACGGGATGGAGAGGTCGTCGTTTCTTCGCCGCTGAAGAACCTCAAAACCACGCTGTTGTTGGTGAATAGTGATCTCTACTCGACCGGGGCGAGATCCCTAGATAATGTCGATATCCCCGTAGCAGTGAAGGAATTATCGGATACAGTCTTTACGTTGTCGGGCTATCCGGACTCCAACACCGAAAAGCTGGTCTTGACACTTGTATCTCGCCATATTGAACAGCATGCGGCGAACGCACAAACCGGGACACTTCGAACGTCGTTCCAGCGGTTGTCACGATTGGACGACGAACGAGGCACGCGGGAGGTCTACGAACAACTCGGGCGGATAGATGGGTTAGAGACGCACATATATGGGATTCCAGACTGGATTCCTCCATCGGAGATGGGGTTGAATGTCCACGAGGTCCGTGACAATGAAATCCGCAATACCTGGTTTGTCGTCTATCTTTCCGAGACGGGGACGGATCGGGCGATGTTGGCGACCAGGGACGGACAGAACACCTGGAGAGGGTATTGGACCCAGAACGCTTCGGAAGTCCGAGTCATTGAGAAGTATATTTCGCGGAATTTCTGACGGCTTTTCCATCTCCCGAGTTGCGTATTCGCTTTAGGTCTCCAGGACGCTCTGAACATCATTCGAGACTGGCTGGATTCTCAGCAGTCAATTCCCGGAGGATGGTTCCCCGTCAGTCCGGGTCAGATCGACGCGGCACTCGCGCCATGAGTGCAGCCCGATCGACACTTCACATCAGGTATCGTTGGTTAGATTGGCACACCCGGGAGCGACGCGGACCGGACGATGGGGTCGTCGATCGACGTTCGCCAGGCCACTAGTCGTTGCCGGCTTCCGTCCGCGCGGTCCGGCGGGTCGCCCGCTCGATGAACTCCTGGGGGAGCTGCTCGATCTCGCCGGCCTGGACGCCCCAGAGGTGGGCGTACAGCCCGTCGTCGGCGAGCAGCGCCTCGTGGGTGCCCCGCTCGACGATCCGGCCGTCCTCGAGCACGATGATCTGGTCGGCGTCCTTGATCGTCGAGAGCCGGTGAGCGATGGCGAACGTGGTGCGTTCCTCGGTGAGTCGGTCGATCGACCGCTGGATCAGCATCTCGGTCTCGGTATCGACGTCGCTCGTGGCCTCGTCGAACACCAGGATCGCGGGGTCCTTGAGGATGGCCCGCGCGATGGCGATCCGCTGGCGCTGGCCGCCCGAGAGCTTGACGCCCCGTTCGCCGACCATGGTATCGTACCCCTCGGGCAGCGATTCGATGAACGCGTGGGCCTCGGCGGCCTCCGCCGCCTCGCGGATCGACTCGTCGTCGGCGTCGAACGTGCCGTACGCGATGTTCTCCTTGACCGTCCCGTAGAACAGGAACGTGTCCTGGCTGACGTAGCCGATCGCCTGTCGCAGGCTGGGCAGCGTGACGTCGTCGATCGGGGTCCCGTCGATCGTGATCCGCCCCGCATCGACGTCGTACATGCGCAGCAGGAGCTTGAGCACGGTCGACTTGCCGGCGCCGGTCGGCCCGACCAGGGCGACCGTCTCCCCGCCGTCCACCGTGAAGTCGACGTCCTCGAGGATTCGCTCGTCGCCGTACCCGAAGCTCACCTCGTCGTAGACGACCCGCCCCTCGTCGACGACCAGTTCGTCGGCGTCGGGGTTCTCGGCGATCCGGCTCGGCTCGTCCATCAGCCCGAAGATCCGGGAGGCCGAGGCGTACGCCCGCTGGTACATGTTGATGATCTGGCCGAACTGGGCCATCGGCCAGATGAACCGCTGGGTCAGGACGATGAAAGTGACGAACTCGCCGGGCCGGAGCGTCCCGGAGAGGAACGCCAGCGGCGGGCCGGAGAAGACCCAGAGCCCCCCGACGAGGAAGGTGAGGATGAACCCGACGCCGGCGATCACCCGCAGGCTCGGGAAGAACTTGATGCGGGTCTCGATGGCGCCCCAGTTGGCGTCGAAGTAATCCATCGAGACGTCGTCGACGCGGTCGGACTCGTAGTCCTCCGTGTTGGAGGTCTTGATGACCTGGATCCCGCCGAGGTTGTTCTCCAGCCGGGAGTTCAGCTGGCCCACCGACGATCGGACCTCGGCGTACTTGGGCTGGATGATCCGGATGAAGTGGTAGGTGAAGAAGGCGATCAGGGGCACCGGCAACAGGGCGATGGCCGCCAGCTGCCAGTTGTAGGCGACGAGGATGAACGCGATCGCGCCGACCATGATGGACAGCCGGAAGAACGAGTTCATCCCGTCGTTGAGGAAGCGCTCGAGCCGGTTGACGTCGTTCGACAGGATGGACATCATCTCCCCGGTCTGCTTGTCGGCGAAGAACTCCATGTTCAGCCGCTGCATCTTGTCGTACGTGTCGGTCCGGATGGCGTGCTGGATGTTCTGGGCGAAGGAGTTCCAGCCCCAGTTGCGGCTCCAATGGAAGATCGCGCCGCCGAAGAAGCCAAAGGAGATCAACCCGATCGAGAGCCAGAACTGGCCGGTTTGACCGGCGGGGATATGGGGCGCGGTCCAGGCGACCGGGATGCCCGGGATCGCGCCGGCGTACTCGGTGTTCTGGAGGAACACGGCGTCGATGGCGACGCCCAGGATGACCGGCGGGATGAGATCGAGGATCCGGGCGGTGAAGGACGCGGCGAGCCCGACGACGAACTGGAACGCGTTCGGACGCCCGTATTCGGCAAACAGCCGGAGCATCGGGTTCTCGGCCTGCTCCCGCTGTTCCTCGAACGGGTCGTCCTCGTCGATCGGGACCGCCATCACCCCCGGCGAAGCCAGCAATGCGGATAAGGGTTGCTTTCCCCCAGAATCACGCGAGGGCGGCGTGGTACGCGCCCCCAAACCCGGCGGTGAAGCTTGCCGGAACCGAGGCCGGTTGACCCCGCATCAAAGGGGCCGCGCTTCGAGCTCGGGGTCGATCTCCGCCGCGGCCAGGTCCTCCCGGATCCGGGCGCGGAGGGGGTCGGGGACGCTCTCGCGGCCGACCGGTACCGCCGTCTCGCCGTCCCCCTTGACGCGCCAGTACAGCACGCACTCGCTGGGCGCGTAGTACTCGATGCTGTACCGGTCGCCGTCCCCCTGGTAGTGCACCCGGGCCGCGAAGTCATCGGCCTGCCACCCCTCCTGGGCATCGAGCTCGCTCAGGCCCATGGGCGGTGGTCGGTGGGGGTGGGGGTAGGTGTTTCGCCCCGGCGCCTCTATGGCATCTCGAGCGGGCGACATCGAGCCGGGCTTCCGACCGCGTGGAGTCCCCCCATTTCCCCGCGGGGACCCAAACGTTCACGCCGGCATGGCGAAAAGCGAGTGGGTATGACGGGGTATCGATATCGGGTGAAGTTCGAGCCCGATCCGACGGCCCGCTGGCGGGACATCGTGATCGGGGCCGATCGGACCCTGGAGGAGTTTCAGAAAGAGATCAATGACAGCTTTGGGCTCGATCAAGGGCATTTGTGGTTCTTCGGCGAGGCGGAACGCTACTGGAACAGTTCGATCAGATATGAACCCGGGGATGGAAGCGACGGCCGCGTCGTCGACGAGATCCTCGGGATGGGCGATCGGATCCGTGACCCGGGCGAGACCACGATGGCCGCGATGGCCGAGCAGCTCCAACTCGCGGAACGGGATCGGATCTGCTATCTGTATGATTACGGCGACGAGTGGCGGTTCTATGGGATTCTCAAGGAGATCACCGAAGCGGTCCCCGACGACAGGGCCCCATCGGTCGTGGGGTCCAAGGGGGAGGCGATCGACCAATATGCGCCGACGGGGCCCCGCGAACAAACCTCCACGACCGGGTCCTCGATCCCTGAGCCGCTCGACACGCTCCTCCGCGATCCTATCATCTCGGCGAAGAAAGCCCGCTCGATGGAGTCACTGGACGGCGTCGATCACGTTCTCGTCCTCCTGAGCGTGGAGACCACCGGCGGATCGGTTGCCGAACGGCTGGCCGTCAAATTGGAGGACTCGGCGTTACTGCTGGAAGTGTACCCGGGTGGGTGGGAGGTCGTTGAGCGGATCGATCCCGACGGGGACGCTGACGACGAGCTCCTCGAAGCGCTCGTAAATCGCTGCCGCCGGTATCATGCCGAGGTCGCCGAACTCTCCGCGGCTCTGACCGATCGGTCGTTCGATGCCGAAGCTGTCGACGGGATGAACGTCGAACTCGAGGCGGAGCTGGATCGGATCGGGTACTCGGACGTGTAGCGCCGAGCGGTCCCCGGATCACTCGATTGCGTTCCCCGAGTGCGGTGGGAACCGACCGGCGACGGCGTCAGCCCGGCCGGCCGAGATCGGGGGACCATCGACTCTCCAGCGGCGGCCGTGCCATAACTCGTGTCGATGGTCGGCGGTCGGATCACCCATCCGGTCCGCCGGTAATGCGGATCCGATCCCCGACCTCGATCCCGTGCTCGACCGTCCAGTTGTACGGCACCTCCAGCACCCATTTGCCCCGGCCGCTGTACTGGGTCAGCGGCGGGTCCTCCACCTCGGCGTGGTGGATCGCCGTGATCCGCCGGTTGGCATCGATGAAGACGATGTCGATCGGGAACGCCATGTCCCGCATCACGTAGGAGTGGTTGGCTTCCGCGTCGTGGACGAACAACATGCCCTCGTCGGGCCCCAGGGCGGTGGTCTCCGAGAGCCCGGTGTACCGTTCCCGGAACGTGTCGGCGACGGTCACCTCGACAGTCCCGAGGGTGCCGCCGTCCTGATCAACGACCGTGACGGTTGCGGCGTCCGGATCGCCGGAGGACCGGAACTCGTCGTACGCGAAGGCACCGGCGCCAACGAGCAGCAGGACGAGCAACAGGAGGGCCGGGAGTCGGAGCCGGTCGCGGAGCCCGCGGCCGCCGTCAGCGCCGCGCCGGGACCCCGGGGCGTCCCCCATAGCAGTGCATGCGGGCGAGAGGGCCTAAGGGTTGCCCACCGCCCGACGCCGGAGGGAAACGGTTTTGGCCGACCGGCGGCTGACCCCGGCCACGGGTTCGTGGTCTAGTTGGTCATGACGCGGCCTTTACAAGGCCGAGATCGGCGGTTCGACTCCGCCCGAACCCA
>CAZKPC010000025.1:0-25462 GCA_964554565.1 uncultured Halobacteriales archaeon
ACTCGGCCACGAGGTAGGTGACGACGGCGTGCACGGTCCGCGTTGAACTCGGCGCGTGCTGCCCGAACTCGATTTCGGCGAGGCGGATGGTGGCGCGTTCCGAGAGCTCGGGCGCGGCGGAGACGACGCCGAGCCAGCCCGCCAGCAGGAGGACGAACTGGCCTAAGCCGGCGGTGAAACCTGCCAACACTGCGGCGACGCCGGTGGCCACCGCGATGGTGGCGATGATCCCGGCGGCGTAGGCCAGCGTAAGCAGGACCTGGCGGACCCCGGAGTGTTCAGCGTCGGTGCGGACCTGGGTGGGATGGGTGGTTGCCATTCGAGGGTCACTCCCTACTCCAGCGGTAGGGACGCACCCCACTATAATGTTCGCAGAACTACATTTCTGTTAGCCAGCTAGCCGAAGTCGATTTCACTTGGGATACTGAAACGAATACTCCCGATATTCCTGGATATAAGCCCTAAGTCGGCGTCGGATTGGTTCATAAAGCACGTCCGATTCCTTGGGTTCCAGGGATCGTAGCGCTCTCGATCAGGACCAACTGCGCCATCGACGGTTAAGCGAAATGAGCGGTGGTCCCAGGCCTCCGGTAAACATGGGCCGTTCCATGGACGAGACCCCTTGTCCGTCGCCGGCCTGAGCAAGCGATCCGCATCAGCACAGTCGAAACCTTTCCGGAACTCCCGGTGAAAGCTCCGATCATGTCGTTCACGCCCGAGCAGATATCGACGATCACCTTCGACTCCTACGGCACCCTCGTCGACGTCGAAGCGGCCGAGGCCGCCCTCGCCGAACGCGTGCCGTCCCCTGAACCGGTCTCGAAGCTCTGGCGGTCCCGGTCGCTGGAGTACACGTTCGTGGCGAACTACACGGACGACTACCAGCCGTTCTACGAGATGAACCGCGACGCACTGCAGTATGCCCTCGACGTCCACGGCGTCGAACTCTCCGAGACCGAACGCGATGAGATCCTCGCCGTGTATCACGAACTCGACGTCTATGATGACGTCCGGGACGGGATCCAACGGCTCGTCGAGGGCGGCTATGACTGCTACGTCCTCTCGAACGGCAACCCGGAGATGTTGGCCTCGATGATCGACCACGCGGGGATCGCCGACCTCATCCGGGACACGATCAGCGCCGACGAGGTGCAGACGTTCAAGCCGGCGGCCGAACTCTATCGGCACGCGGCCGCCCGGACCGGTACGCCCGTGACCGACATCGCGCACGTGTCGGCGGGATGGTTCGACGTGATGGGCGGCCTGCATGCTGGCATGCAGGGGGTCTGGGTCGACCGGCAGGGAGCACCCTGGGAAACGTTCGGCGCGGATCCGGACCTGATCATCGAGTCGCTCCACGGGCTCGCTGACGCGCTCGGGGCTTGATCGGCTCTCATCGCTCCAGTGGGGTGTTGGATCCGAGTCCGGAAATCGGGGGTCGATCACGGACCTGAGCGTCCACGCGCCTCGCACGCCGGCTCACAGGGCGATACGCGACTGGACCGTTCGTCCCCGCCGTCCAGAAAGCCATATCGGTCCCGAACGCCGTTTTCGGCTATGGGACAGTTCGAGGGCACGGTGCTCGCCGGGGAGGCGTTCGAGCCGATCGATGGTCGCGTGGTCGTCGAGGACGGCCGCATCGAGGCCGTCGAGGAGACCCGCACGGACGCGACGGACATCGTCCTCCCGGCCTTCGTGAACGCCCACACGCATATCGGGGACTCGGTCGCGAAGGAAGCGGCCCTCGGGTTGGGGCTCGAGGCGGCGGTGGCCCCTCCCGACAGCGTCAAGCACCGACGGCTCGCGGCGGCCGACCGGGCCGAGCTCGTCGCCGAGATGCGCCGGACGATGCGGTTCATGGAGCGGACCGGGACCGCCGCGTTCCTCGACTTCCGCGAGTCAGGGCCCGATGGGGCTAGCGCCCTCCGCGAGGCCGAGGAGGGGATGCCGGTCAGGGCGTTCGTGTTCGGGAGCGGCGACCCGTCCGTGCTCGAGGTCGCCGACGGCTACGGCGCCAGCGGGGCCAACGACAACGATTTCACCGTCGAACGCGAGGCCGCTCGGGACGCCGGCGTCCCGTTCGCGATCCATGCCGGCGAGCCCGACGCGACCGACATCCACCCGGCGCTGGACCTCGAGCCGGACCTGCTGGTCCACATGGTCCACGCCGAAGCGGAGCACCTCCGACGGGTCGCCAAGCAGGCGGTCCCGGTGGCGGTCTGTCCCCGCGCCAACCAGGTGCTCGACGTCGGCCGGCCGCCGGTCGCGGACCTCCTCTCGCACACTACGGTCGCGCTCGGGACGGACAACGTGATGCTGAACCCGCCGTCGATGTTTCGGGAGATGGCGTATACGGCGAAGAATTTCGACGTCACCGCCCGAGAGGTGCTCCGGATGGCAACGACGGCCGGGGCCGAGATCGCCGGCCTCGACTGCGGCGTGGTCGAGGCCGGGCGGCGGGCGGCGCTGCTCGTTCTCGACGGCAGCTCGCCGAACCTCGCCCCGACGGACGATGTCCCCGCGGCCGTCGTCCGTCGGGCGACGCCGCTCGACGTCAAGGAAGTGGTGCTCTGAGCGGTTTGCCGGCGGTCATTGCGTCCACCGACCGCGGCTCTCCCTGGTCGAACTTCTCTACTGTCGGTGAGCAGCAGGTTCCCTCGCCGATCCGTTCAAACATCGACCAGCGGGCAGTGACTTGGGATCCCGAGTCCGGTTTCGCCCGGATTCGATGACCCCCAAAGCCGAGGATTAATCATGCAGCCACGCATTGGCGTACTGGAAGTGACATCCCGAGGTATCGAGTCCCGGACCGAGGAATACTGGGACTGGTTCGCGATCGCGCTGTTCATTCTGATCACCGTCGACATGATCACGACGATGTTCGCGGCCTGGCAGGTCGGACTGGCCGCGGAGGCGAACCCGTTGATGCGCTGGGCGCAGAGCCAAGGGCTGCTCACGGTGATGGCGTTCAATCTGGCCGCGACGGTCCTGGCCGTGGGCGCGTTCTACCTCCTTATCGAACAGCTCAAAGCGACTGAGCCGCCGCTCGATCGCTATCTGAGCATGGGACTGGAAGCCTGGCTCGGGTTGCTGATCTCCGGGGGGTTGTTCGTCTTCGCCAACAACCTCTCGGTGATCTTCCACGGCCGGACGCTGGTCCTCGTCCTGTAATCGGGGGGTCAGCCCCGTTCGCTCTCGGTTTCAGTTCCGCGAGGACCTGCTCCCGGGTGACCAGGCGGCGGTCGGGCCGTTGACCGAACGCCCAAGAGCCCGAACTCTCACGGGATCCACGTCGAATCGATTGGGTTCCGAGACGCTGCTGCGAAACAGTCCGAATCGCCGCGTCTGACTGGGGGGTTCTCCCAGAACCGGGGTGGGGTACCCCGGAAGACGGAGATGACAGACAGATGGGTCCTGAGGTCGCGGTCAGGCGGCCGGTCCGGCGCAGTTCGGGGTATGCACGGGCCAGGGGCGAACAAGACAACCCGATTGATGAGGCCCATCACCAGCTCGCCCCGGTCCGTGCAGGTGAACGTTCGTTCGCCATTTCAAACAGTCTAGCGGACGTTTTCAGGATCTTGGAAGCGACCGTTAGTTTATGTCGTATGGACCCCGGACTGTGCCTCCTTTCTGGAAGCGCTCAATGGATCGCTCGACGGTTTAGTCACCACGCCTCGGGATCCCGTTTCGATCGGCGGTGTCCCCTGGATCGCGACGGTTGACTCCCTGGCCGACTCTATACGGGGCCCGAGCTCGTGAACCAACCGGTCAGTGGCTGGCGCGGTGTTCGCCGTGTTTCATCCCGAGGGCGAACGCGATGACGGCGTAGACGATCATCGACGGCAGCACCATCATGAACACTGTTCGCGGAGCCATCATGCCGCTTCCAGCAAGCCCGGCGATGGCGACGGCTGTTACCACGACGAGGACCCCGACGGCGCGGACGAAATCGAAGCGCATGCTCGCCGTTCGGTTTCGACAACGAAAGGCGTTCATATCGCGGTTGGCTGCCTCGGAGCTGGCGACACCGGATCCTAAAGCTATAGTCAAGGCCCGTGAGCAGCGGAATTCATCACCGCTGGCGCCCCCGGCCGCTGGACCGAAGGTCCTGCAAGGACACCGGCAGGACGTAGACGTCCTGGAGTTCCCGCTCCCACCACCGGCCGGTCTCGGCACGCTCGGCCGGGGCCGTGAACTCGTACTGATATCGCAGCGCCCGGACGAACCGCGGCGGCTCGTCGGGGAACGGATCGGACTCGAGCAGCTTCCCCAGCTGTTCGTCCCCCGCGAGCAGTTTCTCCATGAGGGTGAGGAACCAGCCATGGCGTCGGGGCGACGGCGACATGGCGGCGAACCAGAGCTGCCAATCGAGTCGCAAGTGATAGGGCGCCCACTGGGGCGGGCGCTCGTCGAGCCGGACGGGCTGGCCCTTGAACGTGTAGGCCCGCCAGTCGTCCTCCTCGGGATCCGTCTCGTTGGTCCCCTCGATCACGAGCTGGAACCGCTCTGTCGTGATCGACCCGAAGGCGCCGTAGGTGTTGACCAGCTTGAACGGGTCGTAGCTGGCGTTCATCGCCTGCCGGCGCGAGAGCAGGTTCCGGACCGGATAGTAACTCAGACCGAGGACGACGAGCGCGACGAGCCCGGTGACGAGTTGATGGCCGATCGGCAGTGAAGCAGTGGTGGGCGCGGTAACCGGAAGAGCGGCCGACAGGACCGCATCGTCGAAGGTGCTGACTGCGACCAGGGCCGTCAACCAGTTCCACCAGGCGAAGTTCCCCGTGAGAATGAGCAGCGCCTGGAACCCGATCGTCACCAGCCCGGCAACCGCAGCGAACGGCTGGGGCGCGAAGTACAGGAAGGGAACGACCACTTCGACCACGAGGGTCACGACCACCCCGAGCCGGTGGACGGAATCGGGTAGGTGCTGGGCGTACCAGCTGATCGGGTTCGGCATGGGCTGGGTCTCGTAGTGGACGTCGAGACAGGACAGGTCCCGCCAGCAGGGGTCGTGCCGGAGTTTGATCAGCCCCGAGCCGAACATCATCCGGAACAGCAGCCACCGGAACAGCCAGATGACGGTGTCGGGTGGCGCGGTCCCGGCCGCGCCGAGAAAGACGGCGAGGAACCCCGACTCGAGCAGCATCGTCTCCCAGCCGTAGCCATAGAAGAGCTGCCCGGCATTGACGAACGACAGGTACAGCGCCCAGAGGAGGATGAACACCCCGGCGGTGGGCACGGTGCCGACCGACTGGGGCACGCCGAGGATCACCAGGATGGCGAGCCCCACGCCGAGCCAGGCGGCGAGCCCGATGGCCCGATCGGACGGCAGCACGTAGAACAGGCTCGGGCTGGCTCGGGGGTCAGTGCGCTCCACGTAGCGGTCGAGCGGCAGGAGCCCGTCCTCCCCCGCGAGCGGCCGGAACTGGGTGGCGGCCACGAGGAAGGCGATCAGGTAGATGACCCCGAGGCCGCGTTGGAGCACGAGGCGAACGAGCCAGTAGTCCCCGAGCTCGACCAGCCCCATCGGGCCCGATAGTACCAGCAAATCCCCCATTAAGGTAACGCGGGATCGGACGCTGGCTCCCCGTGAATGCACCTCTCCCTCGGTGGATTCGACCCGGTCGGATCCGGGACGGTTCGCTCCGTTGAAGGCGGTGCAGCGTCTACCGTCTGCCATGCCGGAGATCGAACTCGACCGGGACACGCTCAACCGTCTCGACGGGCTGCGCGTCGAGGACGAGAGCTACGAGGAGATCATCACGGAGCTGATCAACATCTACGAAACGGAGGAGCTGACGCTCTCCTACGCCGGCGATCGGATCGAGTGACCCACTGCTACCCACAATCGCACCGGGCTAGATAGCGCCGATCGGCCTCGCCGGCTCGATCCCGAAACTCGGACGCCGTGGGAACATCGTTCAGCCGTCAAAGCGCCCGGGTTTCCCAACGTTGAAGCGTCGGTCCGAGTAGGGCCACGCGTCGGCCACCGATGTCCGCCACCCCAGCCACCGGTGACCGGAGCCCCCTCGCGCTCCTCCGGGAGCCGGAGTTCCTCACCCTGACGTCGGTGCGGTTCATCACCGGCCTGGCGTTCGCGACCATCATCATCGCGCTGGCCCTCTACGCCGACCTGTTCGAGGCGTCCGGCGTGATGGCCGGCCTGTTCGGGACCGCCTACGCCGTCGTCCGGCTGTTCGTCGTGCTCCCGATGGGCCGACGGATCGACATCGGAAACTCGAAACGCTGGCTCCTGCTCGGCCTCGGGCTGAACGTCCTCATGCTGGTGGGCTTCACGCTCGTCGGCACGATCGAGCACGTCATCGCGCTTCGGGGCCTCCAGGCGCTCGGGGCGACCATCCTTTGGGTGACCGGCGCCGCGGTCGTCGGCGAGATCGCGCCGGACGACGACCGGGGGCTCTGGATCGGGACGTACAACCAGGCACAATCCGTCGGAAGCCTCGGGGGCGACCTCGTGGGCGGGGCGCTGCTGTTCGTCTACGGGTTCCAGACCACCTATGCGGTGCTGATCGCGCTCACCGTCGTCGTGACCGCCGCGGTCGTCCTCTTCGTTCGCGACGATCCCGGTACGCGGACCGATCCGAGCGAGGCCACCGGCCTGGAGACCTTCGGGCGGCTCCTCCGACGGCGGGCCGTGCTGGCGCTGGTGGTCTTCCGGTTCGGGTTCAGCTTCGGCAAGATGGCGGTCGTCATCTTCCTGCCCATCTATGCCCGCACGGAGTTCGGCATGTCGGCGCTCCTGATCGGGGGGATCCTCGCCGGGGGCAAGCTCACGAAAGGGGTCGCGCAGGGCTACGTCGGCGGCGTCGCCGACCGGATCGGCTCGATGCATCGGTTCGTCTTCGCGGGCACGGTCGCGTACGCCATCGGCACCGCCCTGATCCCGGCGGCCGGGGTCGTGGCCCCGATCTTCCCGACGCTCTCCTTGCCGGGGCCCTTGGGCGAGATCACGCTCGTTCCGGCCTTCTTCGCGCTCTTCCTCGCCTATTCAGTCCTCGGCGTGGCTGACAGCCTCCGGATCCCCACGAGCATGACCCTCTTCGTCCAGGAGGGCGAGTACTACAACGCCGTGGCCGGGAGCCTCTCGCTGCGATCGGTCTCCTGGCAGGTCGGCGCGATCGTCGGCCCCCTGGCGGTCGGCGGGACGCTGGACTACCTCTCGTTCACGGCCGGGTTCTGGGTCGCGGCCGGGTTCATCGTCGTCGCCGGGCTGGTCTTCCTGACGCTGTTCGAAGCCGAACCGCCGCCCGAACCCGACCTGACGGTCGCCGCGGACGATTGATCACGCCGGTCAATCCGCCGGATGGAGATGACAGGCGACCGGATGGTCCGCGGCCGTGTGGCGCATCTCGGGCCACTCCTCGATGCACGGCGTCGGGAAGTGCTCCTGCAGCATCCCGGCCGCAGCCTCGAGATCCTCGTCGACGATGGCGTCGATCGCGGCCGCCAGCTCGGCCTCCGCGGCCGGGTCGTCCAGCGTCGCCGGAATGTCGAAGTGCTCGCGGACGGCCTCGGCATCGAGATCCGGCTCGTCGGTGGCGGGGTCGAGCCCGGCCGCGAAATCAGCGGGCTCCGCGTCGGGCTCGGCGAGCTGGACGCGCAGGCGAACGACCGCCCGCCAGTGGGCCTGCTCGAGCTCGTACTCCTCGGGTGGGATGACTTCCGGACACCGGGTGTGGAACCGACAGCCGCTCGGCGGGTTCGACGGATCGGGGACCTCGCCCGACAGCGTCGCCTGTCGTCCGGCGTCGTCCGGATCGAGGGTCGGGATCGAGGCGACGAGGGCCCGGGTGTACGGGTGCTGTGGGTTCTCCAGCAAGGTTCCGGTCGGGCCCATCTCGACGATCTCGCCGAGGTACATGACCGCGACCCGGTCGCAGATCTCGCGCACGACGTTGATGTCATGCGTGATGAAGAGGATCGAGAGGTCGAAGGCGTCCTGGAGTTCATCGAGGAGATCGATGATCTCGGCCTGCACGCTCACGTCGAGCGCCGATACCGGCTCGTCGGCCACGAGCAGCTCCGGATTGACCACGAGCGCTCGAGCGAGGGCCGCCCGTTGTTTCTGCCCGCCGGAGAGCTCGTGGGGATACTGCTGGGCGGTGTCGGCCGCGAGCCCGACGTGCCCGAGCATCGTCTCGACGAGCTCGTCGCGCTCGGCGCTGTCCGAGAGGCCGTGGGCCCGGAGCGGCTCGGCGATGGATTCACCGATGCGCATCCGCGGATCGAAGCTCGAGGTGGGGTCCTGGAAGATCATCTGCGCCCGCCGCCGGAACCGCTTGAGCGCCGTCGGGCCGAACTCGGTCACCGGTTCCCCGTCGAAGACCACCGTGCCGTCGGTTGGTTCCTCGAGTCGGAGCAGCGTGCGCGCGGCGGTCGACTTCCCACAGCCCGTCTCGCCGATGAGGCCGAAGGTCTCGCCGCGGCGGATCTCGAAATCGATCCCGTCGACGGCCCGGACCCGCCCGACCTCGCGCTGCATCACGCCCTCGGTGATCCGGAAGTGCTTCGCGAGCCCGCGCACCGAGAGCAGCGGATCCTCGCCCATTCAATCACCGCCCTCGACGGGGTCCGGCTCGTCCCCGGAGGCCCGGGCTTGCTCTCCCGCCTGGACGACCGAGGCGTCGAGATCGGCCCCGTAGTAGACGCAGGACGCTTCGTGGCGCTCCTTCACCGCGTACAACGGCGGCTGCTCACCGCTGGTGCATTCCTCGATCGCGTGGGCACACCGCGGATGGAACCGACACCCGTCGGGCGGCGCTTTCGGATCCGGGAGGCTGCCGCCGATCGGCTCCATCCGGCGGCCCTGGCCCGGCATCGAGCGGAACAAGGCCTGCGTGTAGGGGTGGGCCGGATCGTGGAAGACCTCCCGGACGTCGCCGCGCTCCATGACCTTGCCGGCGTACATCACGACCACGCGGTCCGCGATCTCGGCCACGACACCGAGGTCGTGGGTCACGAAGAGGATGGCCATGTCGCGCTCGGCCTGGAGGTCCGCGAGGAGTTCCAGGATCTGAGCCTCCATGGTGACGTCGACGGCCGTCGTCGGCTCGTCGGTGATGAGGAGGTCCGGATCGTTCGCCAGCGCGAGCGCGAGCATCACCCGCTGTTTCATCCCGCCCGAGAACTCGTGGGGGTAATCGCCGACCCGCTCGCGGGCGTTCGGGATCCCGACGCGGTGCAGGAGTTCGACGGCCCGATCCCGGGCCGCTCCCTTGGAAACGTCCCGGTGGTACCGGATCGCTTCGACGATGTGTTCCCCGACGGTGTAGACCGGATCGAAGAGGTTCTGTGGGTTCTGGAAGGCGTGGGTGATACGGTCGCCACGGAGGTCACGGAGCTCCGCCTCGCTGGCCTGCGTCAGATCGACCCCATCGAAGGTGACTGAGCCGCCGGCGATCTCCCCCGGCGGCATCGGCGTGAGCTGCGTGACGGCCTCGCAGGTCACCGTCTTCCCGGAGCCGGATTCGCCGACCAGACACACCGTTTCCCCCGGATTGACCTCGAAGGAGATGCCATCGACCGCGCGGATCGTCCCCTCGTCGGTGTGAAAGCGGACCTGCAGGCCGTCGACAGCGAGGACCGGCGAAACCATTTCGGAATACTGAGAGGTTGAGAGGGCCCACGGTCTTAAACCCTGAGATGGCTCGAACAGGCGTTTGAGTGAGGGAAGGTTCTTAACCCCGTCCTCGGAAACAGGGGGCACGCTCGACGGATCGATCAATGGCCCATTGCCGACCATCCTACTTGTGAGTCCGCAGGACACCCAGTCCGGGACTGACTTCGACCGGATCGAGTGGGACGCCGTCAAGGGTGGTCGACGGATCAACCCCCGGGACATCGGCTTCGGCCTCGCGCTCCTCGGGCTGATCGCCGCCGCCTACTACAAACGGAACGTCTGGCCCGACGACGAGCCGCTGCCCCTGGTCGGGTTCTGGGATCCGCTGCTCGTGGACTGGTTCTTCTTCGCCTCGCTGCTCATCTTCGGGTTCTACGTGCTCGTCCCGATCGCCCTGAACTGGGACACGCTCCAGGACCGCTGGCGGAAGCTGCGGCGGGACGCCGTGGCGATGGTCAGCCTCGGCTGGCTGGTGCTGTTCATGACTGTCGGCACGCTCGAGCCGGTGATCGTCGGCGATATCGGCTTCGGCCCGATCCAGCAGCCGCCCGTGGGGTTCAGCATCTTCGAGGGGTTCGTCGGGAGCTGTACCGGGCCGGTGACCGGCGGCCAGTGTCAGGGAACGCTCGCCCACCCCTTCGGGACGAACGGAAACGGCCAGGACCTGCTCATGTTGACCGTCGCCGGGATGCGGACCGGCCTGCAGATGGCCCTCATTACGGCGACCATCATCGTCCCGGTGGGTATCGGGGTGGGGACCGTGGCCGGGTACTTCGGCGGCCGGGTGGACGCCCTCCTGATGCGCTACGTCGATCTACAGCAGACCATCCCGGCCCTGTTCATCTACATGGCGGTCGCGGTCCTGGTCGGCCCGAGCCTGATGCTGATGGTCGCCGTCTTCGGGTTCCTCAACTGGGGGAACATCGCCCGCATGGTGCGCAGCGAGGTGCTCCAGACACGGGAGCTGGAGTTCGTGACCGCCGCCCGGAGCGCCGGCGTCAACCGCTGGGGCGTCATCCGCCGGCATATCGTGCCGAACGTGGCCGCCATCGTGGTCACGGCGACGGCGCTGAAGCTCCCGAAGCTCATCATCGTCGAGGCGACGCTCTCCTATCTCAAGCTGGGCGATCCGCAGGTGGTGTCCTGGGGCAACGTGGTGTCGGTCGGCGTGCTGTCGAGCACGGACCCGACGATCTACTGGTGGGTCGGGGCGTTCCCGATCGGCGCGCTCGTGGTGACGGCCGTGGCCATGAGCCTGTTCGGGAACGCGCTGCAGGACGTACTCGATCCGCGTGAATCAGGGGGGTCGGGCTGATGAGCCGTGTCCACCGGCTCCTGGCCAGGCGCCTGATCTGGATGGTCCTGTCGGCCTGGATCGTCCTCTCGCTGACGTTCTTCCTGTTCGTCGGGTCGCCGGACCCGAACATCTCGCTCGTCCGCTTCGCGGCGGCAGCCGGTGCGGCGATGGGCGGTGGCGGGGATCCGGCCGCAGCCGAGCAAGCGGCCGTCCAGGCTTACGTCCAGCAGCACAACTACAACGTCCCGATCCTCGAGCGTTACGTGACCTGGATGGGGAACTACGCCACCTTCCAATGGGGCGAGACGCTCCGCGGCGAACCGGTGACGCAGGTCGTCAAAGACGCGCTCGTCGTGACCTTCACCTACCTGTTGCCGGCCCTGCTGATCGCCACGGTCGGTTCGTTCAGCATCGGGCTCTATATCGCGACTAATCGCGGCGGCTACGCCGACCGGGTCGTCAGCGCGCTCGCCTATGCCGGCTACGGCGTTCCGATCTTCTTCGCCGGAGAGATCGTCTTCGGCATCCTCGTCCAGAAATACGGCCAGGTGTGGCTGGTCTTCAACCAGAAGGAGGCGCTCTACACGATGACGAACATCGACCAGTTCCTCCTGCCCGGCCTCATCATGGCCGTCCACGTGCTCATCGTGCAGATGGTCTTCATCCGGTCGGAGGTCGTCGAGCAGCTCAACGAGGACTTCATGAAGACGCTGCTCGCCAGCGGCGCCGGCCGGCGGGACCTGGCGCGGCACGCGCTCCGGAACGCCGCCATCCCGCTCACCTCGGCGTTCTTCGCCGAGATCCTGACGCTGCTCTACCTCAGCGTGATCGTGATCGAGGTGGTGTTCAACCTCCCCGGCTTCGGCCAAACCACGCTGCAGGCGATCCGGGGCCAGGACATCGGCCTCATCCTCGGGGTAACCATCGTCCCGCTCCTGCTCGGGATCCTCGGGAACACCGTCCAGGACCTCGCCTACTCGCTGTTGGACCCGCGGATCGAGATCGGGGACTGACGGCGGGGCAGCGCGCTCACAGGTTGGTGATCGAGTAGAACACCACGGGATCAGTCGGGGTCTCGCCTTCCCGCACCGCCAGATACGAGTCGCCGTGGTCCTCGTCGATCGGCCACTCGTACCGTTTGGACGTCCCGACGGCCAGCTCGAACTGGATCCCGTAGGTCCCTTTCTTCCCGATGATGTCCTCGAGGGTCTCCTCGGTTTCGCCCGGCAGCGTGAACTCCCGTTCGAGGACGGTGCGCTCGGCGTCCAGGTCAGTGATCGAGAGGCTGACCTCGTGTTCCTGCTTGGTCCCGTTGTCCACCGTCAGGTCGCGAGGCCTGACGTTCTGCTCCTCGGAGTCCGCGGTATAGGGGAACTCTCGCTCCGGACGGGTCGGCGTCGAACTCGGGGTGTCCCCGCTGCCGGAGCCGGTGCACCCGGCCACCGTTACGATCCCGACGCCGCCAAGCGACGCGAGAAGCGATCGCCGGCGCATACCCGGCCCTCACCGCCGGATGGCAAAAGCCCACTGGAACGCCACCGGATCGGCCTGGTCAGGCGGCTCCGGGCGAGTGATCCTCGGGGGTATCGACGTCCCGGCGGACGCCGGGATCGCCGGTGGCCACCAGCGCCGCTCGGTCGTCGGTGAGGAGGATCTCGCGGCCGCCCGTGTCACCGTCGACGGCTTCGAGCTCCTCGAAGTGGCGAGCGTCGAACAAGGTCGGGTTGCCCCGGGTGCCCTCGTAGGCCGCCGCCAACGGGTCGCCGCAATCGGCGAGGTAGGCGTCGATCAAGGTGTCGACGGTCGCCGGCTGCACCCACGGCATGTCCCCGAGCGCGTAGCAGACCGCTGCGGCACCGGCTTCACGGGCCGCTCGGGTCCCGGCTTGCAGCGATGTGGCCTGGCCATCCGTGTACGCCGGGTTCCCGACGACCTCCACCCCAAGGCCGTCCAGCGCTGCTTCGACGGCTTCTGCCTCGTACCCGACGACCGCGAAGACCGCCTCGGCCGAGCTCTCAGTCAGGGACCGGGCCGCGCGACGGACCATCGGGATGCCGTCGACCTCGACCAGGAGCTTGTTCCGATCCCCGTAGCGCTGACTGTCGCCGGCCGCCAGCAGGACTCCATGGACGGGGCCGTCACGGACCTGGCGGCCGATCTCGGCGGGATCGATCACCGGGAGCGCGTCGGTCATTCCACCACTCCATAGGGGACGACCTGGACGGTTTCGCCGGCCGAGACGGCTGACTCCGTCACGAAAAAGCCGTCCGCCCGGGTGGCCCGGGAGCTTGAGGACAAGACGCTGGGATCGTACGTCTCGTCGTAGACCTGGAGGGGCGAATCGACGTGGCCCAGCGGCATCGCCTCGCCGCTGTCCCGCGTCACTGGCACGAAGTACTCGAAGCCGGACACCCCGATCCCGATGTCGCGGGCCAGGGTCGCGGGCTCGGACGGCAGGCTCGCGTCGCCGGTGAAGAACGGCCGCATCACCGCCGTCGCGACGGTATAGGCGCCGATCGGTTTCCCCGGGATCGCGAACGCTACCGCGTCGTGGGCCGGGAGCTCGGCTAGGGCGATCGGCTTGCCGGGGCGGACCGAGACGCGGTGGAACTGCAGGTCACCCAGGTCCCGGAGCGAACTGACGACGTGGTCCTTGTGGCCCACGCTGGTGCCGCCGGTCGTGATCACGACGTCATAAGCCTCGGCGAGCTCGCGAATGCGGTCCGCGACCCGCTCGGCGTCGTCGGGGACCGTGCCCTCGTACGTCGCCTCGTGGCCCCAGGCCCGGACCAGCCCGGACAGCATCGGCGAATCGAGGTCCTGGGT
Organism: uncultured Halobacteriales archaeon; assembly: GCA_964554565.1. Lineage (GTDB taxonomy): Archaea > Halobacteriota > Halobacteria > Halobacteriales > Hikarchaeaceae > CAZKPC01. Next base: position 13,764 of record CAZKPC010000025.1, read on the forward strand.
GCGGCCCTCGTGGATCTCGGTCCCGGTCGCGAGCACGCCGGCCGTGAACGGTTCGTAGACGGCGACGGACTCGTGGCCGATGTCCCGCAGCAGGATCGCGTCCTTCGGGCCGAGCCGTTCGCCGGCCTCGACGAGCGTCTCGCCGGCCGCCACGTTGCTGCCCTGCTCGTAGACGTAGGTGCCATCCGACACGTCGGGTCCGTCCAGCCGGCCGTCCTCGATCGTCACGTCCTCGCGTTTGAGGACCGCGGTCGCGTTGTCGGGAACCGGGGCGCCCGTCGCAACCGGCACTGCCGTGCCCGCGTTCAGGGCCGGCGGGTCGTCCTCCGGGAAGACCTCGGTCTCGACGACGTCCAGCGGATAGGGGTCGCTGGCGTCGACCGCGTACCCGTCCATCGTCGCATGGGAGCGTGGGGGCTGATCGTGGTCGGCCGTGATCGGTTCGGCGGCGACCCGACCGCCGATCGCGTCCAGCGACACCGCCTCGCTCGACCGGTGCTCCAGGGCGCGGGTTCGCGAGGCGAGCACGGACGCCACGGCATCGGCGCGCGGGATGAGGTCCGGATGATCGGCCATAGCGCCTCTTGGGCCGGGGATCGGCAAGGCGTTGGCGGTTACCGAGGACCGGTCCGGCCAGCGATCGAGCAAGGCTTTTTCCCCGGCGGACCGATGCTCGGGATGACCCATCTCGACCGGGTACTCACCATGACGGGACTACTGACGAGCGACTCGGCGGATCGGTTGCGCACTCCCGGATGTGTCGCCCGTGCCGGAGGGGGCTGAGATGCCGATCGAGACGGTCGGGGCCGACGAGCCCACGCCGAACGAGATGGTCGGCTCCTCGGTCCAGCGCCGGGAGGATCCACATCTCCTGACGGGGGAATCGGAGTACACGGACGACGTGCAGCCCCGGGGCCTCCACTACCTCGCACTGGCCCGGAGCCAGTACGGCCACGCCCGGATCACGGGGATCGATACGGCGGCCGCGGAGGCCATGGACGGCGTCGTAGCGGTGTACACGGCCGACGACATCGCCGCCTCGGACATCCCCGGCCGGATCCCGTCGAGCGCCCCGGACTGGTCGACCGGTCACGACCACCCGCTGTTGGCCGACGAGGAGGTCGTGTATCAGGGCCAGCCGATCGCGGCCGTGATCGCGGAGGACCGGTACCGTGCGGCCGACGCGGCCGAAGCGATCAGCGTCGATTACGAGCGTTTGGATGCCGTCACGGATCTGGAGGCGGCGCTCACCGACGACGCGCCGTCAGTGCATGCCGCAGCGACGGACAACGAGGCGTTCACTTGGGAAGAGGGGGATGCCGAGGCGACCGCCGCGGCCCTCGAGGCGGCCGATCGGGTCGTCGAGGTCCCGACCATCGAGAACAACCGGGTGATCCCGACGGCGATGGAGCCACGCTCGGCCGTCGCGGAGTATCGGCGGGCGGACCGGGAACTGTCCGTCGTGGTCTCGACCCAGAACCCCCATTCACTGCGGGGGGCGCTCAGCGAGGCGCTCGAGCTCCCGGAGAACAAGATCCGCGTCCGACCGCCGGACGTGGGCGGCGGGTTCGGCGCGAAGCTGCAGCCCTACGCTGGGTACATGTTGACGGGGTGGACCGCGATGCAGCTCGGACGGCCCGTGAAGTGGACCGCGACCCGGGGCGAGGACTTCGCCTCGATGGTCCACTCTCGGCATCAGCAGTCGACGGCGGAGGTCGCGCTGGACGGGGACGGCCGGATGACCGCCATGCGGGTCCGCACGCGCGGCGACCTCGGCGCCTACGCCATGTGGGGGACCGGGATCCACACCTCGAACTTCGGGCGGATGTTCGTGGGCCAGTACGACGTGGAGGCCGCCCACATCGAGGTCACCGGGGTGTTCACGAACACCGCCCCGATCTCGGCGTACCGCGGGGCCGGCCGCCCGGAAGCCACGTACTTCGCCGAACGCGTCGCCCGCTACGTGGCCCGGGCCCTCGACGAGGACCCAGCAGCGTTCCGGCGCCGGAACATGATCCAGCCGGACGCCTTCCCTCACGAGACGCCGATCGGCCACGAATACGATTCCGGGGACTACGAAGCCGCGCTCGATACCGCCCTCGAAGCGGTCGGTTACGAGGCCCTCCGTGAACGCCAGGCCGAGCTGCGCGAGCAGGGTCGCTACCTCGGGATCGGGCTGTCCTGTTACGTGGAGGCCTGCGGGGCCGCGCCCGGCTGGCCGGAGACGGGGGTCGTCAGGGTGACCCCGGGCGGCACTGTGGTGGTCGAGTCCGGGACGGCCGAGATCGGGACCGGTCACCGCACGGGGTACACGCAGATCGTGGCCGACGCCCTCGATGTCCCGTTCGACGCCATCGAGATCGTGGAGGGTGACACCGGGCGGGTCGGCCATGGCGCCGGCACGGCCGGCTCGCGGGCGATGCCGGTCGGCGGCAGCGCGGTGCACGACAGCGCGGCCGCGGTCCGCGAGAAGGCGCGCCGCATCGCCGCTCACCAGCTCGAGGCGTCGGCGGACGACGTCGTCGCCGAGGACGGCGAGTTCCACGTCACTGGGGCGCCAGACCGGGCGGTCACGCTGGAGGAGGTTGCCGACGCCGCCCATTCGGGGGACGTGCCGGAGGGCATGGAGCTTGGCCTCGAGGCGACGACCTACTACGACCCGTCGAACTACACCTATCCCTTCGGCACCTACGTGGCCGTCGTCGAGGTCGATCCCGGCACTGGCGAGTTCGAGATCGAGCGGTTCCAGACCGTCGACGACGTCGGGACCCAGATCAACCCGAAGCTCGTCGAGGGGCAGGTCCATGGCGGCGTCGCCCAGGGGATCGGCCAAGCTCGACTCGAGCGGACGAGCTACGACGACAACGGCAACCTCGTCTCGGGGACGCTCCAGGACTACGCGCTGCCGAAAGCCTTCGACATCCCCGAGTTGGCGACGGCATCGACCGTGACCGAGTCCCCGCACAACCCGTTGGGAGCGAAGGGCGTCGGCGAAGCCGGCGCCATCGGCGCGCCGGCGGCCCTGGTCAACGCGGTGATAGACGCGCTCGAACCGCTCGGAGTCGAGCACATCGACATGCCGCTCTCGGACGAGACAGTCTGGAAGGCTGTTCAGGACGCGGCGTAGCCGGGGCGTTCTTCGATCGGGGGAACGGACGCGAAACAGCCCTTGAGGGGTGTGCCAACGTGAGGTTTTATACTCCGTTAGTCAGTCGTTCACAACGGTGCGGACAACCAACACACGAGAGCACTACGAATGGAATTCAACGGCACCTTCGAACTCGAAGGCGTGACGGAAGAGGAAGCCTGGCTGGCGCTCTCGGACCCGATCATGATCCGACGGGCGTTGCCGGGCTGTCAGTTCCTGACGGCCGTCGACGACCCGGACGACGTCGATTTCGACGCCTTGGCCGAAACAGCGACCCCGGACGATGAAATCCCGCCCGTCCTTCCGGAAGCGGACCCGGAGACGGTTGCCGACCGGGCGTTCGGGACGGGGGAAACCTACGCGGCAGTGATGGAAGTCGGGGTCGGCAGCGTCAAGCCGACCTTCAGGACGCTGGTGACGATCGAGTCGCGGGACTTCCCGGAGATGGTCGCCAGCGGCGAGGGCTCGGCCTCGAGCTCCTCCTTCGAGATGCGGTCGGGCATGACGCTCTCGGAATCGGACACCGGCGTCACCATCGAATGGTGGTCCGAGAGCGACGTGTTCGGCCGCGTCGCTCAGATGGGCCAGCGAGTCCTCAATCCGGTGGCCAACCAAGTGGTGAACCGCTTCTTCAAACGGGTCCAGGACCAGCTCTCGGAGCTCAGCAACCAGGAGGGCTCGGGGCTTCGTGACCGCATTCGAGGCTTGCTATGACCGGGCCAGCAACCTGGTGCATGGGAACGGCGAGAACATGACAGAACACGAGATCACGCTCACGATCAACGGGACCGATCACGAACTAACCGTCGAACCGCGGACCCTGCTCGTCCATGCGCTCCGGGACGAGCTCGGGTATACCGGGACGAACGTCGGGTGCGAGTCGAGCCTCTGTGGGGCCTGTACCGTCCACGTCGACGGGGAGGCCGTGAAGTCGTGTACGATGTTCGCAGTGCAGGCCGACGGGGCCGACATCGATACCGTGGAGGGGCTGGCCGACGACGGCCAGTTCCACCCCATCCAGTCGGCCTTCCAGCAGGAACACGGCCTGCAGTGTGGCTACTGCACCCCGGGCATGATGATGACGGCGACGGCCTTCCTCCGGGAGCATCCCGACCCGGACCGCGAGGAGATCCGGGAGGCGCTGGAAGGCAACCTCTGTCGGTGTACCGGCTACCAGAACATCGTGAACGCGGTCGAGACGGCGGCCGAGGACATGGGGGCTGTCACCGATGGAGGGGTCCCGCATGGCGATTAAGACGATCGATCCTGACGATGTCGACGTCGAGGAGCTCCTCGGGTCAGCCATCGAACGCCGGGAAGACCCGGCACTCGTCACCGGCGACGCCGAGTACACCGACGACATCCAACGGCCGCAGATGGCTCACCTCGCCATTCTCCGGAGCCAGCACGCGCACGCCCGTATCGAATCGGTCGATACGAGCGGTGCCGAGGCGATGGACGGTGTGGTCGCCGTCTATACCGGCGAAGACGTCGCCGACGTCGGCGACATCCCGACCGTGTGGCTGCATGACGATCTGGTCGTCCCACCGCATCCGATCATCGCCACGGACCATGTGCGGTACCAGGGCGATGCGGTGGCCGCCGTGGTGGCGGAGGACCGGTACACCGCCAACGAGGCACTCGACCACATCGACGTCGAATACGACCGCCTCGGCGCAGTGACGGACCCGGACGAGGCGCTGGAAGAGGACGCTCCGCAGCTCCACGACGATGCGGACGGGAACGTCGCCTTCGAGTGGGAGATCGGCGACGCCGAGAAGACCGAAGCGGCGTTCGAATCGGCTGCTCACACGGTCGAACTCGACCTCGAGAACCAGCTCCTGATCCCGAACGCTATCGAACCGCGAGCGACGGTGGCGGAGCACAACCCGTCGACGGACGAGCTGACCGTCCACATGACGAGTCAGAACCCGCACAATCACCGGTTCTTGATGTCGACGGTGTTGGACCATCCCGAAAACAAGCTCCAGGTGCGGGCTCCGGACGTCGGCGGCGGCTTCGGTTCGAAGATCCACCACTACCCCGACGAGACGATCACGGCGTGGTGTGCCAAGCAGCTCGGGCGGCCCGTCAAGTGGCAGGCCACCCGCCCCGAGACGTACGTCACGGACGCTCAGGGCCGCGGTCACGTGACTACCGGGGAACTCGCCCTCGACGACGACGGCCGAATCGTCGGCCTCAAGGTCGATACGATGGCGAACATGGGCGCCTACGTATCGACGGTGGCGCCCTCCGTCCCGACGTACCTCTACGGGACGCTCATGTCGGGCGAGTACGATATCCCGGCCATTCACTGTGCGGTGACGGGCGTGTTCACGAACGTGCCGCCGGTCGACGCCTACCGCGGGGCCGGCCGACCCGAGGCGACCTACGTAGTCGAGCGGCTCGTGCACAAGGCCGCCAACGAGATCGGCATGGACCAGGCCGAGTTCCGTCGGCAGAACTTCGTCGAACCCGACCAGTTCCCGTACGAGACCCAGGTCGCGCTGGTCTACGACTCGGGCGATTACGAGAAAGCGCTCGACCGGGCCCTCGAGACAGTTGACTACGACGAGCTCCGGGAGCGCCAGGCCGAGGCCCGGGACGACGGCCGCTACCTCGGGATCGGGGTATCGAGCTACATCGAGGCCTGTGGGCTCGCCCCCTCCGAGGTCGTCGGGCAGCTCGGCGCCCAGGTCGGCTTCTGGGAGAGCAGCACCGTGCGGTTCACCGTCTCGGGGACCGTCCGGGCGTACTCGGGGTCGTCGGGTCACGGACAGGGTCACGACACCACGTTCGCCCAGGTCGTCGCCGACCGGCTCGGCGTCCCCTACGAGGACGTCGAGGTCATCGAGGGAGATACCGACGAGATACCGCAGGGGATGGGTACCTACGGCTCGCGGAGCGCCTCAGTCGGCGGCAGCGCGCTCGCCATGAGCGCGGAGAAGGTCGTCGAGAAGGGACGGGAGATCGCTGCTCATCAGCTCGAGGCGTCACTGGACGACATCGAGTTCGAGGACGGGGCCTACCAGGTGCGTGGAGCGCCCGATCGGTCGATGACCATCCAGGATGTCGCCCTCGAGTCCTACACCGGCCACGACCTGCCCGAGGACATGGAGCCGGGCCTCGAAGCGACGTCGTTCTACGACCCCGAGAACTTCACGTTCCCGTTCGGCACGCACATCGCCGTCGTCGAGGTCGACCCGGACACCGGCGAGATCGACCTCCAGCGCTACGTGGCCGTGGATGACGTCGGCACCCAGATCAATCCCAAGATCGTCGAGGGACAGATCCACGGCGGCGTGGCCCAGGGCGTCGGCCAGGCGCTCTATGAGGGCGCCGAGTACGACGAGAACGGCCAGCTGCTCACGGGATCTCTGCAGGATTACGCCGTGCCGAAGTCGTTCCACGTTCCGGAAATGGAGACCGAGTCGACCGTCACCGAGTGCCCGCACAACCCACTCGGTGTCAAGGGTGTCGGGGAGGCCGGAACCATCGCGTCGCCGGCAGCGGTGGTGAACGCCGTGGTCGACGCCCTCGAGCCGCTCGGCGTCGAGCACCTCGAGATGCCACTCGACCCCGAGACGGTCTGGCGGGCCGCCAACGGCGGCGGAGGGGGTGAGGCCTGATGTACCCGAGCCAGTTCGAGTATCACGAAGCGACCAGCGTCGACGAGGCGATCGACCTGTTGACCGACAACGCCGACGCGGAAACGGAGCTGCTGGCGGGCGGTCACAGCCTCATCCCGACCATGAAGAGCGGTCTGGCGAGCCCCGACGTGTTGATCGACCTCGGGGGCATCCAGGGTCTCCGCGGGATCGACCACGGGGACGGCGTCACGACGATCGGGGCGATGACGCCGTACGCCGACATCGCCGGCGACGACACGCTGAACCAGAACGCCGAGGTCCTCGCGGAAGCCGCCGCGGCGGTGGGCGACATTCAGGTCCGGAACATGGGGACGATCGGCGGGAACCTCGCCCATGCCGATCCCGCCTCCGATCTGCCCGCCGCGGCGCTGGCCGCCGACGCCACGCTCGTCATCCAGGGCCGGGACGGCGAGCGATCGGTCCCGGCCGACGACTTCTTCCTCGGCATGTACACGACGGACGTCGGCGAGGCGGAGCTCGTCACGCGGGTGGAGGTGCCACACCAGCCGTCCGGCGGCGGCGCCTACGTCAAGAAGGCGAGCCCGTCCTCCGGGTACGCGATGGTCGGCGTCGCCGCGGCCGTCGAGGCGGACGGCGGTGAGATCACGGGGGCGCGCGTCGCCGCGAACGGCGCGCTGGACCACGCCTCCCGGCTGGAACCGGTCGAGGAAGCCCTCGTGGCCGAGCCCCTCGATACCGCTGTGGCGGAGGGTGCCGGCGAACACGCGACCGACGACGTCGAGGAGTGGGAGCTCATGGACGACCTGCAGGCGTCCGCTGAGTTCCGGGGCCAACTGCTGGAGGTCTATACGGGTCGGGCGATCGAGACGGCCATCGAACGCGCCGGGTAGGCCCGATCGGGGTTCCCGCTTCCGCCCGGAATGGATTCCTTTTAGGCGCGAGGCGGTGTACGACCGCCAGACCGTGACGGGAGACACGTCGAGGCCCGGGCGATCGGACGCGTTCGACGACATCGACGAGGGGGACCTCCGCGACGCCTTCGCGGCGACCGATTACGTGGCGGAGGACGAGATCGTCACGACGGTCCTCCTGTCGCTCCACCTAGGGAAGCCGCTGCTCATCGAAGGGGAACCGGGCAGCGGGAAGACCGAGCTCGGCAAGGTGCTCGCCGCTGGCTTCGAAACCGAGCTCATCCGGCTGCAGTGTTACGAGGGCCTGACCGCCGAGAACACGCTCTACGAGTGGAACTACACGAAACAGCTGCTGGCCGTTCAGGCTGGCGAGCGGGGCGTGGCCGCCGAGGCGTCCGTCTTCGACGAGGAGTACCTCCTCGAACGGCCGCTGCTCCGGGCCCTGACGGCGGGTGGCGACCGCCCGCCGGTGCTGCTGATCGATGAGATCGACCGGGCCGACGAGGAGTTCGAGGCGCTGCTCTTGGAGGTCCTCTCCGATTTCCAGGTCTCGATCCCCGAGCTCGGGACGATCGCGGCCGAGCGCCCGCCGGTGGTCGTGATCACGTCGAACCGGACCCGAGGCCTGTCGGACGCGCTCAAACGGCGCTGTCTCTACCTCCACATCGAGCCGCCGTCCTTCGAGAAGGAGCGGCAAATCGTCCGCCAGAAGGTGCCGGAACTGGAGGCGTCGGTGGCCGACGCGGTCTGCGGGGCCGTCGGCCGTTTGCGGGAGGAGCCGCTGCTGAAGCAGCCGGGCGTCGCCGAAACGCTCGATTGGGCGCGGGCGCTGGCTGATCTCCGGTCGCCCGACGCCGACGGCGAGCTCGCTGCCAACGAAATCCGCAACACGCTCGGGTGCTTGCTCAAGGAGGTCGAGGACGTGGGGCGCATGGACGAGGCGCTGATGGAGGAGGTCCTCGACGCCGCCCGGAGCGCCGCAGAGGCCTGAGCGACCGCTCCGAGCTCTTAAGGAACGGGGACATGGGCGGTCGCTCCACTGCCCGAAAGCGATAGAAACCCACGGCCCCTAATCCCGCCAATGGACGAACCTGACTGGGGGGTCCCCGAGACCGACGTGTTGGGTCACGTCCGTGACCTGATCGAGGGGGATGACCGAGCGGTCCTCGCCACCGTCATCGGCGTCGAAGGCAGCGCCTACCGGAGACCGGGGGCGAAGATGGTGGTCGAGGAGGACGGCGGGGGGTCCGGCCACATTACCGCCGGCTGCTTGGAGGACGAAGTGTTCGAACTGGCCGATCGCGTGCTCGAGGCGGGCGAGCCCCGGATCGAGACGTACGATCTGATGGACGGTGGCGACGACATCTGGGGGCTGGGTGTCGGCTGTAACGGGATCATCGACATCCTGTTAGAACCGATCGAAGCGTCCTTACTGCCGGCGCTCGAGGCGCTCGAGTCGGGCCATCCGGTGGCAATTCTCACGGCGTTGGCCGGCGAGGCGCCGCTCGGCGCTCGGGCGTTCTACGAACCCGACAGCGGCGTCCAGACCGCGTCGGGGTTCCCCGACTGGTTAGCCGAGGCAGCCGCCGAACCGGCCGGGAGGCTGCTCGATTCCGACGCGTCGGAGACGGTCCCGATCGAGACCGACGCCGGCCAGGCCGAGCTGTTCGTCGACAGCCTCTACCCGGCACCGGAACTCGCCGTCTTCGGCAGCGGGCACGACGTGCAGCCGGTCGTCGAGCTGGCGAAACGGAACGGGTTCGACGTCACGGTCGTCGGCTACCGCGGGGCGACGGACCTCGACGCGCGGTTCCCCCGGGCGGATAGGACCGTGGCCACCTCGCCGGCGAACGTCGCCGACGCCGTCGAGCTGGACGACGGGACCTATAGCGTGGTGATGACCCACAACTTCATCGACGACCGCCTCACGGTCGAGGCCCTGATCGACGCCGACGTGCCGTATATCGGGTTGATGGGCCCACACGACCGCTTCGAGGAGATGCTCGAGGAGTTCGAGGCGGAGGGTCGGACGTTCAACGAGGCCGAGCTGGAGGCCGTCTATACGCCCATCGGGCTGGATGTCGGCGGCGGGTCGCCCTACCAGATCGCGACGAGCATCATCGGCGAGGTGCTCGCGGTCGCCAACGATCGGGAGCCCGGCCATCTGCGAGAACGGTCCGGTCACATCCACGACCGGGTCTCGGTTGGAGCGGTCGCCGAGGACTGACCGTCGAGCGGCGATCCGGTCGGACCGCTGTCCTTCGCCGGGCCAGGAAGCCCCGACTGGCCGACAGCGCCATTACGGATTACTGCCGGCGAGTTTGCTGATTCGGCAGTCATTGGAGCGGTCGATTTTTGGCTGCCCTGGGCCGAACGCCGCCATGGACGCCGAGATCCCCGAGGACCATCCCCGCTACGAGTCGCTGCTGACTCGCCACCGGATCGAGGCGGGCGTCGAAAGGGGGCTCACGAGCAAGCAGGGGCTCATCGCCGAGGGTCGCGGGGAGGCGTTCGACTACCTGCTCGGGGAGACGACCATTCCGAGCGCTGATGCGGCGGCGCGGGCGGCCGCCGCCCAGCTGCTGGTCGCGGACCATCCAGTGCTCTCCGTGAACGGCAACGTGGCGGCGCTAGTGCCCGAGGAGCTGGTCGAGCTGGCCGACGTGGTCGGTGCCGATCTCGAGGTCAACCTCTTCAACCGGACCGAGGAGCGCGTCGCGGCGATCGCCGATCACCTCCGCGAGCACGGGGCAACCGACGTTAAAGGGCTCACGGCCGACGCCCGGATCCCTGGGCTCGAGCACGCCCGCGGGCTGGTCGATGCCGACGGCATCTACGCGGCGGACGTCGTGCTCGTCCCCTTGGAGGACGGCGACCGGGCCGAGGCGCTGGGCGAGATGGGCAAGGTCGAGATCGTGATCGACCTCAATCCGCTGAGCCGGTCGGCGCGGGCAGCGGCGATCCCGATCGTGGACAACGTCGTTCGGGCCGTCCCGAACATCACTGGCCACGCCCGCGACCTCGCCGAAGCGTCTCGCGATGAGCTGGAGGCGGTCGTCGAGTCGTTCGATGCCGACGCGGCGCTGGCGGAGGCCGAGCGGGCCATCCGGACGGGCGGGGCGATCGAGGAATAGAGTTCCTCAGTCGAAGTCGAGGTCCTCTTCGACGTGGGAATGCTCCGGGCCGGGGTAAGCCCCCTCCACTACTTCGTCCCGGAACCCGGCGACCGCCGCTTCCATCTCGCTCCGGACGTCGGCGTACTGCTTCGAGAACGGCGCGGTGTCCTCGGCCAGGCCGATCACGTCGTCGATGACGAGGACCTGACCGTCACAGTGGGGGCCGGCACCGATGCCGATCGTCGGGATCTCGATCGCGTCGGTGACCGCGGCCGCGAGGTTCGCCGGGATGTGTTCGAGGACGAGCGAGAACGCCCCGGCCGCTTCATGAGCCTCCGCGAGCCGCAGGAGTTCCTCCGCGGCCGCCTGGTCGGTGGCCTGCCGGCCGAGCCCGAGTTGGTTGACCCGTTGCGGCGTGAGCCCGAGATGGGCCTGCACGGCGATGCCGAGCTCGACCATCCGTTCGGTCAGATCGATCGTGTGCGGCCCGCTTTCCAGCTTCACGGCGTGGGCCCCTTCCTCCTTGAGCATCCGGCCGGCGTTCCGGAGGCTCTCGGCTTCGTCGACGCCGTAACTCAGGAACGGCAGATCGGCGATGACCACCGCGTCCTCGACCGCCCTCGCAACTGCGCCGGTGTGGCTGGCCATTTCGTCGACGGTGACCGGGAGGGTCGACTCGTAGCCCAGCGAGGTGTTGCCCAGGCTGTCGCCGACCAGCACCATGTCGATCCCCGCCTCGTCGACGATCCCGGCCGTCGGGGCGTCATAGGCCGTGAGCATCGTCACGGGAGCGGCGTCGGGTCCACGCTCGCGGATCGACCTGACGGTGGGCATGGCGCTAGTAACCTGCGACGGGGACGAGGGGTAAAAGTCGCGATTGCTGCAAGCCGGGTGGCTGTTCCGGTTACCCCTC
>CAZKPC010000026.1:0-25363 GCA_964554565.1 uncultured Halobacteriales archaeon
CCATCCACCGGCACCGCGGCCCCGTTCACGAAGCTGGCATGCTCGCTTGAGAGGAACGCGACGAGCTTCCCGAGATCCAGCGGGTCCCCGAGGCTGCCGGCCGGCGTGCCGGCGAGCACCGCCGCCCGGGCCGCGTCGAGATCCGCGTATCGGCCGTCGTCAACGAGCCCGGTCAGGAACAGTTCGACGTCGTCCGTGGCGTGTAGGCCCGGGAGGACGGCGTTGACGCGGATGCTGGGGGCCAGTGCCCGGGCCTGAGTTTCGGCCAGCCCCTCGACGGCGCGACCGAAGGCGTTCGCGACGGAGAACTCCTCGGCGAGCGCCCGGACGAAGGGGTTCGTGACCATGACCACGGTCCCGTGTGGGGACTCCTCGAGCCACTGGGCGGTCTCACGCAGGGTCCAGACCACGCTCATGAAGAGCCGGTCGAAGCCGCGGAACCAGTCCTCGTCGTCGACCTCGAGCAGGCCGGCCGGTTCCAGCGGCCGGGGTCCGGTGACGAGATGGTCGATCCCGCCGTACTGATCGACGGTTTCCCGCACGAAGGCGTCGACCTGCTCGGGGGTCCGGACGTCCGCTTCGAGGCCGAAGACCTCGCCGTCGCCGATCGCGAAGAGGCGGTCGCTCGCGTAGGCCAGGTCGTCGAGGTTCGGGCTGGCGAGCGCGACGTTCGCGCCTTGGCGGGCGAACGCTTCCGCACAGGCGTGCCCGAGGCCGGTCGCGCTGCCGGTGACCAGCGCGACGTGGTCGTCCAGATCGAGGTCCATGACGGCCGGTCGGCCAAGGGGAGTAAAACCTTCACGCCGGGTCAGCGCTCCGGCTCCGGTTCGACCTCCCGGTCAGAGACCGGCGGGAGCACCACCGGCCCGGGCGCGGAGGCCGTTTGAGGAGCCGTTGTGGGGGTTGACGGCCCCGAGAGCACCCGGATCGACGCCACGAGGATCGCGCCCAAACCCACCAATCCGCCGGCGGTCCCGAAGGCCGCCAGGTAGCCGATCGTCGCGACCCAGCCGCCCAAGAGGCCGCCGACGCCGCCGGCCACCGCGATGATGGCGGTGTAGACCCCCAAGGACTCCCCGCGGACGCTCGTCGGGGCTACCCGGGTCACGATCGCGGTCCCGAGGACGGCGATCGCCGCCCAGCTGACGCCGAGGAGCGCGAGCAGCACGCCGGCGGGGCCAACGCCCAAAGAGACCGCTCCGAGGCCCCCGAGCGCGCCGAAGATCACGAAGAGCAGCCCCCGGCCGGCCACGGCGCCGGTCTGGAGCAGGCGGATGTCGACCCCCGCGGCCAACCGGCCGGCCGGTTCGTACAACACGGCCGAGGCGACGCTCGAAGCCAGATAGAGCCCGAAGATCTGGCCGGCGGTGAACCCGATATCCGTGAAAAACAGCGGCAGCGGGGCCCAGAACATCGCCGAGCCGGTGAAGAACAAGCCGGCGGCCAGGAAGTACGTGGCCAGGGCGGAATCCAGCCGTTTGAACAGGCGCCGTGGGCGGATGCCGCGGGTCGACCAGTAGAGCCGGTTCGGCGCGAAGACGAAGGTGGCGCCCTTGACGCCGCGGCCCGAGCTGGCCACCAGCCGGGCGATCCGCCGCGCGGTCCGTTCGCTGCTGATATGGGCACCCGGCGTCGGTCGGGGCAGCGACCGGGCGGCGATCAAGCCGGCGGCGGCCGCGCAGACCGCGAGCAGCCAGAACAGGGCGCGGGTCGCGTCGTCGGGCCCCAACAACGGCCGGCTGACGATCGGCCAGATGGCCCCCAGCACTAAGCCGCCGGCCCAGCCGTAGCCCTGGAACTTGTTGAGCTGACCGATGCGGTTCGCCCAGGCGTCGGAGGGCGCCCCGTCCACGACGAGCATCGTCAGGACCGGAGCGATAGCCGCCACGACAAGCCACAGGCCGGCATTGGCCACGATCACGGCGGTGATAGTGTCGAGCACCGGGAGGACGGCCATGGCCACGCTCACGACGGCGAGCGTGACGAGGACGAGCGGCCGCCGGTACGTGAGCCGGTCCGCGAGCCGCCCGAACACGATGGCGCCGGGCGCGCCGATCATCGCGGACGTCGCGAACAGCACGCCGAGATCGACGGCGGTCCCGCCGAGTTGAACGACGTACAGCGGAATCAACAGCGAGGCGCCACCGAAGGCCACCGATCCGACCGCCCACGCGTAGAGCCAGCGGCCGGCCATGCCGGGGCCTGGGCCAGCGCGAGTTAAGAGCTGTGGGGGTGCTCGGCGGCGCCAGACCGACGTGGAGGTCGGTGCCGATCGCGCTCGCGGCCGGTCGCTAGCGCCGGGCGGGCTGGGCAGGTGGCGTGTTGACGCCGTGGAACAGCGCGGCCAACCGTTCGATGCCGTCGATGAGTTTGGGCCCCGGCTGGTTCAACAGCCCGTCGTCGATGACGTGGAGCTCGGCGTCGAGCTCCCAGCGGTCGGTCACGTCAGTCGTGGCCTCCTGGCCGACGCCGCAGTGGTGGACCACGACGCGATCGGGATTGGCGTCCCTGACGGACTCGCGTTCGATGGGCTCCGACCGGGCGCCCGGGTCGTTGAAGGGGTACCGACCGCCGGCGGCGGCCACTGCCTCGGGCACCCAGTTCCCGGCGGCCATCGGCGGATCGGGCCACTCCTCGCAGTAAACCACCGGCCGGGCCGCGGGGTCCGCCGGGGTCGCGTCCCGGACGGCCTGGATCCGCCGGCGGCTCGTGTCGGCGAGTTCGGAGCCCGCCTCCGGGAGCCCGATGGCTTCGCCGATGGCCGCGAACCCCTCGAGAACGTCCTCGAGCGTGGATGGCTCGTGATGGAACGTTCGGTGACCACGGTCGGCGACCGTTTCGTTGAGGTCGCCCTGGAGCGGATCGGCCGTGAGCACGAGGTCCGGATCGAGGTCGGCCAAACGGTCGAGGTCCGGCGTGAGCCAGCCGCCGAGGGCCGGCACGTCGTCGACGTCATCGTGTGCGGTGACGCCGACGAGCCGGTCGGCCGCCCCGAGCGCCCGGACGGTACTGGTGGCGCTCGGCGCCAGGGAGACGAGCCGGTCCATACGGGGCCGTCGAGCGGCGCCGAGAAAACGCTGCGGGTCGGCTGAAAGCGTCGGAGAAGGGAGCGGCGAACGTTGTGGAGGGCCGAAACGGTGGTTCGCAGGGCGGGTCGCGGTCGTTAGCCGGCGGTGCTACTGACGTCCTCGCCGGGGTTCCCGTCGCTGTCGCCGTTCAGCCACGACGAGATCGCGTCGTGAATGGCCCCGACGTGGTCAGCAGCCTGGCCGGGCAAGTCGGCGGGCGGGCCCGCGTTCTCAGCGGTTGACTGCCCGTCCTCGCTCGGGTCGGTGGCGTTCTCGGACTGCTCGTCGGCGCCGTCCTCGCTACCCATCAGGTCGCTGATGGCCGTCCCGAGCTCCTGTCCGGTGAGCGCGCCGTCGAGCTTCGACCGGACGAGGTCGTGGATCTGGGTCACGTGATCTGGCGCCCGCTCGGGCATGTCGGTCGGCGGGCCTGCGGCCGCGTTCCCCTCACGCGCGTCCTCTTCCTCTGTTTCGTTCTCAGCGGTCTCCGTCACGTTCTCGGCAGCATCGTCGTCGGTCGCGTTCTCGTCAGCCTGCTCCGATGCGTCGGCGCCAGGATCGTCCGGCTGGTTGTCCTCGGCGGCGTCCGATGCTTGACCGGGCTGTGCAGCGGCGCCCCCGGCGAAGACCAGGAGGGCCGCGAGGGCGATCGCGATGAGTTTGTGTGCGTTCATGGGTGTTGACTCCACTCTGTTCGAGACGAGCTGTCCATATCAAGCCCCTCGGCGCTGAAGCCGGTTTTCGCCCGTTTCAGCCGTTCTTTGGCCGAATTAAGCCGATTTTGAACCGAGTTAAGCGTGGTCTCGGGCGGCTCGGACCGTTGGAGCGGTCGAGGGGCCGTTCGACGGGGTGGCGCGCGCTGCTCGACGTGTCGCGAGAGTCCTCAGTGCCCCTGCCGGTCCGGGCACAGGTCAGGTTTCGTCCGGTTCCTCATCGGCCACAACGTCGTCGGGCGCCGGGGAGTCGTCCACCTCGGGCAGTCGGAGGACGTTCTCCCGGCCCAGCCGGAAACCCTCGATGTCGCCGGCGTCACGGAGCTTGCCAACGACTTGGCTGGTCTTGGCGTCCGTCCAGCCGAGCTCCTCCACGACGGCCTGCTGTTTCATCCGGCCGCCGTGCTCCTCGAGCAGCGCGATCACGCGTTCCTCGTTCGAGAGGAGCTCGTCAGGCGGCGCGGCGGTCGCCTCGTCGGGCTCGGCGGTTGCTACCTGGTCGGGCTCTCCAGCCGGGCTTCGGGCTCCGCCGGCGTCGCCAGCCCGGTAGCGCCACCACCACAGGAGGCCGCCGCCGATGAGGACGGCGGCCACGATTCCAAGGCCGATCAGGGAGGTATCAACGCCGTCACCGGGTCCAGCCGCCGTGGTGACGACGAGCTGCGGTTCCTCCGTGCCGAACTCGGTCGGGCCCCGCCAGACCACGCTCCGATCACGCGTCTCCGTTGGTTCCGGCGAGACCTCCGCTAAGGAGTACTCGGCCGGCCAGGCCATCGATAGCGAGGAGTCCGCGTCCAGGAAGAAGCCCGCCAGCGCATCGCCGGCCACGAGTCGGTCCTCCTCGACCGTGGCGAACCCGGTCCACTCGAACGTGTAGACGAGCACTCCGTACTCCTGGGGCAGCTGCTGGGTGGTCGTCGTCACGGTCACGTTCCGGACGGCCATTTCCCGGCCGGTGCTCGCAGCGGCGTCCTCGACCGTGCTGGCCATCCGGTCCTCGAACCGGGTGACGAACGCCGATTCGTTCTGCTCGACGTCCTGCTGGAGGGATTCGAAGGCGGCCGTGGTGTTCTCGTCATCGAGGCGGACCCGGTACTCGACCCGCCATTGGGCGTCGCCGTCCGCCTGCAGGGTCACGGACAGCAGGACGGCGTCGGCGTCCACGTCCGACTGGGCGACGGCGAGCGGGGAACCGCCCGATTGAGCGGTCGCCGGGGCCGCACCGGCACCGATGAGGAGGCCCGCTAGGAGGAGGACGAGAACGGCCTCCCGGACCGACCAGTCGGGCCACGGCGGAGGCATCGCCCGGATTCACGCCGTCACGGACGTAAAAGGTGATGGCCGACGATCGGCCGATCAGTGCTCGGGCTCCTACAGTTCATCCACGGCCCGCAGGTAGCGTGTGGTCGGTCTGCGACTCCGCGGCGGCTTTTAGTGTCCAGTCCCGTTACCGGGATTGATGGAGCGTCGGCGGTTCCTCGGCTGGCTCGCCACCGTGAGCGCCGGCGGACTCGCCGGCTGTAGCGGCACGCCGGCCGAGGGGGGCGAGGAATCATCCACCCCGGTACCCGTCGACACGGAAACTCCCTCGACGCCGGGATTGGCCGCGGCGGACGTCGAGCTCCCCGTACCGAAAAACCGCCTCGAGCTGGCCGGCTTCCGGGACAGTATTCCCGCGATCACGGATCCGGCCTATGCCGAGGACTGGAGCGAGGTCCGGATCCGACTCCAACGCCAAGCGCTCTCCTCGGAGTTCGACTTCGAGTTCGAACCGCGGCTGACGGAGGAGACGCCAGTCATCGGCGTCGAACGACGGGGGACGGCCCGCGCGTACCCGCTCGGCGTGCTGAACTGGTTCGAGGTCGTCAACGACGTGTTTCCCGCCGAGAACGGCGCCGACGAACCGGTCCTCGTGACCTATTGTCCGCTCTGTCGAACGGGCCTGAGCGCCCGACGCACGGTCGAGGGCGAGCCGACGACGTTCGGCGTCTCCGGGTTGTTGTATCGGGACAACCTCGTGATGTACGACGAACGGACCAGCAGCCTCTGGAGCCAGATCCGGGCGCAGGCGATCCGGGGCCCGATGACCGGGACCCGGCTCTCGCTGCTGCCCTCGTCGCTGACGACGTGGGGCCAGTGGCGGGATGCCCATCCGGACACGAGAGTGCTGCTCCCGCCACCGATCTCGAAGACGGTGGCCGGGGAAGTGGCACGGGATGTCACGCGTTCGCCCTACGGCAACTACGAGAACGTTACGCGAGTGGGGGTCGGGCCGGGGCAGCTCAAGGACGACCGGCTCCATCCGAAAGCGATCGTGATCGGGATCCGGTCGGACGGCGACGTCCGCGCCTATCCGCTGAAAGCGGTCCGCGGGGCCGGCGGGCTCGTCAACGACGTCGTCGGGACGAAGCCGGTCGTGGTGGCGGCCACCGAGGACAGCCTCGTGGCTTACGACCGCCGGATCGGCGGGCGGGCCCGGACGTTCGAACGGGCCGGCGCGGAGCATATGCGGGCTGCCGACTCGCGGTGGCGGATCGCGACCGGTCGCGCCGTCGATGGCCCGTTCCAGGGCGAGGAGCTCACCGCGGCGTCGTCGTCCTCGGCGCTGTACTGGTTCGCCTGGACCCAGTTCAATCCCGAGACCGAGATCTGGTCGCCGGAGGCCTAGCTCGGTCGTCCGGCGCCTCTGAGCCGAGCCGTGCGAGCGCCGACGGATTGACACAGTCACGATCGGGCGGCGGCCGTCAGGGGAAACGGTAAACCCCTCGGCCCGAACCGTCCGGCAATGGCCTCCACCGAGCGCGGACCGGCGGACGACCCCCGCGCCGATTACGATCACGTGGACGACTCCGTCGCCCGACCTGGATTGGTCGCGGACCTCGAGTCGCTCGTGGCTGGGGACGTCCGCTTCGACGAGTACTCCCGGGAACTCTACGCGACCGACGCGAGCGCGTACGAACGAACACCGATCGGCGTCGTCTACCCGCGATCCACATCGGATGTCGCGGCCGTCATGGAGTACTGTGCGGGCCGCGAGATCCCGGTGTTGCCACGCGGTGGCGGGACGAGCCTGGCCGGCCAGTCAGTGAACGAGGCCGTGGTCCTCGATTTCACCCGGCACATGAACGACGTGCTGGAGATCAGGCCCGAGGCCCGGGAGGCCCGGGTCCAGCCGGGGACCGTGCTTGGTGAGCTGAATGCCGACCTCGCCGAACACGGCCTGAAGTTCGCGCCCGACCCCGCGACGGTCGACCGGAGTGCGATCGGCGGCGCGATCGGGAACAACACGACCGGCGCCCATTCGCTCCAGTACGGCAAGACCGACGCTTACGTGGAGTCCTTGGAAGTGGTGCTGGCGGACGGCACGGTCACCGAACTCGGCGACGTCACGTTGGACGCACTGGGAGCCGCTGCGGATCCCGAGGGCGACCTCGAGGCGCGGCTCCATGCGGAGGCACTGCGGATCCTCGAGGAGGAGGCCGAGAACGTCGAGGCGGCGTACCCGGCCATCAAACGGAACGTTTCGGGCTACAACCTCGGCGTGCTCGTTGAAGCCGCCGATAGCGGATCCGTGAATCTCGGGAAGTTGATGGTCGGCTCCGAGGGGACGCTCTGTATCGTAACCGAGGCCACGGTGTCGCTCGAACCGGTGCCCCCGGCGAAATCACTCGCGCTGTTGA
Source organism: uncultured Halobacteriales archaeon (assembly GCA_964554565.1). GTDB lineage: Archaea > Halobacteriota > Halobacteria > Halobacteriales > Hikarchaeaceae > CAZKPC01. The sequence goes on from CAZKPC010000026.1 coordinate 7,462, forward strand.
CCTACGAGGGGCTGCTGGAGGCCATGGAGGACGTCACGGCCATCCTGGAGCACGACCCGGCCGCGGTCGAGGTCCTCGACGAGCCGCTGCTGGACCTGGCCAAGGACCAGGCCGAGTACCAGGAGACCGTGGCGATGCTTCCGGAGGGGACCAAGGTCTTCCTCCTCGTGGAGTTCTATGCCGAGTCTGACGCAGCCGCCCGGGAGAAGGTGGCCGGCCTCATCGAGGACCGGGTCGGCGACATCGCCTTCGACGCCGTCGAAGCCCATGACTCCGCGATCCAGGACGCCCTCTGGAAGTTCCGGAAGGCGGCGGCAGCCATCCTACTGTCCCGGACGTCCGATGAGAAACACTGGCCCTTCATCGAGGACATCGCCGTGCCGCCGGAGCACCTCCCGGAATATGTGGATGACTTCCGGGCGATCCTCGAGGAGACGGACACGAGCGGGTCGTTCTACGCCCACGCGGGACCGGGCTGTATCCACGTGCGGCCGCTGGTGTCGACGAAGACCGAGGCCGGCCTCGAGACGTTCGAGACCATCGCGGATCGGGCCACGGACCTCGCCGTGAAATACGGCGGCGCGGTGTCCGGCGAACACGGCGACGGCCGCGCACGGACCCAGTGGAACCGGAAGATGTACGGCGATCACCTCTGGGAGGTGTTCCGGGACCTGAAGACCGCGGTCGACCCCGACTGGCTGCTCAATCCGGGCATGGTCTGTGGCGACGTCTCGATGACTGAGGACCTGCGGTTCGATCCCGAGTACGCCTTCGACGCCGGGTTCGAGCCGTCGCTCGAGTGGGACAACGAGAACGGCTTCCAGGGGATGGTGGAGCTCTGCCACGGGTGTGGCGGCTGCCGGGGCGCCCAGCACACGATGGGCGGCGTGATGTGCCCGACGTACCGGGCGGCCCACGAGGAGATCACGTCGACCCGGGGGCGGGCCAACCTCCTCCGGCAGGCGATGAGCGGCGATCTCTCCGAGGAGGAACACCTCGACGTCGAGTTCATGCACGAGGTGATGGACCTCTGTATCGGCTGCAAGGGGTGTGCTCGCGACTGCCCGAGCGAGGTGGATATGGCGAAGCTCAAGGCCGAGGTGGAGCACGCCCACCACCAGCGCCACGGCGCCGGGCTCCGCGACCGGCTGTTCGCGAACATCGATCGGCTGTCACGGCTGGGGTCGGCCCTGGCCCCGCTGTCGAACTGGGTGACGGCCGTGCCAGGGGCCCGGTGGTTGACCGAACGGACGATCGGGATCGCGCGGGAGCGCTCGCTGCCGACGTTCCACCGGGAATCGCTGGCCGAGTGGTTCGAGAGGCGTGGGGGGTCGACCGTCCCAGTCGAGGACGCCGAGCGACGGGCCCTGTTGTTCCCCGACACCTACACGAATTACAACCATCCGGCGGCGGGCAAGGCGGCCGTCCGCGTGCTCGAGGCCGCGAGCGTCCACGTGTCGATCCCTGACGACGTCGCCCCCAGCGGCCGGCCGGCCTTCTCGAAGGGGTTCCTCGAGGTCGCCAGAGACCGGGCGCGGCAGAACGTGGAGACCCTCACGCCGCACGTTGAGGACGGCTGGGACGTGGTGTTCGTGGAGCCCTCCGACGCCGTGATGGTCCAGTCTGACTACCTCGATCTCCTCGGTTCCGATGCGAGCGCGCTCGCGGGCGGGACCTATGGCCTCGGGGAATATCTCGTGGCGACCGAGCTCGTCGATACGCTGTCGTTCGACGCCCCTGTCGAGCGATTGGTCTATCACGGACACTGCCACCAGAAGGCCACCAAGAAAGCGTCCTTCGCGGCCGACGCCCTCCGGGCGGCCGGATACGACGTCGAAGCTCTGGACTCCGGCTGCTGTGGGATGGCGGGCTCGTTCGGCTACGAAGCCGAGCACTACTCGATGAGCCAGGCCGTCGGGCGGGTGCTCTACGACCAGGTCGAGTCAGCGAGCGGCGATGCGGTGGTGGCCCCGGGCGCCTCGTGCCGGACGCAGCTCGGGGACCACTTCGGGGAGCCCCCGGCCCATCCGGCCGAAAAGCTCGCTCAAGCCATCTCGGACTAGCGCGGAAAGCGGCCCCTCGCCGGGTTAGAGCACCCTGACGCGGTCGCCGACAGCGACCGTGCCGCCCTCGAGGATGTCGGCCCGCAGGCCGCCCCGATGGACCAACGCCTGGATCATGCCGTCCTCGGTGAGCGCTTCCAGATGGCGACACGGTTCACAGAGCTCGACGCCCTGACAGCGCACCTCGCCGACCCGGAACCGTTCATCGACCAGGTGGTTGAGCGGGATCCCCTGGGTTGTCAGGTTTCGCCGGTGCTGCCCGGCCCCGAGTTCGACATCGAAGTCCCGTGCCACCGCGGCGAGGGCTTCCGATTCGATGAGGGTGAGGTCCTGCCCGCTTCCGGACGGGCGGGGCTCGGCCGCCGGCTCGCGGAAGTGGCGATCCTCGCGCAGTCCGCGACCGGGAACGGCGTCGACGGCGCGTCGAGCTTCGACGGGCTGACCGGACGCTGGCGCCACGTGGATCGCTTCCACCGTCCCCGCGGGCATCAGTCCCCGCTAACACGCCCCGGGCCATGACCCTGCCGGTCCGGCGCGCTTTTGAGCGGGGTCGCCGTCACCCCGGCCATGGCTGACTTGCGGCTCCGTGTCGACGATTACGAACTCACCGCGACGTGGACGGGCTCGAACCCCGAGACCCGGGCGGCGATCGCGGAGACACTCCCGCTCTCCGGCGACGCGGCGCGGTGGGGCGACGAACTCTATTTCTCGGTCCCGGTCGACGTCGCGGCCGAGGACGCGGCAGCCGAAGTCCCGGTCGGGGCCGTCGCCTACTGGCCCCAGGGGAACGCCCTCTGTCTGTTCTGGGGCCCCACGCCGGCGAGCACCGGATCGGAACCACGGGCCGCCTCGCCGGTAAACGTCGTGGCCCGGATCGACGAACCGGAACGGCTGGAGTCGTTAGCGGGTAGCGCGAACGTGACTGTGGAGGCCGCCTGATCACTTCTCGACCGCCAACAGGGCCACCCGTTCGATCACCAACTCCTCGAGTGACGCGTCGGTCGCCGCCAGTTCCGTCTCACTGATCTCGTAGTACTGCCGGATCGCCGCCTCGTCACGGGCCTCGCCGAGCGTGTCAGCCGGCTCGAGCCGCTCGGCGACCGCGGCCGCGGCTGCGTCTTCGGCCCCGCCATCGATAGCGACCACGACCGGCGATTCACCGGTCTGGACCCCGATCTCGAGGGCCCGATCGATCTGCCGGCGGCCCGCCGCGTAGAGCAGGAGTTCGACGGCCGGATCGTCGGCGATGGCATCGTCGTGTTCGCGGGCCCGTCGGGCGGCCCGGGCCGCCGCCTGGAGGTGATCCCGTCCCGCGATGTATCGGGCATCGAAAGCCTGGACGACCGCCCCGTGCTCCTCGCCGATCGTGGCGAGCGCGTCGACGAAGGCGTCCACCACCTCGACCCTCGCGGTCCCCTCGATGAGCTTCACACGAAATCACCGAGGCCCGATTGTTCCTCGGCCGCTTCCTCCGGGCGGTCGCTGGCGGCGCGGTCGGCCCCGGTATCGGCACCGGCAGAGCCCCCGTCGTGGTCGACCCCATCCATCGACGGGTCCGGTCGACCCGCGTTCCGCAGGATGGTTTCGGCGGTCTTCCGCCGGCCGTTCAGCGCTTCGAGCACGCGGCCCTTCGGCGCCTCCCGGAGGTCCTCGCGTGACTCGATCCCGGCGGCATAGAGCTGGCGAGCGCGGACCCGCCCGATTTCGGCCACGCCCACGAGGTCGAGCAGCTCTTCCTTGACACCGTGTTCGACACGCAGCCTGGCCTCGCGCACGGCGCCGACCGCGTCGATGCCGAGTTCGCCCGCCAGCCGTTCGGCGGCCTGCAACAGCCACTGAGTGGCCTCGACCTTGCCCCGGACGTCGCCGGGCCCGACACCGTACCGCTCGGTGATCCGGTCCTCGTCGAGTTCCTCGGCCCAGTCCTCGAGCAGTTTCGCCGTCTTGAGCGCCGATAGCCAGTCCTCGAACGCGTCGTCGAACTCCGAGGGGGTCCGTCCGAGCAGCTCGGCCTCCCGCTCGTAGGCCAGCTCGGCGAAGGTCTCCCGGTCGCCCGACCGGAGGTAGAGCTGGTACATATCGGGCGTTCGGCAGACCAGGTGATACAGCCCGAGCGGGGTGGGAGCCTCGGCCGCCTCCAAGCCGTCCACGATCTCCGCCGCGCTCATGGGGTCGAGGTAGAGCTGGGAGGTCGCGTGGCCGAGGCGGGTCGCCTCGAGTCCGTCCCCGTCCCGTTCGAGGAACCCGTTCACCTCGAGGTAGTCGAGGACGGTATCGGTCACGCGTTCGAGGCGGGCGGGCTCGTCGGTCTGGACGGCATAGAGCGTTCGATCCAGGAACTCCAGGAGGCCGTCCCGGGTGGTGGCAAAGCCGGTTGCCACCGTGGCCAACAGGTGGGTCCGGAGGGCCGGCTCGGTCGCCAGCTTCGAGCGGACGGGTTCGGGGTCAGCGTAGATATAGCGATCGAACAGCTCCTCGTACTCGTCATGGCTGCTCGCGATCAGCACGGCTTCGCCGTAGGGATCGTAGGCGGGCCGGCCCGCGCGTCCGAACATCTGGTGGACCTCGAGGGTCGACAAGGGGGCCATCCCGCCCGCCGACGGGTCGTAGCGGCGCCAGTCCCGGACGATCACCCGACGGCTCGGCGTGTTCACCCCGGCCGCCAGCGTCGGCGTCGCACAGACGACTTTCAGCAGCCGGTCGCGGAACGCGTCCTCGATCAGGCTTCGATGGCCGCTCGCACAGCCGGCATGGTGGAAGGCGGCGCCGGCCTCAACGGCCTCGGCCAGGTCCGTGCTCGTTTGTGTGTCGCTGACCTCGCGGAGTTCGTCGGCTAGCGCCTCGAGTCCGTGTCGCTCGTCCGCGTCGAGGTACGGTTCGACCGCGTCGCCGAGCCGGCGGGCCGCAGCCTCGGCGTTTCGCCTTGAATTCACGAAGATCAATGCCGAGCCGTCGTCCGCGACTGTATCGGAGACGAGGGTCGCGGCGGGCTTCTCCCGCTCCTGGGGGAGCTCGTACTGGGTACCGTCGTCGAAGTTGATCGCGTTGCCGTAATAGACGCCGGTCTTCAGGTCGATCGGCCGCCAGGTGGATTCGACGAGTTCGGCGTCCAGCCAGTCGGCGATGGCTGCGGCGTTCCCGATCGTGGCCGACAGCGCGACCGTCTGGAGGTCCGGGAGGCGTTGGCGGAGCTTCGCGAGCGTGACTTCGAGGGTGGGGCCGCGGTCGGCGTCGTCGACCAGGTGGACTTCGTCGGCCACCACACACGCCAGCTGGTCGATCCAGGACGCGCCGTTCCGGATGAGCGAGTCGACCTTCTCGCTCGTCGCGACCACGATGTCCTTCGACGCGAGCCAGTCGTCCGTGCTGTCGTAGTTTCCGGTTGACATCCCGATCTCGACGCCGAGGGCTTCGAAGTCGGCGAACTCATCGCGCTTCTCGCTTGCTAGAGCCCGAAGCGGGACGATGTACAGCGCCATGCCGCCACGCTCGACCGCCGAGAGCATCGCCAGCGACGCCATCAAGGTCTTGCCGCTGGCCGTCGGGACGGCCGCGACCAGGTTCGAGCCCTCGATGACACCGGCGCTCACCGCGTCGGCTTGCGGCGGATAGAGTTCATCGACGCCGGCCTCGGCAAGCAGCTCCGCGGTTCCCTCCGGGAGCCCCGACAACGCCTCGACGCGCATGCACCCCGCGTTCGGTCGTCCCGTCGTTTAACCTGTCGCTCGGTCGATCGGAACCGCGTTGACGGTTAGGTATTTAGTCACCGACGGCCATCGCGTGCACGAGCAATGGCCGAGGACGATCGGAGCGACTCGACGACCTACGAGGTCTACTGTCGGGAGTGCGACTGGCGGGTCAACGGCCCGGTCGATCTCAAAGGGACCGCGAACCTGCTCGCCGGCCGCCACATCAGCGAGACCGACCACGTCGTGGCGCTGAAATCCATCGAGGAACCCGCCGACGACCGGGAGCTGCGCCGTGGCGGCGACCGGTCCGTCCAGGTCGAAGTCCTGCGCGCGGCGTCGACAGCCGGCGATGCGGCCGATCGCCGGCGCTGTGGGCCGGTGGAGTGCGTCGTCGAAGCGGCCTGACGTCGCGGTCGCCAACGCTTTATCCCGGACTCCGCAAGTCCGCGCATGCAGATCGAGTACGACCGGGACACCTGCACGGGGATGTTCCAGTGCATCCACGAGTGGGAGGGGTTCGAGCAGGACGTCGACGCCGGCAAGGCCGTCCTGCAGGGCAGCGAGGAGGTGGAGCCCGACCGCTTCGTCCGGGAGGTCCCGGACGACGCCGAGTTCGAGGCGAAGATGGCCGCCCGGGTCTGTCCAGTCGAGGCGATCACGGTCTACGACGATGACGGCGAGCAGCTGATCCCCTGAAGTCGGTGCGGATCGCCGTCCATTGCCCCGTGAGTAATTATTAAGGTCCGGTCTGCAGTACCACTCGGCCGACCATGAGCCGCGACCGCGACTCGCACGTCCGGGAGTGGGAGCGACTGGTGCGGTCCCGCAGCGTCGAAGCTGAGGCGGGCGAACGGTAGCCGACCGCCACCCGCGCGGGCGCCGCCGGTTATCCGTCGAGTTGGTCGTACTGGTCGCCGAGCTTCTCGGCCGCCGCTTCCAGCCCGGCCTGTTCCTCCTCGACGAGGTCCCACTCGACGACGGATTCGACGCCGTCAGCCCCGAGTTTCAACGGGACGCCGAGCCCCACGCCCTCGAGTCCGAACTCGCCATCGAGGACGATCGAGCCCGGGAGCACCTCGCCGGTGTCGCGGATGATGGCCTCCACCATGTGGGCGACGCCGGTCGCCGGACCCCACTCGGTGGCCCCTTTGCGCTCGATGACGTCCATCGCGCTCTCCTGGAGTTCGGCGAGGATCGCCTCCCGCTCGTCGGCCGAGAACGTCGGGTCGGCCCCGTCGACCCGGACCTTGGAGAAGACCGGGACCTGGGCGTCGCCGTGCTCGCCGAGGATCGTCGCCTCGACGTTCCGGACCGGCGTCTCGAACCGTTCGGCGAGCACATACCGGAACCGTGCGCTGTCGAGCCGGCCGCCGAACCCGATCACGTGCTCCCGTGGGCGGTCCCCGACTTCGTACAGGTGGCGGTTCAGGAGGTCGACCGGGTTCGACGTCGTCACGGAGATGAACTCGTCGGTGTGCTCGGCCAGCGAATCGTGGATCTCCTCCATGATGGGCGCGTTGTCGCCGGCCAGGTCAAGCCGGGTCTGCCCCGGTTGGCGCGGGATGCCCGCCGTGATGACCACGACGTCCGATCCCGCGGTGGCGGCGTAATCGCCCTGTCGGATCGTGGTGTTGGCGTCGTAGGCGACGCCGTGATTGGTATCGGCGGCCTGCCCGACGGCGACGTCCTCCTGCTCCGGGATGTCGACGTAGACGAGTTCGTCGGCGACGTCCCGGAGGGCGAGGTTGTACCCTGCCGCGGCCCCGACGGTTCCCGCTGCGCCGATCACGCTTACTTTCGTCATGCGTGAGGGTCCGCCCGGACGGCGGTTAATCGCTTCGAACGCCGGCAGTCCCTGACGGGGCGCGCCGAGCGTTCGGCCGTCGGATATCTGATACGTTCTCCCTCGATACCGCCGCTGTGGCCGGGTTTTCGGGGAATTAGCATCCCGTAGTGTTTTTGCGGTGACAGCCCGTGGTTCGGGGTATGAGCGAAGAGTTCGACAAGGAAGCGGAGAAAGAGAAGCTCCGCGAGCAGCTCGCCGAGGAGGAGGCCAAGCGGGAGGCCACCCAGCAGATGAGCGAGCTCCTCCTCAAGGGCGCGACGATGACGAACCAGCATTGCGACCAATGCGGGGATCCGTTGTTCCGACACGAGGGGCGGGAGTTCTGCCCGTCCTGCGGCCGCCAGCGACCAGCCGACAGCCAGGCGGTGGAGGAGGACCCGGACGGTGGCCAGGATTCCGAGGCCGAGGCCAGTAGAGCCGATCAGGTTGAATCGTCTGCGAGTCAGCAACCGCCCGAGGCGTCCACGGCTGAAACGGCCACCGCCAGGGGTACGGACCCCAGATCGCGGCAACGGACCCCGGCGCCGGAACCCACGGCCGACGCCGACCTCCCGGCAGCCCGTGACGCCCTGGCCCGGAAGGTCACGGCCCTCGCGCAGGAAGCGGAGGCCACTACCGATGTCGGGCGGGCCCGGGAACTGCTAGCCGCCGTCCGGGAGGGCGCCGAGGCGATCAGGGCTCTCGACGGAACGGGCCGCTAAACGGATGATCGAGACGGTCCTGGTGCCGATCGACGGGTCGGAGAACGCCGAGCGCGCCCTGCGGTTCGGCGCCGACCTGACCCGGCGCCACGAGGCGGCGCTCGACGTGGTCCATATCACGGACGTGGAGACCGAATCGACGCGCGAACTGCTCGACTCGGCCGATGCGATCCTGGAGGAGGAAGGCTTCGCCGGCGAGACCGCCGTCCAATACGATCTGCGATTGACGTTCAAATCCAGTGACCGGATCGGCGAGGGCATTCTCGATCTCGTTGCCGAGGAGGGCTACGACCACGTGGTCATGGGCCATCACGGGGCGGGCGCGGTCGAACGATTGCTGCTCGGCAGCGCGACGGAGACGGTGATCCGGGCGGACGAGGTCCCCGTCACGGTCATACCGTAGCGACCGGTTGTTGTTTGGATCGGGCAGGCCCGATCTATCGGTTACAGCCCGGTACGGCGTTCGGATCGCCCATCGATTGCGCAGCCTGTCAACGAGAGGGCGTTCGGTCAGCGTGATCAGCACATCGGAGAGCCGGGAGGTCCGGGAACCGGATACCGGCCCTCGAAGGTTCGGCTATTGATTCACCGCCGGAGCTATGGACCCCTCAATAGGGCTCCTAGCAAGGCACTCATGGCCCGCCGTCGATTGATCGACTGATGGGTCTGGGCCACTCGACTGGCGTCGTCTACTTGCCAACAATCGCCGGGATCATCGGGCTCCTGGTCGTCGTGGGCGGAGCGGTGGCCGGGCTGGAACTCGCCGCCGTCGGGCGGGTCCTGCTCCTGATGCTGATTGCACTCGCGGGCTCGGGAGCGATCGCGATGCTTCGGGCCCGGCGGACTCCGGGCTGATCACTCCGGCTCGTACTCGGTTGACGCGACCTCGTGGATCCGTTCGGCGGTCACTTCGCCGATCCCCTCGACCGTCCGGAGCGCGGACTCGTCCGCGGCCATCACGGCCTCGACCGTCCCGAAGGACTCGAGCAGCGCCCGCGCGGTGACCGGCCCGACCTCGGCAATGGCCGAAACGACGTATTCCTGCTGTTCGGCCAGCGTGCGAGCCCCTTTCTCGCCATGAACGCTCGCCTCGCGGTCGCTCTCCTCCTGCTCGCGAGTGGCGATGACCTCCAGCAGGTCGGCCGTATCGTCCGCGTCGCGGGTCCGCAGAACGCTGGCGCCGAAATCAACCGCCAGCGACGCCAGGGCGCCCCGGATCGCGTTCGGATGCACGTTCCGCTCGGCGTAGAGGTCGCCATCCCCCTCGATGAGCACGACGGGCCGGCCGTAGTGGCGGGCCATGTCCCGGGCCTGATCGAACAACGACCGGTCCTCGCCGGTCAGCGTCGCCAGGAAGTCGGGAATGGTCTTCCGTTCGACGACGACGCGGTCGGAGAGCACGTAGTCGCCGACGGCGAGCGTTTCCAGTCGGATCTCGAGGTCGTCCCGGGTCGACAGGTCCCGCGCGATCGTGGCGTCGAGCTCCCGCTGGTCGGCGACGATCTCGACGGCCGACGGGTCGCCCTGCGCGGTGGCGACGGTGGCCTCCGCGTCCTCGGCTGCCTCGAAGTCCGAGAGCCCGGCCTGGCCCTCGTCGCGGGCCCCGCGGTCGATCTCGTCGGGATCGATCTCGGTGACGCCGTCCTCGCCCTCGAGTTCGGCCTCGACGTCCGGGGCGAGCTGCTTCAGCGTGCGGAGCTCCTCCCGCATGCGGTCCTCCTCGTGTTGGGCCTTCCAGAAGAACGCCTCGTCCCGGGTCTCCTCGGCGATGAGGACGACGACCCGGCCTTCCGTCTGTCGCCCGGTCCGCCCCTTGCGTTGGATCGACCGAATGGCGGTCGGGACCGGCTCGTAGAAGAGGACGAGGTCGACTTCGGGCACGTCGAGGCCCTCCTCGGCAACGGACGTCGACACGAGGACGTTGAACTCGCCGGCCCGGAACGCGTCGAGGACCGCCTGTTGGGTCTTTTGAGTCATGCCTTTCGACTCGCCGGCATCGGCCTGGCCCACGAACCGGCGCGTGTCGAAGTGCTCGCCCAGGAACTCGGTCAGCGACTCGGCGGTGTCGCGGGACTCGGTGAAGACGATCACGCGGTCGCCTTCATCGATCCCGAGCGTCTCCGCGATCAGCATCCGGGCCCGCCGGAACTTCGGGTGGAGGTCGTCGTACGCCTCGGCGAGCTCCATCGCCTGCTTGACGCGCGGATCCGATACGAACCGTTGGGCCGCCTTCGAGGCCCCCGAGGAACGGGCAGCCTCCCGTTGGCGGTCGAAGTAGCGCCGGAGGGCGTCGACGCTCTGGGTTTCCACGAGTTCGACGGCCCGGCGGAGCTTCATGACCTCGGCGTGGGCGCTCATCCCTTCGTACCCGGCCGATTCCCCGCTATCGATGAGGCCCTGGAGCCGGCCGCGAACCTGGTCCAGTTCCGATTGGGACAGCGAGGGATCCGTCCGGTCGATGACGCCGAGGGACTTCAGGTTCTCGAGGCGTTCGGTGATGACCTCGTTCAGCGTGTCGCGGATCTCGAGAACGGCCTCCGGCAGCTCGACGTGCTGCCAGTCCACCTCGGTGCCGTGCGCGAACTCGCCGATGTCGGCGTCCTCCTCGGTCATCACCTCGACGTCCGTGAAGCCGAGGTTCTCACAGACGGCGAGGATCGCTTCCGCGTCCCCGCCCGGCGAGGCCGAGAGCCCAGTGACCAGCGGGTGCTCGGCGTCGTCGTGATAGCGCTCGGCGATGTAGGTGTACGCGTAGTCGCCCGTGGCGCGATGGCACTCGTCGAAGGTGAGATGGACCACGTCGGCCAGGGAGATCCGGCCGCCGATCAGGTCGTTCTCGATCACCTGGGGGGTCGCGATGACGATGGTGGCATCCGACCACTGCGCGGCACGGTCCTCCGGCCGGACCTCGCCCGTGAACACGAGGATCTCCTCGTCGGGCACCGTGAGCCAGGCGCGGTAGTCGTCGGCGTGTTGGGCGACGAGCGGCTTGGTCGGGGCTAAGAGCAGGGCTTTCCCGCCGAGCTGGTGGAGCCGTTCCGCGGTGACCAGCAGGCTGACCGCGGTCTTGCCCAGCCCGGTGGGCAGGCAGACGAGCGTGTCGGCCACGGCGGCGCGCTCCGCGAGCTGGAGCTGGTACTCGCGGCGCTCAACGGCGCCGGCTTCGACCAGCGGGTGGTCGACGTGCTGTGACTCGCCGCCGGCGGTGGCCATCGGCCCCGAGGTTGGCGTCGACGGCGGTTAAGCGTTCGTGAAACGGGGTGAAGGTGGTCCCGGCGCCCGGTTAGAACGGCAACTGCAGGGCAACCCACATCGCGACCCCGGCGCCGATCGGGATGCCGAGGTTGTCGTCGATCACGTAGCCGCGAACGACGGGGGTGGCGCCGTCCGCCACCGTCGCCAGAACCGCGCCGGCGACCGCTGCATGGAGCGGCAGGAACCACAGGGCGATCGCCCCGGCCAGGGCAAAGGTCACGCCGAGCACGCCCGGGCGCTTGACGGGCTGCCGGCCGGCGTCGGCGAGCAGGCCGCTCACCGGATCGACGATGGCCAGCATCAGGATCGCCGGGATCGCGATCCGGGGAGCGAAGGCGAAGGCCACGAGGGCCGAGCCGACCACGTACAGCGCGTATCCGGCCGGGTTGTCCGCCTCGTAATCCCGGGTCAGCTCCTCGTAGACCCGCCAGTCGACCCCGCCGAGGAGTCGCGCCGCTTCGAGCACGACGGCCAGCGCGAGCCCGGCCAGGTAGAGCCAGCGGACCTCGGTCCAGCTCAGCCAGTCGAGGAAATAGAGCGCGACCGGAAACCCCCCGCCGACATGGACGAGCCGCCGGCCGATCTCGGAGCCGGCCATTTACGAGTCGTCGACGACAGGACCGACGGATTCGAACGCCCGGTCACCGTCACGGAGGGCCGTCAACACGTCCGCGAGCCCGGCCACGTCCACGCGTCTCTGGACGGCGGAGTCCCGGTCCCGGATCGTCACGGTCTCGTCCTCGAGCGTGTCGTAGTCGATGGTCACGCAGTAGGGGGTGCCGACCTCGTCCTGGCGCCGGTAGCGGCGCCCGATGGACCCCGCGTCGTCGTATTCGACCGTGAAGCCAGCGGCCCGGAGCTCTTTGGCGATCTCGCGGGCGCGGGCCCCGAGGCCGTCGCGGTCCATGAGCGGGAAGACACCGACCAACGTCGGGGCGACGGCCGGGGGTAGCGACAGCACCGTGCGCTCTTCCCCGTCGATCTGGTCCTCGCGGAGGCGATGGGCGAGGACGGTGAAGACCGCGCGGCCGACGCCGAAGGAGGGCTCGACGACGTGGGGGACGATGTGCTCCCCGCGCTCGGTGACGGTCTCGACGCTGAAGTTCGTCTCCGCGACGTCGACCGAACAGGTCTCCCCTTCGACCTCGATCCGCACTTCGTCGGCGTCGAACGCCGCCGGATCGCGGTCGGCGAGGTCCTGAAGCGCCTCGGCGACCTCCGGGGCCTGATCACCGAACTCGGGGCCGAGCACGGCCATGTCCGGGTCCACGGTGGCCCGCTCGACCGTCACTGGCTCGTCGTACTCCCGGAAGACGGTGAACTCGTCGTCGGCGTGCTCGTGGTGTTGGCCGAGGTCGTACTGCCCCCGAGTGGCGATGCCGGCGAGCTCGATCCAGTCGCCGTCGATCTCGGCCTCGGCGTCCCAACAGTCCGCAGCGTAGTGGGAGCGCTCCCCGGCGAGGTGTTGACGGAACCGAAAGCGGTCCACGTCGACGCCGATGCGGGCAAACCAGTTCCGGGCCCGGCCGAGGTAGTACGCGATCCACGGGCTCCCGATCACGCCGTCCGACACCGCGTCAGCCACGGTGAGTTCCCGGTATTCGACGCCGTCGGCTCGCTGGGCATCGGCGGGATAGAGCCGGAGGGTGACGTCCGCTACCGGCGACAAATCCGGCTCGTGACGCTCCGGGTCGTAGAACAGCTCAAGCTCCGCCATCGTGAACTCCCGGACGCGGATCAGTGAGCGCCGGGGACTGATCTCGTTGCGGTAGCCCGACCCGATCTGGGTGACGCCGAACGGGAGCTGCCCCCGGGCGTACTCCGCCAGGCGGGGGAACTCGACGAAGATGCCCTGGGCCGTCTCGGGCCGGAGGTAACCGGGCGAGCCATCCCCGGGCCCGATCGCCGTCTCGAACATCAGGTTGAACGACTCGACCGGCTCCCCGGCTAACATCGCGCCGCAGGTCGGACAGGTCAGCTCGTGCTCGGCAATGAGGGCGGTCAGGGCCTCTGGCTCCATGGCCTCGGCGTCCTCGACGTCGGTTTCGTCCTCGACGAGGTGGTCCGCCCGGTGACGCTCATCGCACTCGGCGCAGGCCACCAGCAGGTCGTCGAAGTGCTCGAGGTGCCCCGACGCTTCGAACACCGGCTCGGGGACGACCGTCGGCGTGTCGATCTCCTGGTGGCCCTCCTGGACCACGAACCGGTCGCGCCAGGCGGCCTCGACGTTCCGTTTGAGGGTGGCGCCCGCCGGTCCGTAGACGTAGAACCCGGCGACGCCGCCGTAGGCCTCGACCGACGGGAAGAAGAAGCCGCGCCGCTTCGCGAGCTCGGCCAGCTCGGCGCGCTCGCTCATTTCACTGCACGCAACAGATCCATGTCCCGGACGATGCCGATGAGTTCGTCACCGGTCACGAGCGGCACCTGCTCGATGTCGTTGGAGATCATCGTCCTGGCGGCCTCCTGGATCGAATGCGTCTTCCCGACGGTCACCAGGTCCGCGCTCATGTATTCGTGGACCGGCTCGTCGGGGATCTCGACGTTCCGCGTGGGGAGGTACCGGTTTCCGACGGCCTTGATACCCTCCCACATCCAGTCGTCGTCCTGATCCGCGATACTGTCGCCAGTACGGGCTTCGCCCTCGACGACCTCGGCGACTGCGATGATGTCGACCTCCGTGAGGATGCCGACCATGTCGCCCACCTCGTCGAGGATGACGCTATACGGAACGTTCGCGTAATACAGCTCGTTGGCCGCCGCCGGCAGCGGCGCCTCCCGGTAGGTCGTATTGACGTCCGGGCCGGCCACTGCGTCGGCCGTCGCGTCGGCCTCGACCGCCCCGTCGGCGATCGCCCGGATCAGGTCCGTGATCGTGATCATCCCTTCCAGCTCGCCGTCGACCACCGGCACCCGTCGGGTCTCCTCCGCGGCCATCATCTCGGCGAGGTCCGCGAGGGAGGTATCCGTGGTCGTGGTGGGCACGTCCCGCATCAGCAGCGCGAGCTGGTCCTCGTCGGGCCGCTTGATGAGGTCCTCCCGGGAGACCAGCCCACGGAAGGTCTCCTGGCCGTTCTCGGTCTTCACGACGGGCACGGACGAGAAGGTCCGCTCCTGGAGGAGTTCGAGGACGTCGTCCCGCGTCCCGGGTAACTCGGCGACCTCGACCGTCTCCCGGGGCGTCATCGCATCGGCGACGTTCATACTACCACCGGGTTCGACTCCGGGCGTCTTGTACCCTACGACCCGAGGGCGACAGGCCTCGGGCCCTGCACTAGCCGATTCGGGCCCGAAACCGGCGAGTTTCGACGGCTTTATACACCGTGCCAACCTCTCCCATGGCATGGGGGAGGACGCCGCCAGCGTGACCGATTCGCGTCGGCACGAAGTCATGGCCGCGATCGACAGTGACGGTCGGGGCCCGCGGCTCGTCATCGCCGACATCAACGCCGACGAGTCCTGGGTCTCGATGCCCGCCACGGCGGCGGCGTGCCTCACCGACTGGCGGTAGCCGAGATCGGTTCCCGGCGGCCGGTCGGTTCTCACGTTCGGACCCACAGCGAACAGCCCGCCGCGGACGGTCGACCCCGATGGACGTGACCGGCGCCTACTTATAGGTCGATTCTGTATCGCCGGCGTGACTCGGAAGATCCTCGTCCCGTTCGAACTCCCCGATGCCGACCCGCTTTCCCCGGTGTTGGTCGAGGACCTCGCGTCATTGGAGGTGGTTCTCCTCGGCCACTGGGCGCTGCCCGAGCAGACACCGCCGACTAGCGGTCGTAACGAGTTCGAGGACGAGGCCCAAGCGGAAATCGACGCGCTTGCGGAGCCGTTCGAAGCGGCGGGCGCCGCGGTCACGACCCGGCTCGTGTTCGGGCGTGACCGCGCGAAAACCATCGATCGTGTAGCGCTCGAGGAGGACTGCGACGCCGAACTTGATCCCGCCCCGACTGACGGGATCGACCGGATCCTCGTGCCGCTCCCGATGGTAGAGTCGCTCGGTGAGATCCCGGAGTTCGTGAGCGTGCTGGCCGAAGACGGCAACCAACGGGTCACGCTCTTTCACGTGGTCGAGCCGGGCGAGGTTCGCGCGGAGGGCGAGTCGATGCTCGCCGACGCCCGGGCGGCGATGATCGACGCCGGCTACGAGGCCGACCGGGTGGACACCGAGCTCGTGGAGGCCCCGGAACACGACGACGCGATCCTCGAACACGCGGCGGATTTCGACGCCGTCGTGATGCACGAGGCGACGCCGCGACTCCGGGACCGCATTTTCGGGACGCTCCCGGATCGGATCGCCCAGCAGACAAGTGACCCGGTGATCATCGTTCGACTGGAACGGGGGGCTGAATGAGCATACGCAAGCTCGGCCACCGGATTCGATCGCCGGCTCCGGCTGACCACCCACGCCGGGCGACGGTATGAGCGAGGACCTCGAACGAGATCTCGGGCTCTACTCAGCCGTGACGATCAGCATGGGGGCCATGATCGGCAGCGGCATCTTCGTCCTGCCCGCCGTCGGCTTCAAGGAAACCGGTGCGGCGGTGGTGCTAGCCTATCTCCTGGCGGGGGTATTGGTGCTGCCGGCCGCGCTGTCGAAGGCCGAGATGGCCACCGCGATGCCGGAGTCCGGCGGCACCTACCTCTACATCGACCGGGCGATGGGTCCGTTGTTCGGCACGGTGGCTGGTATCGGCGCCTGGTTCTCGCTCGTGTTCAAGAGCTCGTTCGCGCTCGTCGGGCTCGGGGCCTATCTCCTCCTCTTCGTACCCATTCCCGCCGGCTGGGTCAAGGCAGTCGCGCTGGCGCTGGGGGCGGGCATCATCGTGCTCAACATCTCCGGGACGGAGCAGAGCGGGCGGCTCCAGGCGATCATCGTGACAGCGGTGGTGGCCGCCCTGCTCGCTTACGTAGCGAACGGCGTGTTCGGTGCCGACACGGCCCGCTTTACGCCGCTGACCAGCCATGGCTCGGGCGGCATCGTCACGGCGGCCGCGGTCGTCTTCGTGTCCTACGCGGGTGTCACCAAGATCGCCTCCGTGGCCGAGGAAGTGGCCGACCCGGACCGGAACCTGCCGCGGGCGATCCTGCTATCGATGGGCCTCATGATGGTCCTCTATACCGGTGTGGTGGCCGTCGTCGTGGGTCTGAACGAGCCGGGCGCCCTGATTCATGGCGGGCCTGACGGCGGGCCGACGCTCACGCCCATGGCCGACGGTGCCGCGGCGCTGTTCGGCGGGTTCGGGGTCGTGGTGATCTCAATCGTCGCGGTGCTGGCCCTCACGAGCATGGCGAACGCCGGCGTTCTCGCGTCCTCGCGGTTCCCGTTGGCGATGAGCCGGGACGCCCTGTTGCCCTCGGTGTTCTCGACCATCGACCGACGGTACAGCACGCCCCGGAACGCGATCGTTCTCACCGGCCTCGTGCTGCTGGCGCTCATCGCCTTTGTTCCGGTCGTCCAGCTCGCCAAACTGGCCAGCGCGTTTCAGATCCTCGTGTTCTCGCTCGTGAACATCGCTGTCGTGGCGTTCCGGGAGAGCGGGGCCGAGTTCTACGAGCCGTCGTTCGTCGCTCCGGCCTACCCGTACCTGCAGATCGTTGGCTTTCTCGGCGGCGTGGCACTGCTCACCCAGATGGGCATCCTGCCGCTGCTTGGCGCGCTCGCGATCCTTCTCGGCGGGGTCGCCTGGTATCTCCTCTATGGCCGGTCCCGATCGGATCGTGTCGGCGCCATTCGGCTCGTCCTCGGGACCGCCCCCGCCGGAAACGCGTCCGTCACCCCCGATAGGGAGTGATCAGCCAAGCAATCGCCTCAAGTGGCCCGCCGCCGTACCGACGGTATCGTGAGCGACACCGGTTCCGGGGCGCTCTCGCCAGACGAACCCGGCGTGGACCGGCCCTACCGGGTGGATGCCCCCTTCGACCCCGCCGGGGATCAGCCCGACGCCATCGAGCAGCTGGCCCAGGGGTTT
The DNA here is from genome assembly GCA_964554565.1 of uncultured Halobacteriales archaeon. Lineage (GTDB taxonomy): Archaea > Halobacteriota > Halobacteria > Halobacteriales > Hikarchaeaceae > CAZKPC01. Next base: position 24,985 of record CAZKPC010000026.1, read on the forward strand.
CGGGACGGCCTGGAGAAACAGACGCTCCTGGGCGTCACCGGCTCCGGCAAAACCAACACGGTTTCCTGGGTGATCGAGCAGATCCAGACCCCGACGCTGATCATCGCCCATAACAAGACGCTGGCCGCTCAGCTCTACGAGGAGTTCCGGAGCTTGTTCCCGGACAACGCGGTCGAGTACTTCGTCTCCTACTACGACTACTATCAGCCGGAGGCGTACGTCGAGCAAACCGACACCTACATCGACAAGGACGCATCGATCAACGAGCAGATCGACCGGCTCCGGCACTCGGCGACCCGGTCGCTGCTCACCCGGGATGACGTTATCGTCGTGGCCTCCGTCTCCGCCATCTACGGGCTCGGCGATCCGGCCAACTACG
>CAZKPC010000027.1:0-8059 GCA_964554565.1 uncultured Halobacteriales archaeon
CTCCCGACGCGGGACTTCGACCGGGCGGCCGTCAGTGACGAAGGCGCCCTCCTGGCGGGCCTCGCGGACTACCTGCCCCGCCTCGACGATGCGGGTCGTGACGCCTCGGCGGCTCGCCGGTCCCGCGACCGCTGATCGACGGCCGGCGCGGCGTCGGTTACGCTGGCCAGTGGGCGGCCACGAGCCCGACCGCGGCCGCCAGCATCGCCAGGCCGTTCAGCAGCACCGACTGCCGGTGGTACTCCTCGAAGGCGTCCTCGCCCGCCGCCTCCATCTTGGGCACGAGGACGGCGAGCGAGTAGGCCGGGAGGAGCGCCGCCAGCCCGGCGGCGACGACGAGCACCGCTGTGGTCAGGTCAAACCCCCCAAGCGCGCCCCGGGCCAGGGCCGCCAGGAACGCGAGCCCGCCGAGGCCGCCCCCCAGCCGGTAGTACCGCGGGAACACGTCGTTGACGTAGCGTCCGCCCTCGTCGCCGTAGATCGCGAACGCCCGGGGCGCCCCGACGAAGGAGAAGAACGCCATGACGCCGAGCCAGGCGCCGAGCGCGGCGTCGACGAGCAGGTTGAGGGTGGCCGTCAGCGCCGACATCGGTCCCGCTCTGCCGGCGGCGGCCTTGAACGTTCGGCCCAACGGGCTTATGCCCGCCAGCGGCGAAGGCCGGTCCGTGACGACGACCGCGCCCGGCGACGCGACTCGAGACGGGATCACCGTCCGGCCCGCCGAGCGCGCCGACCTGCTCGCGGTCTCCCGGATCGAGCGCGAATCGTTCCCCCAGCCCTGGCCGTTCGACGCCTTCCAGGGCTTCCTCGGCCAGCCCGGGTTCCTGGTGGCCGACACCGGGACGGGCGTGGCCGGCTTCATCGTCGCCGACACCGTCTCCCACCACGGCGAGCCCGCGGGCCACGTCAAGGACTTCGCCGTCCACCCGGCCTATCGGGGGCAGGGCCTCGGCACGCGCCTGCTCGACCGGGCCCTCGGGGTGCTGGACCGCCGGCACGTCCGCCGGGCGAAGCTCGAGGTCCGGCGCTCCAACGACGCGGCCATCTCGCTCTACCGACGGTTCGGCTTCGAGCCCCACCACATCGTCTCGCAGTACTACGACAACGGCGAGGCCGCGGCGGTGTTCGCCGTCGAGCTGGCCGACCGCTGGCGACCGTTCGGCTGACGGGCGGGTTCGATGCGGGAGACGGCGGCCCGCCTCTGCGATATACGCGACCCTCAGCTCCGGTTTCGGAGCTCGATGGCCTGCTGCACCGCGGCGTGTCCCAGCACCGCCGGGTGGGTCGACGTCTGCTCGGCCAGGACGAACAGCGCGTTCCCGAGGAGGGCCGTCGGATCGAGCTCGTCGGCCGCCGGGTTGGTCCCGATCGTGGTCCGGATCGCGTCCTCCTCGTCGAGCTCGCCCTGGGCCGTGAAGACGAACCCGTCGACCGCCTCCTCGGCCTGGACCAGGACGTCCTCCACGTGGGCCAGCTGCTCGCGGAACGACTCCAGTTCAGACATCGCTCCGAGCTTCCGGCGCCTGTGCCGTGACCGTTCCGGTGGCTTACCCGGGGTCGTAGTGGAGTGACGGCCGTGGATCCGATCGGGACCCAGCCGACCGCAGGACCTCAACCTACAAGTGTGCGCTCCGCGGTTCGATTGGCATGCGAGGGGCCAGCGGCCGGTCGACCGAGGAGCGCCCGGCGGGCCGCCAAACCCGCCGCCGGCTGCTCGAGCTGCTCGGCGTCGCCGGGGGGAGTTTGGCCGGCGTGCCCATGGCCGGCCGGGCCCAGAGCGACGAGCCCGCCGGGCCAACGCTCCAGGTCACGCCGACCGAGCCCCGATACGACGACCGCCTCACGATCCGGGTCACCGGCCTCGAGCCCGGGGCGACCGTGCTGCTCACGGCCGAGGCCACCGATCGCGACGGCACGACGTGGGGCTCCTTCGCCCGGTTCGAGGCCGACGAGGACGGGCGGGTCTCGCCGGCCACCCAGACGCCGGTTGCGGGGACCTACGAGGGCCTCCACGCCATGGGCCTGGTCTGGTCGATGCGGCCCGCGGGCCGGGAAAAATCGATCTTCGTGCCGCCGGAGAGCGGCCACGAGCTGACGATCACCGCCCGTCGGCGCGGCCGGGAGCTGGACCGACAGGTCGTCCGGCGGCAGTTCGGCCCCGTCGACGTGCAGGTCGAGGATTCGCCGGACGGCCTCGTCGGCCAGCTGTTCTATCCGGGCACCGGCGGCCCGTTCCCCGGCGTCATCGCGCTGCACGGCTCGGGCGGGACGCCCGACCGCGGCACGGCCCTGCTGCTCGCCGCCCGCGGCTACGCCGTGTTCGCGCCGCAGTACTTCGGGGACCCGGGTCCGCTGCCCGACCAGCTCGCCGAGGTGCCCGTCGAGTACCTGGACCGGGCCCGGTCGTGGATGGCCGAGCTGGACGCGGTCGCGGAGGGCCGGATCGGCCTGTTCGGCACCTCGAAGGGTGCCGAGTACGCGCTCCTCGGGGGCGCGACCTACGACTGGGTCGGCGCCGTCGTGGCCATCGCCCCATCGGGGGTCGTCTGGGCCGGGCTGACCCAGGGCCGGGAGCAGACCTCCTCCTGGACGCTGGGTGGCGCCCCCGTCGACTACCTGCCGACGGCCTTCCCGCTCGAGGTGATCGCCGACTACCTCGTCTCCTGGCCGTTGGGCGAGGCGGTCTCGCTCCGGCCGACCTACGAGCTCCCCCTCGAGCGGGAGAGCCAGGCGCGCCTCGAGTCCGCCACGATCCCGGTCGAGGAGATCGACGGCCCCGTCACGCTCGTGGCGGGCGGCCAGGACGCGCTGTGGCCATCGGTCCAGCTGGCCCGGATCGCCGCCGAGCGCCTGGAGGCCCGCGAGACCGCGGCGCCGACCCGGTTCCTGTCGTATCCGACCGCCGGCCACGGCATCTCCTTCCCCTATCAGCCGACGACCGGACTGACCTCCATCCCCGGGTTCCCGCCCGGCACGGATCTGGCCCTGGGCGGGACGCCCTCGGGCCTGGCGGAGGCGGCGAAACGGTCCTGGCCCGAGATCACGGCGACCCTCGCGGAGGGCCTGCCATGAGTGCCGAGGCGGCGACCGAGCGGTCGTTCCTCCCGGTCGTCCTGTCGATCGTCGGCCTCCCGGCGGTCGTCGGCGTCGTGGGCTTCGCGGAGGGGTATCCGATCCCCCAGCGGCCGTCGGGCATGGTCGGCGTGGCCGTCGGCGCCGTCGTGCTGGCCGTGTTGGGAGCGCTGGTCGGCTGGCTGCGGACCCATCGCCTGCTCGTGGCGCCGGGGGTGGCGGTCCTCGGCGTCCTCGGCGGGGCCGGCTGGGCCCTGCTGGCGCCCGGCGTGACCAGCGTCAGCGTCGGGTCCGCCGTCATCATCGAGGGGGAGCCGATCCTCTCGCGCTTCGTCGGGGCCAGCCCGCTGCTGCTCGTCTCGGTCATCGGGCTCGCGGTCCTCGAGGCCGCCACGCGCAGCAGGACGGGCGGCTACAGCCCCGGACCGGCCACGACCCAGATCGGCCACCTCGCCGCGCTCGCCTACGGCTTCTTCGCCGGCCTCCTGCTGGCGGTCCTCTCGCTCGTGCCGTCGGTCCTGCTCGGCGATCCCGTGAGCGAGCCGTCGTTTCTCGTCTACGCGGCCCTCGGCGGCATCGTCGGGGGCCTGCTGGTCGGCTACCTGCGGCTCAGACACCGGGTGCTGTCGCCGCTACTCGTGCTGGCCGTCGTGGCCGGCGGCGCGGCCATCGGGATCACCGCCGGCGGGTCGCCCCGTGGCTTCCCGATGGCCTGGCCCGTCTGGCTCACGCTCGCGGTGATCCTGGCCCTCATCGAGGGGTTGGCCCGCGGGGTCCAGCGGCGGGTCGTCGGTCGCTGAGGTCCGTCGGGCCCCGTCTGAAAGGGCGGAACAGGCCGGAGAGCCGGGGCTGGCTGGATCGAACCGTAATATGAAGGTATCAAACGCGGAACCGACCGTCGCCCCCGGTTCCGAACCGTGCTCGCCCGGGGGATCCGTCAGCCGCCTGGCTGGTTGATCCGGGCGACCCCGTCGGCCGACCGCCCGCTCAGGCGTAGAGGTCGCCGAACACCTTCCGCTGGGCCGTCCGGAGGTGCTGCAGGAAGGTCGAGTGGGAGATGTCGAGCGATTCGGCCACGTCGGTCGCCGAGTTCCGGCGTGGCTGCTCGAAGTACCCGTGGTGGAACGCGGCCTCGAGCGCCATCGCCTGTTTGTCGGTCAGCGAATCCAGATCGATCTGCCGCGGCCGCTGTTCGGCCGCCTCCGGGACCGCCGCCTCGGTGCGCGAGAGCACCGACACCGCATCGAACCGGCCGCGCAGGCTCTCGACGATCTCCCGCAGGTCGGCGGTCGCCGGGAGCTCGAGGTCGAGCACCGCGCCGTGGGGCCGCACCGTCGTCGCGTGGACGATCGCGCCGTGGGTGATGAGCTGGCGTTCCGGCGTCGGGTCCTCGAGGATGACCTGCACCCGGCCGGTCGGCTCGCCGTCGTCAGTGAGCTGCCGGACGTCGGCCACGGCCGGCCGCTCCCGGGCGAGCTCGACGAAGCGCTCGGGGCTGAGCCCCTCGACGGAGACGTACTGGAGCGTCCGGTCGTCGCCGTAGGGCAGCGCGCCGTGGACGGTCAACTCGCCTTCGTCCGCCCGGAACTCGGCGGAGCCGGCGATGTCGACGAGGTAGTAGCCCGCGCCGGTCACCTCGAGCTCGACGTCGATCGTGGTCCCGGCGCTCATCGCGCGCTCGGTCTCGATGTTGTGGACCGCGTACGAGACCGTGTCCGCGAGCTGGGTCAGCAGCCGCCGCTCGGTGGCGTCGAACGGATCGGCCGCCTCGCCGTACACCGCCAGCAGCCCGTAGGAGACGCCGGCGTGCGCGAGCGGCAGCGCGGCGCCGGCCTGCAGGCCGTGTTCCAGGGCCGCGTCCCGCCAGGCAGTCTCGAACAGCGCCGAGAAGTCGTCGATGAACTGTGGTTCGCCGGAGGCGGCGGCCCAGACCCCGGGCTCCCGATCGCCGAGGTCATCACTCGCGGCCGGGTCGATCGCGTCGAGGTAGGCCGTTTCGCCCTCGGCGATGCGAACCGCGGTCCCGCCGCCGGAGGGTTCGCCGAACCACACCAGCCGGTAGCCGTAGTCCAGGAGGTGCTCGGCGACGGAGCGTTCGAGTTCCTCGCGAGTCCGGGACTCGATCAGGACCCGCTGGATGGTGCGGTTGAGCTCGCGCTCCCACTCGAGTTCGCGCTCGCGCTGGCGGCGCTCGGTGACGTCGCGGATCGAGACCAGGGCCGCCTCAGTGCCCTGGTGGCTGATGCCGCCGCCGGTGAACTCACAGTCCCGGAGCGCCCCGTCCGGCGTGACGATCCGAGCGTGGTGGAGGACCCCCTCCGTGCGGTCCTCGATCCACTTGGACAGCTTCTCCCGGAGGTCGGCCCGGTCGTCGGGGTAGACGAAGCTGGCGACGAAGTCCTCCTCGAGGAGCTGGCTCTCGGTCCGGCCGGTGAGGTCCAGCAGCCGGTCGTTCCAGAACCGGAGGTGCTCGGGCGCGTCGAAGATCGCGATCGCGTCGCGGCTCTGTTGGACGACCTGGCGGTACCGCTCCTCGCTTTCTCTCACGGCGGTCCGGAGCCGGTACTGGTCGACGGCGGTGCTGATCCGGTTGATGAACTCGCTGGTCTGGTCCGATCGGGGGTTCTTGATCAGGTAGTCCGAGACCCCGCGGTCGATGGCTTCGGAGGCGATGTCCTCGCTGCCCGCGCCCGTCACGAGGATGAAGGGCAGTTCCGGCTGCTCTTCCCGCACCCGATCGAGCAGCTGGAGCCCGTCGATCTCGGGCATCCGGTAGTCCGCCACGATGCAGTCGATGCCGCCCCCGGTGTTCAGTGCGGTAAGGGCCTCGTTCGCGCTGTGGACGACCGCGACGGAGATCCGGTCGGACCCCTTCTCGATCTCCTCGGAGAGGAACCGGGCCCACTGCTCGTTGTCGTCGACGAGCAGCACCTCGATGTCGGCCGAGGCGGGGTCAGGACTGTGGTGTGGCCGCTCGATCTCGTGCATGGGATTACCGCCGGCGACTCGGTCGACAGCCGTGGGCTCCGGACATGAACGGGCGTTCGACGGAGCCACTGATTAAAGCACCTGTCAGGGTACCGGTCCGGCCCCGGGAGGCGGCCGGCGGGCCCAGCCATCTCGACAGGGTCGGTTCCGTGACCGCCTGCGCTGACTCTGGACCGTCCAGAACCGCCCGCCTGGCCCGGGTCGCGGGCGATATTGCCGGGGCCCCGGGCGTATGTACCGACACATGAAGGCATCACCCTTTACCGGGGCATTCCCGTATCCTGGGAAAGCCGGCGGTACACACGAACCATGGTGACTCATGCAGAACGCTGATGACTCCCCTTCGGGCCCCGACGATCGCGACGGGCCCGGGGTCGATCCGACGGAAGCCACCTTCGAGGACTGGATCGACCACGTCGCCGATGCGGAAGGCGTACCGGCGGAAGCGGTGCGGGCCCGGCTCATGTCCTCCTACTGGATCCTGGACGAGCTCGCGCGCCATTTGGACGACGTCTCCCTCGAGGACCTCTCCGACGAGCTGGCGGCCGAGGAGTTCACCGTCATGGCGTCCGGCGAGGACAACGACCGGATCCGGGCCATGCTCGAGGAGCTGGTGGCGGACGCCCGGTCGATCGAACCGCGCCGCGCGGCGGACCCGGAGCGGCCGTCGTGGGAGCGGCTGGTCGAGATGGTCGAGTCCATCGACGGGATCGGCGAGACCGGGGCTCATCCACGGACCCGTACCGCGTCACCGGAGTCCGAGCACCCGGCTGAGCCGCTCGAGCCGGTCCGCAGGAAACTCCGGGAGCAGTTCGAGGCCGCCCGGGAGGGACAGACCGCGAGCCGGGACGAGCGGTCGACGCCGGGCGAGGACCCCGATCGACACCTCGAGGAGCCCGTCGACTCGGCCGAGTTCGACGCGATGGAGGCCGAGATGACGGACCGGCTGTCGGAGCTGGAGGCCATGCTCGAGGCGGTCGAGGCTGAGGTCGACCGGCTCGACTCGGTGCTGTCCGAGCAGACCGAGGACGTCACCGAAATCGATGGCCGTCTCGACGCTCAGACCGACCGTCTCGGGAACCTCGGGGACACCCTGGAGACGGTCGCCGAGAAGCTCCAGGCGCTCGACGGCTACGTCAAGACCAATCGCGACCGGCTCGAGCAATTCGAGTCGACGATCGACGACCACGCGAACCACTTCCAGGAACTGCAGCACTCCGTCTCCGAACACGAGGCCGAGCTGGACGATGCGGCGGAGGTGCTGCGATACCTCTTCGGCGAAGTCGACGACCTCGACGACCGCACGGCCGTCATCGCGTCCGTGCTCCGGGACCTCGAGCCCGTCGTTTCGGCCCATCACGAACGAGCCCGGGTGGATTCGCTCAAGGAGGCCGCCGCGGAGCTCGGCGTCCGGACGGCCGAGTGCGAAACCTGCGAACAGACGGTGGACCTCGGCCTGCTTACCGAGGCCGAGTGCCCGCATTGCGGGACGCCGGCCGCGGACGTTGCTTCCCGATCCGGATTGCTCTGGTCGAAATCGGTCCTCGAAAGCGGCGAGCGTGACGAGGAGCCGGAAGGGCCGGAGTGGGACAGCGTGCTCGCGGAGCTCGACTTCGATCGGTCGACGGAGTAGTTTTCACATCGCGCCGGAGTGCCAGAGGAAATCCCTTATTCATCCGGAGGGTTCCGATTATTGAACCGGCGGATCCTGCCTCGAAGGGGGCTGAGATCGCTGTGGCGAGGCGCCCTGGCCGGACCGCCGTTGTTCCGCGGACCGACGCCGGCCGCCCGCCGGACGCCCGATGCGTCCAAAGGTGCTCGACGCCCCGCTGCTCCGACTCGGTTTAGCGTCCCCTCGACCGATGCGTGGGTTAAAGCCGTTGGGCCGCAATCGCCCCGCTATCGCCGATGGTTGGGATGGATCCGCTTGGTGAGCGCTGGGCTCGCTGGAGCGTCTTCCTGGTCGGGCTCTCCCTCGTCGCCGTCACGCTCGGGTCGA